>CANJJS010000002.1 GCA_947474705.1 Acetobacteraceae bacterium | reverse complement strand
GCCGGCGCGCACGGCGAACGTCGTGGAAGTCAACGAAATGGTGTCCAACTGGACGCGTCAACACACGAAGCAAGAGGCGATGGAAATCATCGGCGCCGCGGGCATTCCGGCGGGCGCGGTGCTGGACACAATGGAACTGAGCCAGGACAGGACGTTCGAAACGCGCGGCATCATGCCGACGATCGAGCATCCGAACGCCGGCAAATTCAAAATGGTCGCCTGGCCGGTGCGCCATGGCGGCAACCCGCCGCCGGTCGAACCCGCGCCGCTTCTGGGTCAGCACACGGACGATGTGCTGGCGAGCTGGCTCGGTTTGGACGCCGGCGCGGTGGGCGCGTTGAAGGCTGGCGGGACCGTCGGCTGAACTCTTACCCTTTACCTCGACAAGGAGACCGGTAACATGGCGGAACTCACGGGTTCTGAAATCATCGCCAAATGTCTGGCGAAAGAAGGGGTCGCCGATCTCTTCTACATCATGGGCGGCCCGATGCTGCTGGCGGAAGCCACCTGCATCAAGGAAGGCATCCGCATGATCGACGTCCGCCACGAGCAGGCGGCGGCGTTCGCGTGCCAGGCGTACAGCCGCCTGAAGCAAATCCCCAGCGTCTGCATGGCGGCCTCCGGGCCCGGCGTGACCAACCTGATCACCGGCATGGCCAACGCGCTGGTCGATTGCTGCCCCGTGGTGGCCTTCGGTGGATCGAGCCCGTTGAGCCAGTTCGGCCGCCAGGTGTTCCAGGAACTCGACCAGGTCGAGTTGATGCGCGGCTGCTGCAAATATGTCGATCGCCTGATCAACCTGCGCCGCATTCCGCAGCAGATCAATTTCGCGTTGCAAAAGGCGATGACCGGAAAGCCGGGCCCCGTTTATATCGATTGCCCCGGCGACATGCTCTATCAAAAGATCGATGAAAACCTCGTCGATTGGAGCTATGCCGGTCGTCCGCTGGTCGATAGCCGCCCGTCCGGCGATCAACGCCAGGTCGATGCCCTCGTCGCGGCCTTGCAGAAGGCCGAGCGCCCCCTGATCGTCTCCGGTTCCGGCGTGATCTGGTCGCGCGCCTGGGGTGAAATGCAAGAGTTCGTGGAGGCGGCCGGCGTGCCGTTCTATACGACTCCGCAAGGACGTGGCGTCGTGCCGGACGATCACGAATATTCGTACCTGGCGATGCGCTCCTCGGCCTTCCGCGAGGCGGATCTGATCATCGTGCTTGGCACCCGCATGAACTACATCATCGGCCATGCCTCGCCGCCGCGTTTCGGACCGGATGCGACGATCGCCCGAATCGATATCGATTCGGCGGAAATCGCCACCGCCGCGCGTTACGTCGATATTCCGATCGTTGGCGATTGCCAGGCGGTGTTGAAACAATTGCTCGCGGGCATCCAGGGCAAGGTCGCGCCCGAGAAATTCGCGGGCTGGCGCAAGAATCTGCATGAGGGCGAGCAGCAGAAGCGCGCCGCCGCCGGCGCCAACCGTCCGGTCGAGGATGGCGACATCCACCCCGTGCGCATGCTGGAAGCGGTCCGCGATTTCGCCAATCGCGATGCGATCCTCTGCGTCGATGGTCAGGAAACCCTGAACTTCGGCCGTCAGACCATGCCGACATTCAAGCCGGGCCATCGTTTGAACTCGGGCCCGTTCGGCACGATGGGCGTCGGTCTGCCCTTCGGCGTCGGCGCCAAGGTGGCTTGCCCGGACAAGCAGGTGATCGTGGTGCACGGCGACGGGTCCATGGGCATGAACGCGATGGAGATGGATACCGCGATCCGGCACAAGATCCCGCTGCTGATCGTCATCAGCCTCAACGGCGGCTGGACCGGCGATCCGAAGCGCGAAAAGCCGGGCCGCGACCTCGGTTACATGCGGTACGACCTGATGTGCGAGGCGCTCGGCGGCTACGGCCAATACGTCGACAAGCCCGAGGACATCACGCCCGCGCTGGAACGCGCCCAGGCGGAAGTGGACAAAGGCCGGGTCGCGCTGGTCAATGTGCGGACGGATTATCGCGCGCGGTTCTCGGGCGCGGCGTTCTCCGACTATTCCACCTGATCGTTTCGGGTTAAGTCAGGAAAATCCCGCCGGTCCATTGGGCCGGCGGGATTTTTCATGTCTGGGCCGCCGTGCCTGTCCGGTCCGGCTTCAGATCGATCAGCGGCGTGCCATCGAGGCAATCCAGCCCGCGGACGCGCAGAGTTGTTCCGATACGTTCAACCAGCGTCACGACCGACGAAGCGATCGGGTTCGGCCGGACGGGCGATCGCAATGCGAAGGTACCGATCGGTCCGGCGCCGCGCGGTGTTTGCAGCACCAGGTCGCGCCGGGCTTCGTGCATCCAGTACAGCACCTGCAAACGCGGATGCGTCTCGATCCCCTCCAGCCCCTGGGCCCAGCGCGGGTCGAGTTCGATCGCGCAGATCGGCCCATCGACCGGATCGCCCCGGCGAGGGCAGTCGCGGCGGGTGAGCCAGGGCGTGCGTATCCGGCCGATGAAATACACCGCCGCGCCGGTCGCGTCCGGCAGCGGCACCGCGATTTCTCCGGGACGAATGGACTCGCTGTCGTGGTGTGGGTCTGTCATGGACGCGAGAGTGGCGGCAAAGCCCCGCCCGCGTCCAGTCGCGTCGCGAACTCACCCCATCCGCGGCCGTAACCCCACCTGAAACGCTTCCAGCGGCGCGAAGGACGGCGCGGCGCAGATCTGGTTTCCGCCAACCGGTCCAACCTCCGATCCGTCCACGAACCGCGCGAGGCACGCGAAATCCAACCGCGCCGCCGCCGCGGCATGCAGGCGGAGACAGAACCCTCGCAGGGGCAGAGCCAGACCGCGGCTGCCGCAGAAATGCGTGCCAGGCAACCAGGGCGACAGCCAATCGCGGCCGAGGACCGCGCGTATCTCGAAGTCCGCGCCGGACAGGCCAAGACGAGGCGCGAGGCTGAAGCCTTCGATCGAACGGCCGGAGCCGCGCTGGCCCATCCAATCGCCGAACCGGCCTTCCACGTCGCCAAGGCCCTCGATATGCGCGACGACCTCCGCCGTGGACGCGGGCGGCGCCGGAAAGCCGGGCGTGGCCGGGCTCGCGCCGGGCTCCGTGTTCAGGCGTTCCAGCTTCATCGCCGGGGCGGGACCGGCACCGATCCAGTACAGCGTTACCATCGCGTGCCCGCCTCCGGCCCCCACCCTGATCAGCGCCGCCTGCCCTCCTGGGCTTAGCCACCCATCGTCCCGGCCGGGCACGATCTGCAACGCGCCGTGTGGGGCGGAGGGGCCGGGGGGAAGGCAGACGCGGGCCGCGGGCAAACCCAGTCCAGGATCCGCGGCGGTGGGGCTTAAGGATAACGCGAACAGGCCCGGATCGAGCCGGATGGTGCGTGTGGCGACGTTGGTCGAGACGGCTTGGTTCGGGTCGCTGAAATCGGACATCGAGACGGGTTCCATCGGTTCGCATGGGCCGCGCCGGCGGGCGGCGAGGCTCGAAAAAGCAGGCGGTGTGCCCGGCCGGACGGCGCCTATAGCCGGAGGTTGCGAAGTCGCAGCGAATTGCCGATCACCGAAACCGAACTCAGCGACATGGCCAAAGCGGAGACGATTGGGCTGAGCAGCACGCCGAAGACAGGATACAACACACCGGCCGCCACCGGAATACCGATCGCGTTGTAGGCGAAGGCGAAGACCAGGTTCTGCCGGATGTTGCGCATGGTCGCCCGGCTGAGCGTCCGGGCCCGCGCGATCCCCGCGAGATCGCCATGCACCAGGGTGATCCCCGCGCTTTGCATGGCGACCTCGGTGCCCGTGCCCATGGCGATGCCGACATCGGCTTCGGCCAAAGCGGGCGCGTCGTTCACGCCATCACCGGCCATCGCGACAACACGTCCCGCGGCACGCAGGGCGCGAACGATTCGGTATTTTTCCTCGGGCGCGACGCCGCCATGGACTTCCTCGATCCCCAGCTTACGCGCGACCGCCTCGGCGGTGGTCTTGTTATCGCCGGTGACCATCGCGACTCGCACGCCGTCCGCGCGGAGCCGGTCCAGCACCTCTCGCGCCGACGGTTTGATCGGGTCGGCGATGGCGATCGTGGCGGCGGGGTGGCCGTCGATGGCGACAAACAGCGCGGTGGCGCCATTGGCGCGGAGCGCGTTGGCGGTCGAATTGAGCGCGCCGGGCGAGACGCCCAGACCAACCAGGAGTTTGGCGGTGCCGACGGCGACGGCGTGACGGCCGGCGGTGGCGGACACGCCCTGGCCGGTCACGGAGTGGAAGTCCTGAGGTTCGTACAGCGGCAGACCGCGGGCCAGGGCGGCGGCGGCGATGGCGGCGCCAAGCGGGTGTTCGCTGCGGCGTTCCAGGCTGGCCGCGAGGGTAAGCACCTCGTCCTCGGAGTAACCTGGCGCGCAGACGATGCGTTCGATGGCGGGCTTGCCCTCGGTCAGCGTGCCGGTTTTGTCGACGATCAGCGTGTCGACTTTTTCCATGCGTTCCAGCGCTTCGGCGGATTTGATCAGCACGCCCATGGTCGCGCCTTTGCCGATGCCGGCGCCGATGCTCATGGGGGTGGCGAGGCCCAGGGCGCAGGGGCAGGCGACGATCAGGACGGAAACGGCGGCGATGAGGCCGTAGGCGAGCGCGGGGGCGGGGCCCCAGCCAGCCCAGATGGCGAAGGCGGCGAGGGCGATGGCGAGGACGGCGGGCACGAACCAGGCGGCGACGATATCGGCCAGGCGCTGGATGGGCGCGCGGCTGCGTTGGGCGTTGGCGACCATGGCGACAATGCGAGACAGCACGGTGTCCGCGCCGATTTGGTCCGCGCGCAGCACCATCGCGCCGGTGCCGTTGACGGTGCCGCCGATCAACCGGTCGCCCAGGTGTTTTTCGACCGGCATGGATTCGCCGGTGACCATGGATTCGTCCACCGCGCCGGCGCCGTCCAGGACGGTGCCATCGACCGGGATCGCGTCGCCGGGCCGCAGGCGGATCCTGTCGCCGGTCCGGACCTCGGAGAGGGGGATTTCCTCGTCCCGCCCGTCGGCGCCGATCCGGTGGGCGATTTTCGGGGCGAGGTTCAGCAGCGCGCGGATGGCGCCGCCGGTTTGCTCGCGTGCCCGCAGTTCCAGGACCTGGCCCAACAGAACCAGAACAATAATGACCGACGCGGCCTCGAAATACACGGCGGGGAGGCCGTGCATGGTGCGGAATCCGGCGGGGAAGACGCCGGGCGCGAAGGCGGCGGCGAGGCTGTAGAGGTAGGCCGCGCCGACACCGAGCGCGATGAGGCTGAACATGTTGAGGGAGCGGTTGAGGACGGAGGCCCATCCCCGCTGGAAGAAGGGGAACCCGGCCCAGAGCACGACGGGCGTGGCGAAGGCGAACTGGATCCAGGCGGATATTCGCGGCGGCACCAGGTGGTGCAAGCCGAGCGCGGGAATGTGGCCGCCCATTTCGAGGACGACGACGGGCGCGACGAGGGCGGCGGCGATCCACATGCGCCGGGTCATGTCGATCAGTTCGTGGTTGACCGGGGCCTCGGCCGTGGGTGCCGCTGGTTCCAGGGCCATGCCGCAATCGGGGCAGCTTCCGGGTCCGATCTGGCGAACCTCGGGGTGCATGGGGCAGGTGTAGATCGCGCCCGGGGGCGCCTCAGGTTCGGGGGCGGGACTGTCGGCGAGGTATTTTTCCGGATTGGCGGCGAATTTGTCGTGGCAGCGGATGCCGCAAAAATGAAAAGTTTTTCCGGCGTGTTCGAGACGGGGTTTGCCGGCGTTGGGATCGACCGTCATGCCGCAGACGGGATCGGTCTCTCTTTCGGCGGCCTTGGGTTCGCCGACGCTCAGGTATTTTTCGGGCGCGGCGGCGAATTTCTCCCGGCAGCCCGCGCTACAGAAATGGAACGTTGTTCCGCCGCGATCGAAACGGTGTTTGGAGGTGGCGGGATCGACCGTCATGCCGCAGACCGGATCGATCGCCGTTTCGCCCGCGGGGGCGGAGGGGGCGGCTGGGTCATGGGCCATATGGTTATTCCTCGATGCGTCCCGGACGCGGCGCGCGTGACATCGGGCGTGGCAACCCCTATATACCCCCCATGGGTATGGTTTCAAGGACAGACCGCGATGCGTGACGCCGCGAAGTCCGAGGTTCTCGGCCGTCTCCGCCGGATCGAGGGCCAGGTCGGCGGCCTGCTGCGCATGGTCGAAGAGGACCGGTACTGCGTGGAGGTGCTGACCCAGATCGACGCGGTGCGGGCGGCGCTGCACCGGGTGTCGGAGCATGTGTTGCGCGACCATGTCTCGCATTGCGTGGCGGACGCCTTCGCGACGGGCGATCCGCTAGAACAGCGGCGGAAAGTGGAAGAGCTGATCGCGGCGGTGGGGAAGATGACGCGGTAAAGCACTCCAGGGATGAGTTGTCCCACTTGCAAGCCGCGCCTGGCCGCCCGATACATCGCTTCATGAACGATACCAGCGCCCCCACCGAACACACTCCGGGCACGGCCGACGGTCCGCGCTACGATTTCCGCGCCGCCGAGCCGAAATGGCAGGCCGCCTGGTCCGAACGCGCCTGCTTCCAGGTGGCCGACGTGCCCACCTCCGGCAAGCCGAAATACTATGTCCTGGAGATGTTTCCCTACCCCTCCGGCAAGATCCATATGGGTCACGTGCGGAACTACACGCTCGGCGACGTGGTCGCGCGCTACAAGCGGGCCAAGGGATTCGACGTGTTGCACCCGATGGGCTGGGACGCCTTCGGCCTGCCCGCCGAGAACGCGGCGCGCGAACGCGGCGTCCATCCCGCGAAATGGACGTACGAGAATATCGCGAACATGCGCGGCGAGTTGAAGCGCATGGGCTTGTCGCTGGACTGGACCCGGGAATTCGCGACCTGCCAGCCGGAATATTACCAGCACCAGCAAAAACTGTTTCTGGATTTCCTCGCCTCGGGCCTGGTCGAGCGCAAGGAAAGCTGGGTTAACTGGGATCCCGTGGACGGTACTGTCCTCGCCAACGAGCAGGTGATCGACGGCAAGGGCTGGCGCTCTGGCGCGCTGGTGGAGAAGAAGCAGCTCAGCCAGTGGTTCTTCTCGATCACGAAGTATGCGCCGGAGTTGTTGGCGGCGCTGGACACGATGGACCGTTGGCCGGAACGCGTGCGCCTTATGCAGGCGAACTGGATCGGGCGGTCCGAGGGCGCGCGGTTGCATTTCGACCTGGCGGCGCCGGAAGCGGGGATCGACAAGGTCGAGGTTTACACGACCCGCCCCGACACGCTGTTCGGCATGTCCTTCATGGCCATTGCCCCGGAACATCCATTGGCCGCGGCGGTCGGCGCGCGTGACGAAAAAGCGGCGGCCTTTATCGCGGAATGCCGCTCCAAAGGCACCAGCGAGGCGGTGATCGAAACCGGCGAAAAGCATGGTTACGACACCGGACTGCGGGTGAAGCACCCGTTCATCGAGGGCGCGACCTTCCCGGTCTGGATCGCCAATTTCGTGCTGATGGAATACGGCACCGGCGCGATCTTCGGCTGCCCCGCGCACGACCAGCGCGACCTGGACTTCGCGCGGAAATACAACCTGTCCGTCGTTCCCGTGGTGCTGCCGCCGGACGCCGATGCGGCGAGCTTCGCCGTCGGTAAGGAGGCCTATGTCGGCCCGGGTGTCGCGTATAACTCGGATTTCCTGAACGGGCTGGACGTCGATGCCGCCAAACGCGCCGCGATCGACGCGCTCGCCGCGAAAAGCCAGGGGCTGGGCGTCGTCAACTGGCGCCTCCGCGACTGGGGCGTGTCGCGGCAACGCTACTGGGGCTGCCCGATCCCGGTCATTCATTGCGAGTCCTGCGGCGTCGTTCCCGTGCCCGCGGACCAGTTGCCGGTGCGGCTGCCCGAGGATGTCACGTTCGACCGGCCGGGTAATCCGCTCGACCATCATCCGACCTGGAAGCATGTCGCCTGCCCGTCCTGCGGCAAGGCGGCGCGACGCGAAACCGACACGTTCGACACGTTTGTCGACAGTTCCTGGTATTTCGCGCGGTATTGCTGCGCCTCCGACACGACACAGCCTCTGGCGCGCGCGGCGGTCGATCACTGGATGCCGGTCGATCAATATATCGGCGGCATCGAGCACGCGATCCTGCATCTCCTTTACTCGCGCTTCTTCACGCGGGCGATGAAAGCCACTGGCCATATTTCCGTCGACGAGCCCTTCGCCGGTCTGTTCACCCAGGGCATGGTCAACCACGAATCCTACCGCGCCGAGGACGGCGCCTGGTTGTATCCAGAGGAGATCGACAAACGTCCGGACGGCACCGCGGTCCACAAGGTCACCGGCCTTCCCGTGACGGTCGGGCGCATCGAGGCGATGAGCAAGTCGAAGCGCAACACCATCGACCCCGGCGAGATCATTCAACGGTACGGCGCCGACACCGCGCGCTGGTTCATCCTGTCCGATAATCCGCCCGAGCGGGACATGGAGTGGACGGAATCGGGCGCGGCCGGTGCCTATCGCTTCACGCAGCGGGTTTACCGCCTGGCGGAAGGGGTGGTGGGGGCCAATGGTCCATGTCCGTCTGAATTCGGAACAGACGGCCGTGCTTTACGCCGCGCCACCCACAAAGCCATTGCCGCGGTCACCGATGCATTGGAGAACTTTTCTTTCAATGTCGCGGTGGCTCGCCTCTACGAACTCGCGAACGCGATCGCTGACGCGGAGCGTGCCGCCGGGACAGCGGCGAATGAACCGAACCTCGCGTGGGCTCGACGTGAGGCCGTCGAAATGTTGGCACGGCTATGTGCCCCGATGATGCCGCATGTGGCGGAGGAAATCGTGGCATTGCTCTACCCAGGAAGCTTAAATTTGGTCGCCGATCTCCCGTGGCCGGACGCCGATCCGGCCCTGTTGATCGCGGAAACCGTCACCATCGCGGTGCAGATCATGGGCAAGCTGCGCGGCACCGTTTCGGTGGCGCCCGACTCGCCGGCGGCGACGGTGATCGCGCTGGCCGAAGCGGAGGCGAATGTCGCGCGCGGGTTGGAGGGCAAACGCATCGTCAAGCGCGTCCATGTTCCCAACCGGATCGTCAACTTCGTGATCGCGGGATGACCGCTTCCTCGGGCCGGCGGGCCGCGCTGCTTCTGGGGTTGGGCGGTCTGGTGTCGGGCTGCGGCTTTCGCCCGGTCTACGGTCCCGCGGGCACCCTCGCGGGGGGAGGGGCCGGTCCGGCCGGGGAACTGGCGGCGGTCGAGGTCCTGCCGATGTACGAACGTCCCGGTCAGATGATGCGGGAGGCGTTGCTGGCGCGGTTGCGATCGGAACCGGGTCAGCCGCGCCGTTACGAGCTCTTGGTCGGTTTCGGCATCGTGGGCGAAGTGCAGGGCATTCTGAACCTGACGCAGGCGACTCGGATCCGCCTGGTGGGCACCGCGGCCTGGACGCTGACCGCGCGGGACGGGAAGAAGACCAAACTGGCGGAGAGCTCCGAACGGATCGTCGATGGTTACGACATCTTCAGCGGCCAGTTATTCGCTCAGGACCTCGAGAACGAGGCCCTGCAACGCCGGATGGCGGTGCAACTGGCGGACAAGGTGGTTCTGGCGCTGGCCGTGTGGTTCAAAAATCGCCCTCAAGTGGCCGGATGAAGCTGGAGGCGGCGCGGGTCGAGGGGTTTCTGCGCGATCCCGGCGCGTGCCGGGTTGTCCTTCTGTATGGCGAGGACGCCGGGATGATCCGGGACCGGGCGGTGGGACTGGTCAGGACGGTCGCGGGGTCGCTCGACGATCCGTTTCTGGTGGTGGAACTCGCGCGCGAGGAGATCGCGCGGCTGCCGGACGAGGCGGCGTCGTTGCCGATGACCGGCGGGCGGCGGGTGGTGCGGGTGCGGGAGGCGACGGATGCCGCCGTGGCGCATGTGCGGACGGTTCTTAAGTCGGGCGCGCCGGGCTTTGTCATCCTGGAAGGCGCGGGTCTCGCCAGCCGGTCGCGGCTGCGGACGGAACTCGAGGCCGCGCCGGACGGCGCCGCGATCGGGTGTTATCCGGAAGAGGGGCGGGCGCTGGAAACGACGATCCGGGAGACGTTGAAGCAAGCGGGCGTGAGTGTCGATTCAGAGGCGTTGACCTGGCTCGCGGGTCAGCTTGGCGCGGATCGCGCGGCGACGCGGGCCGAACTGGAGAAGCTGGCTTTGTATGTGGGACCGGGGGGGCGGGCGGATCTCGATTCCGCGATGGCCTGCGCGGGGGATTTTTCCGGCCTGTCGCTGGATGACGCGTTGTTCGCCGCCACTTCGGGGGATGTCGCGATGACCGACCGGGCGCTGGAACTGGCGATCGCCGAGGGCGCGGCGCCGGTCCAGGTGCTGCGGATGGCGATCAATCATTTGCACCGGCTGCAACGGGCGCGCATGGCGATGGACGAGTCGGGCGCGAGCGCGGCCGAGGCGGCCAGGTCGCTGCGTCCGCCGGTGTTTTACCGGAAGGTGGGGCAGTTCAATCGCGCGCTGGGGCTGTGGCCCGCGGCCGCGCTGGCGGCGGCGATTCAGGGGATGACGGAAGCCGAGCGCGGCTGCAAGCGGACGGGCTGGCCGGATCAGATCCTTTGCCGCAACGCGGTGCTCGCGGTGGCGCGCCGTGCCGCGGCCGCGGGACGGATGCCGTCGCGCTGAGAGGCGCGCGAACATAGGCGCGCTGAGAGGCGCGCGAACATCGGCCCGCTGACTGGCGCGCTGACATTGGCGCGCGGACATTGACGTACTGACCGGCGCGCGGACACGGCCGGGCGGTCCGGAACGGGCCGAATGACGTGCAATTAACCCGCTACCGTTCTCATTTCGCGCGTTTTTTCTTTTTGAAGCGAAATCCACATGCAATAGTGGTTACAAGACAATTTCAGCCGAAGGCCGTTTTTGGCCAGGGATAAGGATCGACTCGTGTCCCAGTCCGCCCATATTCAACCGCAACCGGAGTGGTCGTTTCCGCGCGCCTCGGTGCTGACCTGGGACGATCTCGACGCCGTCCGGGCCGCTTTATCGGAGGCCGCGCCGTCCTGGTCCGCCGAACTCAATCAGACATCCTGGGATGATTCGAGCATTGTCGCGATGCCGGAAGCGGCGAGCGATCTGTTGGGGCCGTCGTTTATTCTGCATCGCACCGGCGGGCGCGTGCATCTGGATATGTTCCGGTGGGACGAATATCGCAAACTCGGCGCGTTCGGGTCCCTGAACGAGGCGTTGTCGGCGATGCGATCGCGGTTGGCGGTGCTCGCCGCCTCGGGCCTTTGACGGGGGCGGGGCGATGCGTGTCAAATGGCGCTTTCCCACGCGGTTCTGTCTGTTCCTTGGCGCCGCTTTGGCGGTGGCGACGGTGCTGGTCACGCATCGCGACGGCCCATCGCCGAGTCTGGAAGGTCCGGGGGTGGTTTACGTTTACTTCCCATCGCTGTGCGCCGAGCCGGGCGTGGCGCGGGATTGCCAGGAAATCGTCCAGCCAGCCCGGCCGTCCTTCGAAACGATGGCGGCCTGTTGGGCGTTCGCGGATGTGGAACTGAAAGCGGCCGGGAATCCGCGTCTGCTGGCGAATTGCATGAGGATACGGGAGGGGTAAGCCCCTTTTCCGCGGGCGGGCATCTCGCGGTCGCAGCGCGCGGGCGCGGCGTGGCGGCCTGACAATCGAGCCCAGGGGGCCGTGCCAAACGCGGCGTGTGGCACGGAGGCGTGTTGTTTGTCAGGCCGGCGGGTCACCCGGTGCTCCGCGCCTTTACCATGCGCAGCGGGTTGTAGGTCAGGACCAGCGTGCCGTCCTGTTTCACGACTCGGTTCATGGTGCGGACCAGCCCGCGGTTGGGGCGGCTTTTGCTGCGGCGGCTTTCGACAACCTCGCATTCCACATGGATCGTGTCGCCCGCGAAGGTCGGCGCGTGGACGTTCAGTTCCATGTTCAGGAAGGCGAAGCCGGTGTGTTGCATGGTGGCGTGCGTGAGCAGGCCCTCGGAGAAGGAGTAGACCATGGCGCCGGGGACGACGCGGTCTTTGATGTCGCTCTCGTTCTTGAGGAATTCGGTGTTGGAGAACAGGACCTCTGTCAGGCCGGTGACGGAGATGAAGTTGACGAGGTCGGCTTCGGTCAGAGTGCGGCCGATGGTGCGGAATTTGCGGCCGATGGGAAGGTCTTCGAAGTAGATGCCGAGGCCGAGGACTTCGTAGCCGTTGATTTCGGTCATGTGACGGTATTCCTGGTTTGGGGACGCCGTGGGCCGGTTCCGATCGAGGCGGGGGATGCCGGATTTTTGGGGGAGGGGGCGTGACGGACGGTGGATAGGGCGGATGTCAGGACATTGTCAGGCCGCCAGAGACGGAGAGCGTCTGTCCCGTGATATAAGCGGCGTCGTCGGACAGCAGAAAGGCGATGGTGCCGGGATAATCGTCCGGCGTGCCGATACGGCGCAGCGGGACGGCACGCGCCAGGGCCTCGCCGATTTTCGCGCCGGCGGCGCTGTCCGCCTTGATGGCGTCGAACAGCGGCGTATCGGTCGGGCCCGGACACAGCACATTCAGAGTCACGTTCCGCCGCGCGAGTTCGCGGGCCATGGTTTTGGTGAAGGCGATGATGCCGCCTTTGCAGGCGCTGTAGACGGCCTCGCCCGAGGAGCCGACGCGCCCGGCGTCGGACGAGACATTGACGACCCGGCCGAACCCGCGCGCGGCCATGCCGCGGACGACGACATGGTGCATGTGCAGCGGGCCATAGAGGTTGATGGCGATCACCTTGTCCCAGAACGCCGTGTCGGTTTCCAGAAACCCCATCATCCGGTCCCAGCCCGCGACGTTCGCGAGCAGATCGGGCGGGCCGATGTCGCGTTCGAAGGCGGTGGCGGAGGCTTCCACGTTGGCGCGGTCGGAGATGTCGGTGCGGTAAGCGCGGGCTTTGCCGCCGGTTTCGGCCGCGACCGAATCGGCGCCGGCCTGATCGATGTCGAAGATCCCGACCTCGCAGCCTTCTTCGACGAGGCGCAGGACGGTGGCGCGGCCGATGCCGCTGCCGCCGCCGGTGACGATGGCGCGTTTGCCGGACAGTCCTCGCATGGGGTTCCTCCGTTTTTTGGCGGTGTTGGGGAGATCAGGGGGACAGATCGTCCCCAAGGCGGCCCCAGGATGTCGCGCGCGCGATCCGCAGCGCGATCACGGGCAGCGGCGCGATGTCCATGGACCGGTATTGCGGGTAACGTTCGCGCAGCCGGTCCTGTGCGCGATCATGTTCGTCGCCGTCCGCCAGGATGTCCGCTCGCCCCCGCAGCATCACCCACGCGAGACGGCGCCAGTCCTCGTCCCAGCGATCGACCGTGACGGCGATCTCCGGGTTTTCCTGGATATTGCGGAGACGCTTCAGAAGAATGTCCGTGCGCTTCGGCTTCTCGTCGATGGTGATGTAAAGCGAGTCGCCGATGACCGCGTAGCAGACGGGCACCAGATGCGGCACGCCTTTGGCGTCGGCGGTGGCGAGGCGGGCGACGCGAGACACTTCGCAGAAAGCGCGGGCCGCTTCGAACAATTTGCTCATTGGTCGAAGTCCGTGGGCAGCGATGGGTCGCGCCAATGGGCGAACATTCTGGAGATATGGTGCGGCGCGGTGCGGCCCAAGGAAAGATCCTCGGGGATTTGGTCTTCGAAAAACCAGCCATGGCCGCTGGTTTCCAGGCTGGTCGCGGGCGCGCCGCCTTCCAGCGCGCAGACGAAGAACAGGCGGGTGACGGAGTATGGCGCGGGCGGAAGGCGCTGGCGGGAGCGGTCCCAGACGGCGGCGAGTTTCACCGCGCGCACGCGGTAACCCGATTCCTCGAAGACTTCGCGGACCACCGATTCGGCGGGGGTTTGGTTGACCTCGGCCCAGCCGCCGGGCAGCGTCCAGCGGTGGTTGTCGACGGTTTCCCGGACCATGAGGACACGGCCGTCCCCGTCGAACACCGCGCCACGGACGCCGACTTTCGGGGTGGCATAGCCGGTTTCGGCGGCGAACAGAGTTTCCAGCCGCGCCAGATCGGCGCCGGTGTGCTCGGCGAGGATGCGCGCGCCAAGCCGTCGCAGGGCCTCGTAGCGTTGGGCGTCGTAGGGGTCTTTGGTGAAGGCGAGGCCGGTTTGGGCGATCGCGAGCAGTTCGCGCGTCCAGATCAGCCAGTCCGGTTCGGGGGAGGGCGGGGCGTTCAGGCGGTCTGCTCCGTCACCAGCACTTGCCGGGTCACCGGACCCGCGTTGCCCGCGATATCCGCGTCCGTCAGCGTCCGCCAGGTGCCGGCGACCAGCACCTCGGACGGGCGGAAGCGGGCTTTATAGGACATTTTCTGGCTCTCCGGCACCCAGTAGCCAAGGTAGACGTAGGGCAACCCCAGGGCGCGCGCGCGGTCGATCAGCCAAAGGATGGCGTGCGTTCCCAGCGACCGTTTTTCCATGCCCGGCGCGTAGTAACTGTAGACCGCCGACAACCCATCGCCGAGCCGGTCGGTCAGGCAGGTGCTGATCAGGCTTGTGTCGGGATCGCGGAACTCGACCAGGAAGGTTTCGACCGGCGTGTCCTCGACCATGGCGCGGTAGTCGTAGAAACTCATGGTCGCCATGTCGCCGCCGCCATGGCGTGTCTGCTGGTAGCGTTGGAACAACTGGAATTGTTCCGCCGTCGCGCGCGGGGCCACGACGAAGCCTTCCAGGCGCGCGTTGTCGCGGGCGATGCGGCGCAGGGTGCCGCCGGGCTGGAACGTGGCGACGGGGATGCGGATGGGGACGCAGGACTGGCAGGACGGGCAGACCGGCGCATAGGCGATGTTGTGGCTACGCCGGAAGCCGGCACGGGACAGCCGGTCGTGCAGCGCCTCGGTGCCGGGCGCCGAGATTTCGGTCACGATCTTCCGTTCCGTCCGCCCCGCCACATAGGGGCAGGGCAAAGGCGCGGTTGTGTAGAAAAATCGGGGGCGGGCGGGGGTTTTGAAATTCATTGGACGATCCTCCCGCATGTTCCAGGGTCGCGGCCACCGGGTCAACAGGGATTACCGGGCTTCGGGTCCCCGGCGCCGGTGTTCCCGCTCCGAACCCGCCTTAACCCTTCATGCCTTCCGCGACCCACGCGTCCAGGGCGCGGCGGCGCACGACGACAAGGCCGCTGGCCAGATCGTGCAGGGTCCGGTGGCGTGTCGTGAACAGCGCGATCAGCAACAACAGCCCGGACGTGGCCATGGTGAGATAGAACACCGCCGTGAAGATCGCCGCCTCCGCGCCGTTGGGCGGGCCGAGATCGGCGTCGCGCCGGACGGTCAGTCCCAACAGGCTTTGGCCAGGCGTCGCGGAGCCCGTCCGCAGCAGGCTGAGGAAATGATACAAAAACGGCACCGCGGGCAGGATCGCCATCGCGCCGAAGCCCAGCCCGAGGGTCAGCAGGCCGAACAGCGTCAGGATCATGAAAATCGGCACCATCAGCAGGCCGATCAGCGCGAGATCGACCAGCCAGGCGAGGCATCGGCGGCTCATCGTGCCGGCGATGAAATCTTCGTCGCGAACCATGGATCGTGTTTCTCCCTAAGGTTCCAGCCGCAGCGTGGCCGCGACGGCGACGGGTTTCGGTCCCAGCAGCACCATCGCCCCGTCGCGCCAGCGCGTCAGAAAATCCCGCGCGTGCCGGCCGATCGGATTGCCGGACTGGCCTGGCGTCATCGCGAACAGGCTCCGGTCCAGATCGGCGAGGTCGTAAACGCCGCGGTAACTCGCCCCGTGCACGGCTTCGAGCGCGTGGTTCATATCGGCCCGATAGATCGTGGTCCCGTCGCCCGGCACGGCGATCCGCGATGTCGCGAGGTCCCCGATCACGGGGATGGCGCGCAGGAAGGGGTGGGCGAACACGGCCTGATGAACGGTGCCCCAGCGCCACGTGGAAAAATCCGGACCGAAGCGGGCGGTCAGGGCGGTCAGGGTTTCCTCCAGCGTCGCCGTCAGGATCGGGCCGCAATCGCCGCCGCAGAAATGGGCGCCCTTGGGCGACAGGACGAAGGGGATAAAATCGAACATCGGCGCCTGCGCGCCCTCGGGGATCCCGGTACGGGCGCGGACGGCGCGATCGAACGCGGCCATCCAGGCATTGAAAAGCAGCGGACGCGGATCGTTTTCGGTCATCGCGCCGTCCCAGTCGCCCAGAAACTGGGCTGCGCCGGGCACCGCGCGCAGGGCGGGCAGCATCGCCACCGCGAAGGGGCTGACGGTGTCGATCTGCATGGCCGCGAAGTCGGACGCGGAGAATTTCGGCGCCGCGTCCAACAGCGCCCGAATGCGGCGCGCCCGCCAGTCGCGGAACGTGTCGCGGCCCATGAAAACCGGAAAATCCGGCCCCGCCACGGGTTCGTTGGCGTTGATCAACCGGCCGCCGCCGGGGGCGACGATATGGGGCAACGCCTCGCCCGAGGCGAAGCCCGACCAGCCGAACGCGTCCCCATCCGCCCGCAAACCAGACCCGTCCTGGACCACATGATCGGTGGCGACCCCGGGCACGGGCGCCCAACCGTCGCCGGAACGGCGGATGGGGACGCGGCCCGTCAAATAAAGCGCGATTTTGCCCCGGTCGGCGACCATCAGGTTTTGCACCGGCGACATGACGATCGCCGCGGCCCGGCCGGCCTCTTCCACGCTCCCCGCCCGATTCAGTGCCAGCATCCCGGAGGCGCCGGTATCCCTGGGCAGCAGGTTGGTCATGGCGACGGCGGCGATCTGGGTGGCGCCGGGCGCCAAATCGCTGATCACCGGCCCGTGGCGCGTTTCGCGGACGGTGAAGACGGTATCGGGCTGGCCGCGGACCTTGATGCGTTCCTCGCGCGTCGCGGTAATGGCTTCCGGCGGTTCCAGGTAGACGTCCTGGGTGTCGGCGCCCGTGGTGGTGAAGGTCCAGGCGATTTTCTCGTTGCGCCCGAGGATGAGGAACGGAACGCCCGGCCCGGTCGCGCCCGCCAGGACATGGCCCGGTGTTTCGACTCGCAGCAAATACCAAAGACCGGGGAAGCCGAAGGCCAGATGCGGGTCCCCCGCCAGCAGTGGCGCGCCGGTATCGGTCATGCGCCCGTCGACCGCCCAGGCGTTGGAGGCGGTTGCGGGGAGGGTGAAGGGGGCGGGGAAGGTGGGGAGCGCGGCGAGCAAATGCGCGGCCCAATCGGGGCCGCCGAGACTCGCCTGGGGGCGCAGTGGGGCCGGATGCGGGGGCCAAAGCTGCTCCAGAGTCTCGGCCGGAAGCTTGTCGCGCAACGCCTGGCGGGCGAGTTCGGTGCGATAGTTCGACGACAGCCACAGCCCCATGGTGCGGCCCCAGAGCAGGCTGTCCGAGGGTTTCCAGGGCTCTGGTTGGCCGAGCACCAGGAATTCCAGCGCGGCGAAGCGGCCGCGTTCGGCGATCCAGGTGTTCACCCCGGCGGCGTAGGCGTCCAGCAGGGCGCGGGCGTCGGGTGTTTGCGCCGCGACGTCGCCCTCGGCGAGGCGGCCAAGGCCGAAAACTCGCATTTGTTTGTCGATCGGCAGGGTGGCGGGCCCGGCGATCTCGGACAGACGGCCGGAGGCGGCGCGGCGCATCAGCTCCATCTGGAACATACGGTCGCGGGCGTGGACGTAGCCGATGGAGGCGGCGGCGTCGCGTTCGCTGGCGGCGCGGATACGGGGGACGCCGTTGGTGTCGAAGCTAATGTCCACCGGCGCGGACAGGCCTGGGATGCGCGCCGTGCCGCTGTCGGGCGGCACGGTGGCCCAGAGCACGCCCAACACCGCGAAGCCGAGAACGGGCAGGCCCACCCCGAAACTCCACGCGAGTCCCATGCCCCACCGGCGCCGTTTGGGCGGCCCGGAGGGGATGGGCGGATTGCGGGCGAAGCGGCGGCGGGCCAGGTGGTTCCCTTTACGTCAGGCGATGGGCGGCAGGTCGAGGCGCACGATTTCCGGATTCCCGTTCAGCGCCGGAAAGCGCTTCAGAATCAGCGGATCGTGGCCCGGTATGACATGGTCCGGCCCGTCGGCGAGGCTGTTGATGATGTCGTAGCCCTTCAGCATGCGAGGGATGTCGATGACCAGCGGGAAGGGGTTCTTGTTGCGGATGTTGCCCCACATATGGGCGGCGTCCCCCGCCAATACCACTGTCCCGCGCGCCGTTGGGACGCGAATCGATTGAATGCCGCCGGAGTGGCCGCCGATCAGATGGACGGTGATCCCCGGCGCGATCTCCACCGTACCGTCGTAAAGGCGCATCCGGTCGCTGTAGAGCGCGCCGACCGCGTCCTTCACATGATCCCCGTCGAAGGGGCGGCGCATGTGGGGCTCGCACATGCAGGGACCCGTGCAGAAGGACATTTCGGCGGCCTGGAGATGGAACGTCGCCTTCGGGAAATAATTCATCCCGCCCGCGTGATCCCAGTGCATGTGTGTCAGGATGACATCCTTCGTCTCGGCCGGGTCGATGCCCGCGTCGAGCAGCGCCTGCGCCGGCGTGCGCAGCAATTCGCGGCCCCGGCGGGCGGCGGAGGCCGCGTCGAAGCCGGTGTCCATGACGATCGTGCGCCCGTTGCCCCGGATCGCGAACAGCAAATAATCCAGCGGATCGGGGGCGGCGTGATCGTCGGGCGTCAGGTAGTTCTGGTACTGCAACCGGCCCCCGTCCAGAATGGCATAGCGCAGCGCCAGGATTTCGTATGTGGCCGCCATGGTGTCTCTCCCCTTGGTTTCGAAGCGCCGGAGTGAACCGCTTGTCGCCCCTTCGCGCAATCTCTACGGTCCCGCCGATTCCACGGAAACAGGAGACACGCCATGGTGGATGTACCCGATCGCCCCGAATACCAAAGCGAACTTTTCAAGAAGGGCCTGGAAGTCCGGCGCGAGGTGTTGGGCCCCGATTACGTCGATGCCTCTTTGGCGCGGGCCGACGATTTCAACGCCGTGTTCCAGCAGATGACCACCGAGATCGCCTGGGGCATGGCCTGGACCCGGCCCGGCCTGGACCGGAAAACGCGCAGCATTATCAATCTGGGCATGCTGTCCGCGCTGAACCGTGGGGCCGAGCTGCGCCTGCATCTGAAGGCCGCCGTCACCAACGGCGTGACTCGCGACGAGATCAAGGAAGTCCTGGTCCAGGTCGGCGCTTACTGCGGCATCCCCGCCGCGCTGGAAGCCTTCAAGATCGCCACCGAAGTGTTCAAGGAAATCGACAATGCCAAATAAACCCACGGTCGGTTTCATCGGCGCGGGCAACATGGGCTGGCCAATGGCCGCCTGCCTCGTGAAAGCCGGCTTCGACGTGCTGATCAATGATTCCCGGCGCGAGGTCGCGAACAATTTCGTGCAACAAATCGGTGGCACCGCGCCCGACACACTGCGGCAACTGGCGGAGGGTTCGGACGTCATCGTCACGATGCTGCCGACCTCCGTCATCGTCGAGAATGTTCTTGGTGGCGGCGACGACAATATTTTCGCGGGTTTGAAACCGGGAACGATCGTCGTCGAAATGAGTTCCGGCGTGCCGTCGGTGACGCAACGCCTGGCCGAACAGGTCGCCGCCCTGGGCGCCCACATGATCGACGGCCCGGTCTCGGGCGGCGTGCCGCGGGCGCGGACCGGCGAGCTGGCGATCATGGTCGGCGGCGATCCCGCGATCGTCGACAAGGCGATGCCGGTGCTGAAGGCGATGGGCACGTCGGTGTTGAAGACAGGCGCGGTCGGCTCGGGCCAGGCAATGAAGGCGCTGAACAACCTGGTCAGCACGGGCGGGTTTCTTATTGGGATCGAGGCGCTTCTCATTGGGCAACGTTTTGGACTCGATCCGGCCGTGATGACCGATGTTCTCAATGCCGCGACGGGCATGAACAACTCCACCCAGAAGAAATTCAAGCAATTCGTGATATCCCGGAAATTCGACGCGGGCTTCACGATGGGGCTGCTGGCGAAGGATCTTTCCATTGCCTTGCAGGTGGGGCGCGAGACCGGGACAGCGGCGCCTCTCAGCGCCCTGGTCCGGGAGATGATCGTTTCGGCCGAAACGATGTTCGGGCCGGGGTCCGATCATACGGAAATGGCGAAGTGGGTGGAGAAGCTGGTTGGGGATGAGTTGAAGTCAGGTTAATATCATCCGCCCGAAAGATCGACCCATGGCACGCCCTCTCCTCGTCATGGCCCGACTCGATCGGGCCACCGGGAGTGCCAGAAAAGCGGGTTCATGCCGTCCCCGGTCCCCCGAACGGGTCGGGGGATGACGAACCGGCGGAGAGTCAATCTTTCAGCCGGTTGATATAAGCCGGAGCGTGGCCGGGCTCGTCCCGGCCACGCGATTTCGTTCACGCCATCAGCCACGCCAAAATCCGTCCATTCTCCTCGCGCGGATAGGTATGCGACAAATCCGGAATTTCGCGGAATGTCACCTTCGCCCCTGCCATCGCCAGCGCCTCGTTCGCGGTCCGGCCCGTGGAGATGGGAAACATCCAGTCCAGCGCGCCGTGTGTCAGGTAAATCGGCAGGTCTTTAATGCGTTCCGGCTCCGCCATCGCCGTCAGCATCGGATGGAACGACGCCGCCACCGGCGCCAGATGCGTGAATGGACAAACCGCATCCAGGCCGGACAACAGGGTGAACGTGCCGCCGTCGCTCATGCCCGACAGCAGCATTTTCGACGCATCGACGGACCAGCGCCGCCGGACATAGCTCAGGATCTGCGAAAGCAACGAAAAATCCACCTCCGGTTCCATCAGCGACCAGGTGGAACCGCTCGCGGTCGGCGCCACCAGAATGACGCCTCGGGAGCGTGCCTCGCGCAGCCAACTCCACAAAAACACCCGCCCGTGACCGGACCCGCCATGCAGCGCGAACACCACGGGCGCCGCCTGGCCCAGCGGTAACCATTCCGGAACGTAAACGGAAAAACCGCCGCGCGCGTTGGTTTCGTTGTCGAAGTGGAACACCCCCGTCTCCGGCCCGGCGGTTTTGACCGAGTCGATGCGCGCCGCCGTGGCCGCGTCGCCGCGCAGACCGGGTTCGGTGAAGAAACGGCTGACGGATGGCAGGCCCGGCGCGAGCGGATACAACGCCTCAATCGCGCGATACTGGTGCCGTGTGGCCTGGTAGGCGCCTCGGAGTCCCTCCGGGCTCCGCGCCGCGTCGCGCAATCCGGCATGGGCCCGCAGCACACGATCGCCGGCCTCCGACAACTGGCCGCGAAACGGCGCCATGCCGGCCGGCCAGGGCGCGTCCCGTAGCCGCGCCAGCCCCGCGGCCAGCACGGCGTCGTCCGGCCCCAACGACCCCGCGAGTTCGGCCAGCCGCGGCGGATGCATCAGCCGCGTCAGACGTTCCAGATGGTCCAGCGCCGCCAACAGGCCGGGGAGAAAAGCCGCCAGCGCCTCTTGCAGTTCGTCCTGGTCTGGCATCCCGCTTCTCCTTCGCGCCGCGATCCCGCATCCTCTCGCGAACAGAGGGGGACGGCAACATGACCTTAACCGAGCGTTTGCTCGCGCTATGGGACCATCTGGGCCTCGTGTCCGCGCATGTCGCGACGCAAATGCCCGGCGATATCGCGGACCTCGCGGCCACGCATCCCAACCGGATCGCGGGCCTGCTGTTGTGCGTGCCCTCCCGGCTCGATGCCTGGCCGTTCGTGGGTCTGGCCGCCCGCGTCGCGATGGTGTCCGGCGCCCGCGGCATGACGGCGGAGGTCACCGCGCGCGCCAAGGCGCGTCTGCCGGGTTCCACGCGCTTCGTCCTCGACGGCTACGACGCGCCCGGCTGGGCCGATGTCGTCGCGGATCGAACCGAGGAGATCGTGGCGGCGATCCGGACCCTGACCGCCGGGTCTACGACACCCGGCCTGAAGGCGGGATCGGGCATTCATGCCGGCATAACCTACCAGGTGCATGGCCAAGGCCCGGCTTTGGTGCTGATGCCGTTTTTCCTGGCGCCTTCGCAGTGGGAAGCCGCGATCCCGGAACTCGCCCGGCATTTCACTCTGATCGTGCTGGGTGGCCGGCATCTGGGCGGCATCGCGGCGCTGGAGGACCGGGCGGCGGGCGCCAGCTATGCCGGCATGATAAACGGTTTGTTCGATGTCATGGCGCCGCGGCCCGGCGAAACGATCCTCGATGTCGGCTGCGGCTCCGGCGCGCTGGACCGGATGCTGGCGCGGCGGTTCGGGGCGGCGAACCCGATCGCGGCGACGGACGTGAACCCGTTCCTGTTGCGGGAAGCGGCGGCGCTGGCGGTGGAGGACGGCGTCGCGGACCGGATCGTCTTCCGCGAGGGCAACGCGGAACGCCTGCCATTCCCGGATGCGGCGTTCGATCTGGCCTATACCGTGACGGTGCTGGAGGAATGCGACGCCGATCTCGCACTGCGGGAATTGTTCCGGGTGCTGAAACCGGGCGGCCGGGCGGGCGTCATCGTCCGCGCGATTGACATGCCGCAATGGTGGCATCTGGCGCTGCCCGAGCCGATCCGGCGGAAAGTCGCCATCCCGCCGCAATCGAACGGGCCGCGCGGGGTGGCCGACGCCAGCCTCTACCGCCGCATGCGGGCCACCGGTTTTGAAACGCTGACCTGCTTCCCCGCTCTGGTCACCTTCGATCGGCCCGACGGCCCGATCTGGCGATACCGGGAAGACCATGTGCTGTCGCAATTGAACGAGGAGGAAACGGCGATCTGGCGCGCCGCCACCGCCGCCGCGCGCGACGAGGGGTTGTTGTTCATGGCCAACCCGCTGCATCGCGCTGTTGGGGTAAAGCCGGCGGGGTAAAGTCGCCGGGCCGAAACCGTGTCGCGGCCCGCTACGAGACCGGCGCCACGGCGCGCGAGATATAGGGGAGATCGACGCCCATGAGCGGGGCGCCGACATTGCCCGGCATGGCTCCGTCGGGCCAGGGCGCCATCGCGCGCGGCCCACCGGTGCGGTCCGCGCCGGCCGCCGGACGGGTCCCGCCGGCGGCCTGCCGCGCCGCCTGCCGCGCGGCTTTCTTCGCGGCACGCCAGGACTTGATGTCGTCCATCGTCACGTAACCCCGATGGTTCACGTCGATCTGGGCGAAGGATTTGGCGATCGATTTGTACCCCTCGGTGGCCTGTTGCAGCGTCAGGCGGCCGTCATGGGTCGTGTTGGCATCGGCGAAATGCTGGGCCGCGCTCCGCCGCGCGGGATGCTCTGGCGCCGGTCCGGGCGGCGCGGCCTGGGCCAGGACGGGCGAGGCGAAGAGCGGGATGAGCAGTAACGCTTGAAGAAGGCGCATGGGGGGTCTCCGGGTTGTGTGCCCGGAGACCCTGACGCGGAATCCCTAAAAAAGTATGAATCGAGGCGGCTCAGCCGCGTGTTTTTTCGCGGACGGCCTGAATCGCCAGGTCGATGCCGGCGCGATCGACATCCAGATGCGTGCAGGCGCGCACCCGGTATTTCCCGGCCGTCGAGACCTGAACGCCCATCGTTCTGACCCGCGCGGCCAGCTCGTCCGCCGTCAGGCCAGTGCCGCTTGTGTCGAAGAACACCAGATTGGTTTCCGGCGCTTCCACCTCCAGACCCGGGATCTGGGCCAGGCCGCGCGCCAGGATACGGGCGTTTTCGTGGTCCTCCGCCAGACGCGCGATGTTGTGGTCCAAAGCGTAAGTGCAGGCCGCCGCGCAAATTCCGCCCTGCCGCAGCGCGCCGCCGAGACGTTGTTTCCACCGCCAGGCCCGGTCGATGAAATCCTCGGACCCGCAGAGCACCGCGCCCAACGGCGCCCCCAGCCCTTTGGTGAAATCCAGCCACACGCTGTCGCAATGCGCCGCCATCTCATGCGCCGGAACGCCCGAGGCCACGACCGCATTCATCAACCGCGCGCCATCCATATGGGTCCGCATGCCCTCCGCGTGCGCCGCGTCCAGCACCGCGTTCAGCTTGTCCAGCGGCCAGACCGTTCCACCGCCCGCGTTGGCGGTCTGCTCGACCTCGACCAGCGTCTGCGGCGGGCTGTTGCGGCGGCGTTCGCGCAGCGCGGCCCGCATCGTCTCCGCGTCGAACTGACCTCGGGCGCCCTTCAGGCCGAGCACGACCGCGCCCGCCAGCGCGCCGGGACCGCCGCCCTCGTTGGCGACGATATGCGAAAGTTCGTGCGCGAGAATTTCGTCGCCGGGCCGGCAATGCGTCAGAATCGCGATCTGGTTGCACATGGTGCCCGAGGGTAAAAACATCGCCGCCTGCTTGCCGGTCAACGCCGCCATCCGGTCGCACAATTCCTGAATCGCGGGATCGTCGCCGTGCTGCTCGTCGCCGACCTCCGCCGCCATCATCGCCTCTTTCATCGCGGTCGACGGTTTGGTTTGCGTGTCGGAATACAGGTTCGCGCGCAGCGGCGGCAAAGACGGGTCGATGCGGCCGGGGGCCATTCTGACAGAGGCGGACATGCGAAAACTCCGGTCGGGGAAGCGGAACCTAAACCGCCGCGGCCGGTTTGTGGAGGGTGGCGGGCGCGTGTCCAGACCGCCAGGCCCCTGTTTCAGATCGAAAACCGGCGCGAGACCAGCAGGCCCATGCCCCACGCGGCGCTGTCCCGCGTAAATCCCTTGAAGATATTCGCGCCAACTTTCCAGTTCGGCGCGATTTCGTACTCCACGAACAGGCCCGCTTCGACAACGGCGGTCTGACCGGTCACCGCGCGCTCCTGCACATCGATGTTCGCCCCGACGGACAATTTGGGCGAGATATCGTAGGTCAACGACGCGTTGCCGAACATGTAATCGCGCAATTGCAGGTCGTTGTCCCGCCGCGTCCGGAAGAACCGGCCCGCCGTGACCTCCAGCGACAGCGACTTCGAGAAATCGATGGTGGCCGTCATTTGCGCGGAGAGCCCGGCCTGGCCGACACCCAGACCGCGGGATTTGTCGCCCGTGGGCAGTTTGGTGCCGCCGCCGAGTTCCAGGGTGAACCAATCGCTGGCCCCGCCACCCAACACGCGCACGCCCCCGGAGATGCCAATATCGCCCAAACCCGAGGTCATCGAGGTGCCGCCAGCGCCCGTGCCGCCCGTCGTGGCCGCCGTGGCGGTATCGTCGGCGCCCCGGCCCCGGCCGCTCGTGTCCACCGATCCCCCGCGCCGGCGCCCATTGGACGGCGCGCCGACCACGCCCAGATCGGGCACCGCCGTGCGCGGGCCGCTGACGGCCAAATAAGGGATGCGGACGGAAATCCGGAACGGTCCTTCCTTGTAACGGATCTTCAACGGCGCCTCGAACGTCTCTGTCGGGACGTTCGAGCCATAGTCGCCGGAGGTGTAGCCCGGCGACAGCGACACTTTCAGATCGCCCGCCATCGCGGCGAACGGCGCGGCGAGCAGACAGGCCGCCGCCGCGGGAAGAAATCTCATGATTCGTCTTTCGTGCGTTGGAAGGGCGCGGCGGCGGGGCGTTTCGGGCCGCCTTTCTGTCCGCGAAGCGCCGATGCCTTTGGCCACGCGCGCTGCGTGTCCAAAGGCACCGATCACTGCGCTTTTATGGGCTCAGGGATGCCCACGGCCCTCGCCACGCGGGGCTTCGCCACGTTCCCGGGCGAACATCGCCGGGGCGGATTCGGGCGCCGTGTTGGACGCGCCGCGTTCCTTGCGGTCGCGGGCGCCGTCCCGTCCGCGCGGGGCCTCGCCAGCTTCCCGCGCCAGATGCGTCCCGGTGCCCGCCGTCTGCGTCAAAGACATCGCGCCCCGTGGGGCCGCATCGGCCTGGGCGCACAGCAACGATCCAGCCGCGGTCGCGACCGCGGCGGCAAACAGAATTCCACGCATGTTTCACTCCTGAAGACCAAAGTCATACCACGAGGATTATTCCGTGTGGCGACGCATTGGTCATTCAAGGGACGGTTCAACCGCGCGATTTCTTCCGGAGGAAAACATTAAAAAAAGTTCATGATCGTGCATGGATTGAATGGACGAAAATCGATCCCTGCGATCGAAAAATAAACACCGGGACGGCGGCCAATCAGCCGCCGGACGGCCGGTCCGGGCCGTAAACCGCGACCGCGCGCTTGTGGAAGGCGGCGACCATCCGCCTTACCGCCTCGTTGAACACAAGACCGATGGCGGCCTGAAGGATGCGGCTGTGGAATTCGAAATCGACGAAGAAATCGACCTCGGTCCCGGAAGACACGGCGTTGAACAACCAATGGTTGTTCAGATATTTGAACGGACCTTTCTCATACCGGACATCGATCCGTCCGGGACGGTCCAGATTCACCCGGCTGGTGAACGATTCCCGAAATGGCCCGTACCCGATGGTCAGATCCGCGACGATTTCCTTGTCCGTCTTCGACCGGACCCGCGCTCCGACGCACCACGGCAAAAACTGTGGATATTTGGCGACATCGGCGACCAGATCGAACATCTGCGCGGGGGTGTATGGCAGCAGCCGCTTCTCGGCGTGGGTGGGCATCAGACGGCGGCGCGCAGGGCCGCGAAATCGTCGTCCGCGTGGTACGAGCTGCGGGTCAGCGGACTCGCCGAAACCAGCCGGAACCCCTTGGCGCGCGCCATCGCGGCGTACTCGCCAAACTGTTCCGGAGTCGGAAAGGACTCGACGGGCGCGTGTTTGACCGTGGGTTGCAGATATTGCCCGATTGTAAGGAAGTCGACTCCGGCCACACGCAGATCGTCCATGACCTGAGCGATCTCCTGCTTCGCCTCGCCCAGTCCGACCATAAGTCCGGATTTGGTGAATATGCCCGGCGCGCGGTCCTTCACCCGGTCCAGAAGACGTAACGACTGATAATACCGCGCGCCCGGCCGGATCGACGGATACAGCCGGGGCACCGTTTCCAGATTGTGATTGAACACGTCCGGCGCGGCATCCGCGACGATCTCCATCGCGCCCGGCTTGCGCAGGAAATCGGGCGTCAGAACCTCGATGGTCGTGCCCGGTGCCGCCGCCCGCAACGCGGCGATCGTGGCGGCGAAATGACCCGCGCCGCCATCCGCCAGATCGTCCCGGTCGACCGAGGTCACGACGACATGCCGCAAACCCAGCTTCGCCACCGCGTCCGCGACGCGCGCGGGCTCGTCCGGGTCCAAGGGGCCGGGGTTGCCGGTGGCGACATTGCAGAACGAGCACGCTCGCGTGCAGGTATCGCCCATGATCATCATGGTCGCGTGTTTCTGAGACCAACACTCGCCGATATTGGGGCAGGCGGCTTCCTCGCACACCGTCGTCAGACGGTTCTCGCGCATCAGCGCGCGGGTCTGGTGGTACACGGGATGGTTGGGCGCCTTCACGCGAATCCAGGCGGGCTTGCGCTGGATCGGATTGTCCGGGCGGTTCGCCTTTTCCGGGTGCCGAAGGCGATGATCGACGACGATACGGGTTGCCATGGTGGGAAGAAGTGGGGGGAGGGCCACCCGGACGTCAAGGAGGGGCGCGTCGGGAAGTCCGCTTCCACGGGTTCGTTCGTGCCGCCCGTGTTCAGGCGATTGCCCCTGCCGATGTCCCGCCCCCCGCCCGTTGACACCCCCCGGTCCGCAACGTCAGAGTCCCGCACAGGCGGCCCAGCCCCCGCCGCCGCCCGAGGACGCCCAGAATTCCCCCCATTGCCAGCATCGCCCGCCCAAACACCGGCCCGGACGCGCCCCCCCGCGCCGCCAAGGGGCGGGCCATAACGCCCGGCTCCCCTCCGCCCGGCCCCACCCCATCCGCGCCCATGTCCGCGCCCTCCCGGCCGCCTCCGCCATCCTGGCGCGCCCCCGCCGCCGCCGCGCTGGCGGGGCTGGCGGTCCTCGCCGGCGTCTGGGCCGCCATTCTCGACCGCGCCGCCTCCTACGAACGCGAGGAATTCCACGCCGCCGAGCAATACCTCGCCAACCTGGGCCTCGCCTTCGAGGAAGGCCTGTCCCGTTCCCTCACCGCCGTCGATCAGGCGTTGCTGGCGATTCGCGACCTGCACGGGCGCGACGGATTGTCGCCGGAAGTCAAAAACCTGACTGGGATCCTCGCCGGTTCGGACCCCATGATCGTGTCGCTGGGGTTCATTGGCGCCGATGGCGATATTCTCCACGTGGTCAACAATATGCCCTCCGGCCCGGCCACGATCGGGCCTGGCACGCTCAACGTCGCGGATCGCGTGCATTTCCAGGTCCACGTGCCGCCAGGCCCGGACCGTCTTTATGTAAGCCCGCCGAATGTGGGACGCGTGTTGAACCGGTGGCTCGTGTTTCTGACCCGGCGCATTACCCGGCCCGATGGAAGCTTCGGCGGTCTGGTGCTGGCCTCGGTCGACGCGGAACAACTTGGCGCGTTCTATAAGAAGATCGATCTCGGCCCCGATGGAGTCGTCACCGTGATCGGCCTGGACGGGATCGCGCGGGTCCGGGTCGCCACCGCCTCCGGCACGCGTTACGGCGACGACCTCCGCGGCACGCCCGTGGTGACCCGGGCGAAAGACACCCCGGTCGGCATCGCCATTTCCACCAGCATCGTCGACAACACCGAACGCATGCTGGCGTTCCGCCGCCTGCGCGACGCGCCGCTGATCGTCACCGTCGCTTCCGGCACCGCCGCGATCCGGCGCCATGCGCGGGAACAGGCGTTCGGCCTTTACCTCGCCGGCGGCGCTCTGACGCTGGCGGGTTCGGTCTCCGCCGCCGCGCTCGCGTTCAGATGGCGCCGCGAACACGAACGCCGCCGCCAGGCCGTGCTGCTCGAAGCGATCTTCGTCAACATGGGGGAGGGCATCACGGTCGTCGATCGCGAGTTGCGTCTGGTCGCCTGGAACGATCGCATCTTCGATATGATCGGCGTCGACCCCGTCGTGCTGCGTTACGGCACCCCGATGCGCGACATCCTCATGTCGCAAATCCTGGCCGGCGAGTTCGGTCCCGGCGATCCGGAGGCGATCCTCCAGGAACGGCTGAATTTCTACGCCTCTCCACAAAACGCATCCATTGTGCGAACCCGGCCCGACGGCCGCCGCTTCGAACTCCGCCGCCGCGTGTTGCCGGACGGCGGGTATTTGACCGTCTTTCTGGACATCAGCGAACTGAAAAACGCCGAGGACGCGTTGCGCGCGGCCAATGCCCGGCTGGAACACGTGGTGGCCGAGCGCACCCAGGCCCTGGCCGCCAGCGAACGGCGCCTGTCGCGCGCGCAGGAGATGGCGCGGGTCGGACACTGGGTCCGAACCGGAGGCGCGGTCGAATATTCCCGCGCCGCCGCCGCGATCTTCGGCGTCTCGCCGGAGGAACTGGCGATCCCGGAATCCGAGTATATCGCGCGTTTCGTTCACCCCGGCGACAGAGCCCAGGTGGAAGGCGCGGACCGGACGGCGAGGCCGGTGCGGTTGTTAGAATATCGTATTGTCCGCCCCGACGGCGGCATCCGGGCGGTGGTCGAAACCATCGAACACGGCGTGGACGGGGCCGAGGAGACGATCGGCACGATCCACGATGTCACCGACCTCGCGCGCGCGGAACGGGAAGCGGCGGCCGCGCACGCGATCCTGCTCGACGCGATCGAAAGTATCGACAACGCGATCGTGCTGTACGATCGCGACGACCGGGTCCAACTGTTCAACGAACGGTTTCTCAACCATTGGGCGCCGATCCGCGATCGCATCGCGGTGGGCATGCGGTACGAGGACATGCTGCGCCTCGCGGTGGCCCATGGCCTGATGGCGGTGCCGGACGGCCAGGACGCGGAGGCCTTCGTCGCCGCCACGATCGTCAGCCACCGCCAGGCCAATGGCACCCGGTTTCTGCGGCACGGCACCGATGGGCGGGTGTTCGAAATCTGGGAAAACCGGTCGCGCAACGGCGGGATCGTGGCGGTTGGGCTGGAAATGACGGAGCGGCTTCAGGTCGAACAGCAACTCCGCCAGGCCCAGCGCATGGAGGCGATTGGCAGCCTGACCGGGGGCATCGCGCACGATTTCAACAATCTTCTCGCGATTGTCACAATGAACCTGGAAACCTTGGCCACACTGACGAAGGACGACGCGCGGGCGGCCGTGCTGATCGCCGACAGCCTGACCGCCGCCGCCAGCGGCGCGGGCCTGACGCAAAGGTTGCTGGCCTTCGCCCGGCGGCAAAACCTGGTCCCCGCGACCGTCTCGCCCAACGAACTGATCGAACGCATGGCCGGGCTGATGCGCCGGGTGCTGGGCGAGAACATCGAAATCGCGCTGGACCTGAGCCGCGACGCCTGGCCCGTCTTCATCGATCCGGCGCAACTGGAAGCGAGCGTGCTGAACCTCGCCACCAACGCCCGCGACGCGATGCCCGATGGCGGCCGCCTGACGCTCGCCACCCGCAATCTGCGCGTGGCGGCGGACGGGCCCCTGGCCATCTCCGGCCTGGAGGCGGGCGACCATGTGGAGATCGCCGTGACCGATACCGGCGCGGGCATGACGGCCGAGGTGAAGGGGCGAATCTTCGAGCCGTTTTTCACCACCAAGGAAACCGGCCGGGGCAGCGGGCTCGGCCTCAGCATGGTGTTCGGTTTTCTGAAGCAATCCAAGGGGTTGATCGCGGTGGACAGCGACCCCGGCCTGGGCACGACCTTCCGTATGTATCTGCCGCGTTCGATCGTCGATCTCCCCGCCGGCCCTCCGCCCATGGCGCCCGTGGCCGCGCGGGCCGGCGGCGAGACGGTGCTGGTGGTGGAAGACAACGACCTCCTTCGCACCTCCTTCGTCCGTCAATTGACCTCTCTGGGTTATCGGGTCGAGGAAGCCTCCGACGCGCGCAAAGCCCTGGCCATGCTGGAAGCCGGCGGCATCGATCTGGTCCTGTCCGACGTGCTGATGCCCGGCGACATGAACGGCACCGGCCTGGCGAGGGAGATCGGGGCGCGGTTCCCCTCGGTCGGTGTGATCCTGACCTCCGGTTTCGCCGAGGACCGGGACCGTGCCGATCCATCGGTCCGGTTTCTGGCCAAACCCGTCCGCCGCCAGGCCCTCGCGCGCGCTGTGCGGGAGGCGCTGGACGCCTGAATTCGGCGGAGGCGGAAAGTCCCAGGGCTCCGCCCCGGACCCCGCGAGGGGCTTTGCCCCTTCGAACCTCACCAGGGCGGGGGCCCTGACCCGTTTAATTGGGGGAGATGAAGCAGGGGGGCCTACACGGACGTCGATACGTCCTCGATGGCCCCCCTGCTTCATCTCCCCCAAACAAGACGGCATCCAAGGCCCTGCCTTGGCGGGGGTTGAGGGGGCAGCGCCCCCCACGGGGTCCGGGGCGGAGCCCTGGGACTCTCTCCCTTCGCGCGATTGCCCCGCCAGGCACGCCGAAAGGGCTGTTATTCCGCGGCCATTCGCCCTATGTGTGCGCCGCACCATCCAAATCCAAGGTCAGTATGCAAATCCGGAACGTCGCCATCATCGCTCACGTCGATCATGGCAAGACCACCCTCGTCGATAAGCTGCTCAGCCAGTCCGGAACCTTCCGGGACCATCAGCACGTCGCGGAACGCGCGATGGATCGCAACGAGCTGGAAAAAGAGCGCGGGATCACCATCCTCGCCAAATGCACCTCCGTGCTTTGGAAGGATATCCGCATCAACATCGTCGATACGCCCGGCCACGCCGATTTCGGCGGCGAGGTCGAACGTATTCTGGGCATGGTCGATGGCGCCATCGTGCTGGTCGATGCCGCCGAGGGCGTGCTGCCGCAGACCAAGTTCGTGGTCGGCAAGGCTTTGGCGCGCGGCATTCATCCGATTGTCGTGGTCAACAAGATCGACCGCCAGGACGCCCGCGCCGACGAGGTGCATAACGAGGTGTTCGATCTGTTCGCCGCGCTCGACGCGACCGACAGCCAGCTCGATTTCCCCATGCTCTACGCCTCCGGCCGTCAGGGATGGGCTGTCGCCGCGTTGGACGACCCGCGCGTCGATCTGGCGCCGATGTTCGACATGATCGTCAGCCACGTGCCCGCGCCAACCGTCAAGCCGGACGCGCCCTTCGCCATGGTCGCCTCGATCCTCGAATCCGATCCCTTCCTCGGACGCATCCTGACCGGACGCGTCGAACAGGGCTCGGCCAAGGTCAACATGCCCGTCAAGGTGCTGCGCGCCGACGGCACGGTCGTCGAAACCGGACGCCTGACCAAGCTGCTGAGCTTCCGCGGCCTGGAGCGCGTGCCGGTGGACGAGTGCCAGGCGGGCGATATCGTCGCCGTCGCGGGCCTGTCCGAAGGCACCATCCCCGACACGATCGGCGCGCCCGATCTGGCGGAACCGCTGCACGCCATCCCCGTCGATCCCCCGACCCTGGCCATGACTTTCCGCATCAACGACGGCCCCCTGGCCGGCCGCGAAGGTAAGAAAGTCACCTCCCGCCAGATTCGCGAACGCCTTCTGTCGGAAGCCGAGGGCAACGTCGCCATCAAGGTCTCCGTCTCCAACGAAACCGACGCCTTCGAGGTCGCGGGCCGCGGCGAACTGCAACTCGGCGTTCTGATCGAACAGATGCGCCGCGAAGGCTTCGAACTGACCATCGGCCGCCCCCGCGTGCTGACCCGGCGCAACCCGGAAACGGGCGAACGGGAAGAGCCGATGGAAGAAGTGCTGGTCGATGTGGACGAGCCCTATTCCGGCGTCGTGGTGGAAAAACTCAGCCGCCGCAAAGGCGAAATGCAGGACATGCGCCCCTCCGGCGGCGGCAAGGTCCGCATGACCTTCCTGATCCCCAGCCGCGGACTGATCGGCTATCACGGCGAGTTCCTGACGGACACCCGCGGCACCGGCATCATGAACCGGCTGTTCGCGGGCTACGGTCCCTGGAAAGGCGTGCTGGAGGGACGCCGCGCAGGCGCGCTGATCTCCACCGAACCGGGCGAGGCCGTGCATTACGCGCTCTGGTACATCCAGGAACGCGGCACCCTCTTCATCTCCCCCGGCGAAAAAGTCTACCAGGGCATGATACTGGGCGAGACCGCCCGCGAGAACGATCTGGAAGTGAACCCGATCAAGGAAAAGAAGCTGACCAACGTCCGCTCCGTCAGCAAGGACGACGCGATGCTTCTGATTCCGCCGCGGAAAATGAGCCTGGAACAGGCGATCGCCTACGTCGAGGACGACGAACTGGTGGAAGTGACCCCCGCCGCCGTCCGCCTGCGCAAACGCTACCTCGACCCGCACGAGCGCAAGCGCAACGAACGTAAGATCGAAGCCGAAGCCGCCGAGTAACAGCAACGCGATCGCCGCCGGGCCGGCGGCGATCGCCTCGCGTGCCGGCCCGGTTCCGAGTTGACTCGACGTGTGCCGCGCGCGGTCGTACCGTACCCGTGAAAACGCCATCGCACGAGAGATCCCGATGATTCCGACCGTTACCCGCCGCCGCGGCCTCGCGCTCACGGCCTCCGGCCTGTTCGCCGCGCTGACTGACAGCGCCGCCGCGGCCCCATCCGGCACCATGACCGTCGCCGTGCACGTGTCCCTGCCGCCCTCCTGGTTCGACCCGAGCGACACCGGCGGACTGGTCACACCCTATATGCTGACCTACGGCCTGCACGACGCCCTGGTCAAAGCGATGCCCGAGGGCCTGGAAACCCCAAGCCTCGCCACGTCCCATAAAATGTCGCCGGACGGGCTGACCCATGAATTCGTCCTGCGCGAAGGCCCTACGTTCCATAACGGCGAACCCGTGACCGTCGAGGACGTGAAATTCACCTTCGAACGCTACCACGGCTATGCCGCGAAACTCCTGCGCGACAACATCGCCGCATTGGAAACACCGGACAAATCCCGAATTATCTTCCGGCTGAAAGAAGCATGGCCCGACTTCATGGCGTTCTATGTGGCGTCCACCGGCGCCAACTGGATTCTGCCGAAAAAATACATCGAGAAAGTCGGCGACGCGGGTTTCCGCAAAGCCCCGATCGGCGCGGGCCCTTATAAATTCGTCTCTTTCGATCCCGGCGTCGAACTGGTGCTGGAAGCCAACGAATCCTATTGGCGCGGCGCGCCGAAAGTCAAACGCATCGTCATGAAAGTCGTGCCCGACGACGCGACACGGCTGATCGCGCTGAAACGCGGGGAAGTCGATTTCGCCTATTCGGTCCGCGGCGAACTCGCCGCGGAGGTGAAACGATCCACCGATCTGAAATTGCAACTGGCCCCGGATGGCGCGACGTATTGGATGTGTTTCCCGGAGCAATGGGACCCGAAATCGCCCTGGTCCAACCCGAAGGTGCGGCGCGCGGCGGCTTTGGCGTTGGACTACAATTCCATCAACCAGGCGCTGAACCTCGGTTATTCCCGGGTCACCAGCAACATCGTGCCCCAGCATCTGCCGTTTTACTGGAAGTCGCCGCTGCCGGTGTTCGACCCCAAACAGGCCATGAAACTCTTGGCTGAGGCCGGATATCCCGGTGGCTTCGATGCCGGTTTTTACTGGTGCGATTCGTCCTACGCCAATCTGGGCGAAGCGTCCGTCAACAACCTCTCCGCCGCCGGCATCCGGCTGCAACTGCGCGCCATCGAACGGGTCGCGTTCAACAAGGGCTTCGAGGACAAGCGCTTCAAGAAAGGCATCATCCAGGCCGGCAGCGCCGCTTTGGGCAACGCCGCGACCCGGATCGCGTTGTGGGCACTTTCGGACGCGCCCTATTCCTACGGCGGATATCCCGAAATCGACGCCTTGTTCGCGCGCCAGTCGCGCGAAATCGACCTGGAAAAGCGAACCGCGCTTTTGCACGACATTCAGAAAATCATGCACGAAAAGGACATGTTCGTCCCGCTATGGCAGTTAGGATTCCTATGTGCCGCCGGCCCGAAAGCCGTTGAGACAAGCTTCGGCCGCATTCCCGGATTTGTTTATCAGGCGCCGTTCGAGACGTTGGAGGTCAAGGGCTAACCGGTCGGCCGGACGCTCGGCACCCCCATCGCGACTTTGGTTCCGGCCTGGCGGTGCGCCATGGCCGGGCCAGTCAGTGCCCCAAAATCTTCGATAAAAACACCCGTGCCCGCTCGTTGCCGTTCGCCGCGAAAAACTCCTCCTTTTCCGCGTCGACAACGATCTCCCCCCGGTCCATGAACACCACCCGGTGCGCCACCTTCCGCGCGAATCCCATCTCGTGCGTGACAACCATCATGGTCATCCCCTCGCGCGCCAGTTCCACCATCGCGTCCAGCACTTCCGATACCATTTCGGGATCGAGCGCGCTGGTCGGTTCGTCGAACAACATCGCGACCGGGTCCATGGCCAACGCCCGCGCAATCGCCACACGCTGTTGCTGGCCACCCGATAACTGGCCCGGGTATTTCGCCGCGTGCGCCGCCAGATCGACGCGGCGCAGCAGCGCTTCCGACTTCGCCCGCGCCTCGTCCTTACTCCGCCCCAGCACCTTCAACTGCGCCAGGTCCAGATTCTCGAGCACCGACAAATGCGGAAACAACTCGAAATTCTGAAACACCATGCCCACGCGGGCCCGCAGTTTCGGCAGGTCCACGCCCTTTTCGCGCAGGCGAACCCCGTCCACCGCGATCTCGCCGGACTGAAACGGTTCCAGTGCGTTGACGCATTTAATAAGTGTCGATTTGCCGGACCCGGAGGGCCCGCAGACCACCACGACCTCGCCCTTGCGGACGTCCAGGGAGCAATCTTTCAGCACCTGGAAGGTGGGATTGTACCACTTGTTCACGCGATCCAGACTGATGACGATATCGGACATGGTTTGGCTCATCGGACGATGGCGACGCGGGATTGCAGCCGGCGCGCGGCCTGGGAGGCGCAGAAACTGATCGCGAAATAAACCAGCGCCGCGAACAGATATAATTCCACCAGACGTCCGTCGCGCTGGGCGATCTTGGAGGCCACGCCCAGAAAATCGTCCAGCGACAGGACATACACAAGCGACGTGTCCTGAAACAGCACGATGGTCTGCGTCAGAAGCACCGGCAGCATGGTCCGGAACACCTGAGGCAGGATCACGTAACGCATGGTTTGCGCGTGCGTCAGCCCCAAAGCCGCCGCCGCCGCGGCCTGGCCGTTCGGAATCGACTGGATGCCGCCCCGGATGATTTCGGAGAAATACGCCGCCTCGAACAACGTGAACGTCAGCAGCGCCGAGGTGAAGCCGCCGACTTTAATCGGCCGTGGCGCGCCCATGACCCATTGCCCGACATAGGGCACCAGAAAGTAAAACCAGAATATCACCAGCAGCAGCGGCAGCGACCGCATCAGGTTGACATAGCCAGCGACGATCGCGGAAACCGCGCGTCCCCCGGACAGCCGCAGCAGCGCGAGAACGGTGCCCAACAAGATCCCGCCGGCCGTCGCCAGAAAGGTCAGCGTCAGCGTGAACCGCATGCCGTCGAGAAACAGAAACGGCAGCGCGCGCCAGATCTCGCCAAAGTCGAAATTGGAGAACATCGTTCAGGCCTTGCCGTAGCCGGGCAGGCGCGCCTGACGTTCGATCAGCCGCATGGCGAGCGTCGCCAGCAGGTTGATCGCGAGGTAACCGAGTGTCGCGGCGGCGAAGGCCTCGAACACCTGAAAGGAAAATTCCTGCACCGCGCGGGCGCGGGCCGTGAGTTCGGCGAGTCCGATGGTGAGCGCGACGGAGGTGTTCTTGATGGTGTTAATGAGTTCGCTGGTCAGCGGCGGCAGCACGACGCGGAACGCCATGGGCAACAAGACGTAACGATAGGTCTGTCCAGGAGTCAGGCCCAGCGCGAGGCCGGCGGCCATTTGCCCGCGGGGCAGGGCCGCGAGGCCGGTGGCGACCTGAACGGCGACGCGGGCCGACATGAACAGACCCACGCCCACCACGGCATTGTAAAACGGCGCGTTCGGAAGTTGTTTCAGCCAGTCGCCCCAGGTTTCCGGGATCAGTTCCGGCAGCACGAAATACCAGAGAAACAATTGCACCAATAACGGAATGTTGCGCAGCGGTTCGATCCAGACGTCCGAAAGTCGCCGCGCCCATGCGCTCGGCAGACTTCTGACGACCCCGACGCAGGACCCGGCGCAAAGCGCCAGGGTCCAGGCCAGGACGGAAACCTGAAGCGTCATCCAAAGCCCGGACAGGAGCATCTGCCCGTAGGTGCCGTTCCCTTCCGGCGACGGCTCCAGAAAGATGCCCCAGTTCCAGTGGTAGTTCATTCCGGCGAAGGATCAGTCGGCATAGCTCGCCGGATCGGGGTTGGAGGACGGGTTGGCCAGCGCTTTCTTCATCGCCGGCGTCAGGGCCAGGTTCATGTTGATGTTCTTCGGCGGGATCGGCGACAGGAACCATTTCTTGTAAAGCGCTTCGCCGTCTTTCTTAAACACTTCGGCGGTGACGCGATCCGCGATGGCCTTGAACGCCGGGTCGTCCTTGCGGAGCATGATGCCGTAGGGCTCGGGGCGGGAGAAGGGTTCAGATCCCAGCGCGAACATGCCTGGATCTTTCGCGCCGGCGACGAGGCCCGCGATGATCACGTCGTCCATGACGAAGGCGGCGGCGCGGCCGGTTTCGACCATCAGCAGGCCCTCCGCGTGATCTTTCGCCGGAATGACGGTGATGCCGAGTTTGCGTTCGGCATTGGCCTTTTCAAGCTGGACGATGTTGGTCGATCCGGCCGTGGAGACCACGGTCTTGCCTTTCAGGTCGTCGATCCGTTTCAGGTTCGCGCTTTTTTTCGCGACGAAGACGGAGGCGGTGAGGAAGTGGGTGTTGGTGAAGGTGACCTGCTTCTGACGCTCGGCGTTATTGGTGGTGGAGCCGCATTCCAGATCGATCGTGCCGTTCGCCATCAGCGGAATGCGGGTCGCCGAGGTGACCGAGGTCATCTCGACCTTGATGTCCGGAAGGTTGAGTTCTTTTTTCACCGCGGCGACGATCCGCAGGCAGACTTCGATGGCATAGCCGGTGTGTTTCTGCTGGGCGTCGAGGTAGGAGAATGGCGCGGAGCTGTCGCGCACGCCCAGGGTAATGAGCTTGGTTTCCTTGATTTTTTGGAGCGTGCCGCCGGGGGCATCCGCCGTGTGGGTCTGGGTTGTCAGGCCGATAAACAGACCGAGGATCGGAAGCAATAAAGCCTTGCGCATGTGGGAGCTCCTTTGGATGGGCCAAGAGTACCACGGGTGCTTCCAAACCGCGAGAGCCCGCGCGGCGGCCTGGGGGGTGTTTCCCCGGCGAAATCGGGAGACACGGCCCCGCCAGGCGTATATGATCGCAACCATGAACGTCGCTCTTCGCCAACCCCTCATGACCCGCGAGCAGTTCTTCGCCTGGGCGCAAGTCCAGGAGGGGCGGTTCGAGTTCGATGGGTTTCGACCGGTCGCGATGACTGGGGGGAACCTGCGGCACAACGTCATCCATTTCAACATTCATGTCGCGCTGCGCGAACGGTTGAAGGGAACTGGCTGCCGTCCCCTGGGATCGGACGCCGGGGTCGCGACCATCGGCGATGCCGTGCGTTATCCGGACGGCGTGGTGACCTGCAAGCCGTTCACGGGCGACGAGTATGTGCTGCCCGATCCGGTCGCGGTGTTCGAGGTGATCGGCCCCACCTCCGGGCGCGTGGACCGGATTATCAAGGTGCGCGAATACGCCGCGGTTCCGTCCATTCTGCGCTACGTCCTCGTCGAATCCGCCAGTATCGGTCTGACGGTGCTGGAACGGCGGAGCGGCGGCGAGAAATGGAGCGCGACGACATTGATGGCGGAGGATGTCCTGGCATTGCCGGAAATGGGCATCGAGATTCCGGTCGCCGAGTTGTACGAGGGTGTCGATTTTCCGGCGCCCGACTAAGACCGAACCACGCTTGGCGCTGACTCCCCGCCCGCCCCCCAACGTCTTGGTCCGCGAAGGCGGACCAGCCACGATTTTCTGGACGAAAACCGAAGGCATGGATGGTCGATCCTCGCGGATCAGGCGTTGGGGATTACCGGGGGCGCCTGCCTCGGGCCTGGCGGTTATTTCCGGTGGCCGCTCAAGTCCCCTCGGCGAGTCATCCTGTCCTGAGTCTCGACCGGTGCCGGTAGGACAACGCCTCCGCGACATGGACCCGCGACACAACGTTCTCGCCCGCCAGATCGGCGATGGTGCGGGCGACGCGAATAACCCGGGCGCGGCCTCGGCCCGATAAGCCCAGACGGTCCATGGCGTCTTCGACGAGTTTCGAGGCGTCGGGTGGAAGACGAATGGTCTCGATATCGGTTTCCGCGTTGGTGCGCGGCCCCTCCGTACCGTTACGAGCCTGGGTCGCCGCCCGCGCCTTGGCGACCCGCGCCGCGACGATCGCGCTGGCTTCGCCTCTGGGGGCGTGGGTGAGTTCGGCGGCGGTGGCGGGTTGCACTTCCACGGCCAGGTCGATGCGGTCCAGCACCGGGCCGCTGACGCGATTGCGGTAATCCTCGCCGCAACGGGGCGCGCGCCCGCATTCCCGGCCGCCATCGCCCAAATAGCCGCAGCGGCAGGGGTTCATCGCGGCGATCAATTGGAACCGCGCGGGATACGCGATGTGGGCGTTGGCGCGGGACACCGTGGTGCGCCCGGTTTCCATCGGCTGGCGCAGGGCCTCCAGGCTCTGACGCGGAAACTCCGGCAACTCGTCCAGAAAAAGGACGCCGCGATGGGCCAGCGACACCTCGCCGGGACGGGCGCGATGACCTCCTCCCGTCAACGCCGCCTGGGTTGCCGAGTGGTGCGGTTCTCTAAACGGCGGACGCGGCATCAGGCGGCCGTTTTCCAGCAGGCCGGCGACGCTGTGGATCATGCCGACCTCCAGCGCCTCGCGCGCGTCCAGATCGGGCAACAGACCGGGCAGACGCGCGGCGAGCATGGATTTGCCGGAGCCCGGCGGCCCGATCAACAGCAGATTGTGCCCCCCGGCGGCGGCGATTTCCACAGCGCGGCGGGCGGTTTCCATGCCTTTGACGTCGTGCATGTCGGGGCCTCGATCCGAAGCCGCGGCGCCGCCCGCGATGGGCGGGGTCAGGATTTGCGTGCCTTTGAAATGCGCGATCAACGCCAGCAAATTCGGCGGCGCCAGAATGTCGATCCCCCCCGCCCATGCCGCCTCCGGCCCCTGCGCTTCCGGACAAATCAACCCGAGATCGCGGTTCGCGGCCGCGATCGCGGCGGGCAGCACCCCCGCGACCTTGTTCAGTGTCCCATCCAGCGATAATTCGCCCAAAGCCGCATAACCGGCAAGCTGATCCGCGGGCAGCAAATCCATGGCGGCGAGCACGCCCAACGCCAGCGGCAAATCGAAATGACTGCCCTCCTTCAGCAGGTCGGCGGGCCGCAAATTGATCAGAATGCGGCGCGGCGGCAGCGACAACCCCATGGCATGGAAAGCGGCGCGCACCCGCTCCCGCGCCTCGGCGACCGCCTTGTCGGCGAGCCCGACGATCAGAAAATTCGGCAGACCGCTGGAGAGTTGCACCTGCGTTTCCACCGGGATCGCCTCGATCCCGGAGAAAGTGAAGGTGGCGACCTGCGCCATGGCGCGCGAGGTCATGGCGTCAGCGCTTGATCACCATGCCCTGTCCCGTGGGCAGCGGCATGACACGGTAGCCGCGGGCCTCGAACCACGGGTCCTCCAGCAGCTTTTGACGGCGATAGGCCATGGCCCATTCGTAATCGTCCAGGATCACGATCCCGCCGGGCACGACACGGTCGAACAGCACCTCCAACGCCGCGATCTCGGCGGTGGCCTGGTTCAGGTCGATGTGCAGATAGGCGATACGCTCCGGCGCGTCCGACAAAACGCCGGGGATTTCGCCCTGGACGATACGGACCTGGGGGTAGGCGGCGAATTTCCGGCGCACCTCGTCCGCGAGGCCGGGCCCGTGGTCCTGCATCGGGTGGTGCTCCATGCCCGGCGCGTGCTCGAACAGGTCGTAGCCCCAGAATTCCCGCGGAAAGGCGGGCCCGCCGAGATAATCGAGCACGATCTTGATGCCGGTCCCGCGGTAGCACCCGCATTCGACGAAATCCCCGTCGAGGTGGATCGCGTGGAACGCCATGGTGGCGAGGATGTAACGGCGCCAGACAATGGCCTCGTCCGATTGCGCGTCGATGTTCTTCGACCAGGCCTCGACGAAGGCGGCGTCGTCGAACATCGAGTTGTTGCGGCCCCAGGTGAAGAAATTGTCCGCGAAGTGGTGTCCCGGTTGCACCAAAGTGGAGATTTCCCGCATCAGCTCGACCAGCCGGTCGGGGTTGGACACGCCCCAGAACACCGGCAGGAAGTAGTTCTTCACGACGGTCGGCGCCGGCGGTGTCAGGCGCGGGAGCGGCAGTGTCACGGGGAGGTCCATTTTTTCCTCGGGCGGTCGCGGGTGGGTGCGGGGCGACCGTGACGGAAAAAGCTTAACGGACCGTGAATTTTTGGGGTGTCGTCCGGACGCGACGCGGGAAGATCGCGCCTTGGCCGCATGACGGCTTGAAGGTAAGGGTAATTCGCCTTACATTTGGGCCGCCATATCCGAGGATCGCCGCATGGCCACCCTGACCGTCACCGCCAAAGGCCAGATCACTTTGCGCAAGGACCTGCTCGCGCATCTCGGCGTTAAAGCCGGCGACAAGATCGACATCGACAAGCGCCCGGACGGGCGCATCGAGGTCGTGGCGGCGCGGCGGACCGGGCGGATATCCGATGTCTTCGATCTCCTGAAGCGCGAAAATGGCCCCACTTTGTCCCTTGAGGACATGAACCGGATCGCGTCCGAGGGATGGGCGAACGAAGGGTGAGGATCGCGCCGGACGCGAACGTGATGGCGCGGGCCATGGCCGGAGACGATCCCGATCAGAGCGCGCGCGCCAAAGCCGAACTGGCGGCGGCGGAGACGATCGCGCTGGGAACGACGATGTTGTGCGAGTTGGTTTGGGTGTTGGCGCGAGGATATCGGGTTCCCGCCCGGGAGATCGCGGTGGCGATCCGGCGGGCGATCGAGGCGGAGAATGTCGTGGTGGATCGGCTCGCGGTGGAGGCTGGGCTGGCGATGCTCGAGAACGGGGGCGATTTCGCGGATGGGGCGATCGCGCACGAGGGGCGTACGCTGGGGGCGGAGGTCTTTGTGTCGTTCGACCGGACGGCGGTCAGGTTATCGCGGGCCTCCGGACAGCAAGCGCGATTGCCCGCGTGAGACCGCGCGCCTGAAAAGGGGGCTGCTCAGGTCTTTTCGCCATCGCTGGTCCGCGCCATCACCGCCAGAGCGGATCGATCGGCGGCTGCCCGCTCAGAACGGCCGCGATGTTGTCCAGCGCCCGGAACCCCATGGCGTTGCGGGTCTCGCGGGAGGCGCTGCCGACATGCGGCGACAGCAGCACGTTGTCGAGGTTGGCGAAGCGGGTGTCGAAATCCGGTTCCTCGCGGAACACATCGAGCCCGGCGGCGAAGAGTTTGCCGGAGCGCAGCGCGTCGTAGAGCGCGTCCTCGTCGGCCAGGCCGCCCCGGGACACGTTCACGAAGACGGCGCCGTCGGGCAGGAGGGAGATGGCCTTGGCGCTGACGATCTTGTCGGTGGCGGCGTTGGCGGGGGCGTGCATGGAGAGAAAATCGCAGTGCGGCATCATCTCCAGGAAATCGGCGAAGTAAGTGGCGTCTTTTTCTTGCTCGGGCGGGAGGCGGTTGCGGGCGTGGTAGACGATCTTCATGTCGAAGCCGCGGGCGCGCTGCGCCATGGCCTGGCCGATGCGGCCCATGCCGAGAATGCCCAGGGTTTTGCCGGTGACGCGGACGCCAAGGAGATCGCCCTGGCCGATGCGGTAACGCCAGCCCTGACGCATGATCCGGTCGTATTCGAAGCCGCGCCGGGCAGCGGCGAGCAACATCATGAAGGCGTGGTCGGCGGTGCATTCCGTCAGAACGCCCGGCGTGTTGGCGACGTGAATGCCGCGGGCCTTGGCGGCGGCGACGTCGATGTGGTCGAAGCCGACGGAGCTTGTCGCGCCCACTTTCACCGTGTCTGGCAGGCGGGCGATCGTGGCCGCGTTCAAGGGGAGGGTGTTGGTGAACATGATGCCGGCGGCCCGGTGTTTCGTCGCGGCCTCCACGACCTGGTCGCCGGTCATGTCGTTCTTGCCCTCGACGATGACGGCGTCGAAGTCCTGGCGCGCCCGTTCGTTGACGTCGGTGGGCATCAGGCAGGCGAGAACAAGGCGGGGTTTCATGGGGCGCTCCGGGCTGTTGGCGCGGTTATGGCGGGTGGGGGCGAGGTTGGGGAAGGGTGGGTGGGCGAACGAAGGGTGAGGATCGCGCCCGATACGAATATAGTGGCGCGGGCCTTCGCCGGGGACGATCCCGATCGGAGTCCGCGGGCCAAGGCGGAACTGGCGGCGGCGGAGACGGTCACGCTGGGGACTGCTATGTTAGGCGAACTGGTTTGGGTGCTGGCCCGAGGATGCCTGGTTCCCGCCAGCTTCACTCCAGATCCTCCAAATTGAACTGCTCCGCCTCCTCGTCGTAACTGAACAATTCCGCGTAACGCCCCCATCCGATCACGGCGCGAAGTGTATCGGCCGCGTAATCCGGCGACATGTGGTCTTCCAGCTCGTCCCGGAACCGCACCGCGGAGGCCCGGTGGTTCCATCGCTCGTCCAGCACCTGCCGGATCATGCCCGCCAGCGGCACATGCGCGCGCAGCGCTTCCGCGAACAGCACCCGGCGGCCATCGACATCGGCCTGGGTGAAGGCGCGGCCTTTTTCGGTTAGCAAAATATCGCCTTCCTCCAGGATGGCGAAGCGGAACAATTGCAGCGTTTCGCCAAGGGGCAGCAGGTCGTCGACCTCGTAATGAAGGGTCGCGGCCAAGGCGGGCAGGTCGGCGCGGCCGTCATAGGGCGGGGCGGCGACGGCCTCCATCAGGCCGGCCATCAGGTTGATGCCGACTCGTTCCAATGGCATCGCCAAGGGGTGGGCCTGGACGGCGGCGGCTTTCGGTTCGGGCACGGCGCGGCGTGTCATAAGGGCGTAGATGCCATCGACCATTTCCCGGAACGCCGGGTCGAGACGGTTGCGCGGGTGAGGGAAGGGGACAATCAGTTCGCTGGCGACCCGCCCAGGATTGGAGGAGAAGACGAGTATGCGGTCGCACATGAGAACCGCTTCCTCGATATTATGTGTCACCATCAGCACGGATTTGACGGGGAGTTTTCCTTCCGCCCACAATTCCACCAAATCGGTGCGCAGGGTTTCCGCGGTCAGCACGTCCAGCGCGCTGAACGGTTCGTCCATCAGCAACAAATCCGGATAAACGACCAAAGCGCGCGCCAGCCCGACACGCTGGCGCATGCCGCCGGAGAGTTCTTTCGGATAGGCTGACGAGAACCCGCCCAGACCGATCAGGTCCAACGCGTCCTCGGCGCGTTTTTCGCGCTCGGCGCGGGGCACGCCGCGTGCTTCCAGGCCGAGTTCGACGTTTTCCTGCACGGTCAGCCAGGGGAACAGGGCAAAACTTTGGAACACCATCGCTATGCCCTCGGTCGGGCCGGAGACCGCGCCGCCGCGCCAGGACACCGTCCCCGCCGTGGGTTTCAGCAAGCCCGCGACAATCCGCAAAAGGGTCGATTTCCCGGAGCCGGAACGTCCCAGCAGCGCGACGATCTCGCCCTCTCGCAGCGTCAGATTGACGTCGTCCAGCACCACCAGATCGGCGCTGGCTTCTTTATGGTAGCTCTGCCGGCAGGCGAGCACTTCGAGCAAGGGTGCATCCATGACGATCGTCTATCCCAGGGTGAGTCTGCGGCGCGCGAAGGCGTAAAGCGGGTGCCAGACGAGGCGGTTGAACGACAGCACGAAGGCGGACATGACGGCGACGCCCAGAACGACGCGGGCCATGTCGCCCTTTTCGGTGGCGGTGGCGATATAGGCGCCCAGACCATGGGCCACGAGTTTCGTATCGCCCCAGGACACGACCTCGGCCACGATCGCGGCGTTCCAGCAGCCGCCGGACGCGGTGATGGCGCCGGTGATATAGTATGAAAAGATCCCGGGGATCATGACTTTACGCCACCACAACAGGCCGCCGATGCGAAAATTCGCGGCGGCCTCGCGCAGGTCGCCGGGAAAGGCGGCGGCGCCCGCGACGACGTTGAACAGGATGTACCACTGCGTTCCCAGGATCATGAGCGGCGTCAGCCAGATTTCCTGGTTCAGGTGGAAATGGACGATCGCGACGACGAAGACCGGGAAGAACAAATTGGCCGGGAAGGCCGCCAGGAACTGCGCCACCGGTTGCGCCCGGCGCGCCCATGCGGGACGCAGGCCGAGCCAGACTCCGATGGGCACCCAGACCAGGCTGGCGAGGATCATCAGAACCACGACGCGGACCATGGTGATCAGGCCCAGCAGGACGGCGTCGCCGAGATCGCGCCAGGTCAGTTCGGCGGAGGCGAAGGTGAAGGCGCGCCAGGCCCCCCAGGCGAAGAAGGCGGCGATGCAAAAGGTCCAGATGGCGCCCGTGAGGCGGGAGCCTTCGGTGGCGCGGCGGCGCGTGCCGCGTCTGAAGGACATGCGCATGCCGCCGATGGCGGAGAGGCTCTGTCCGGCGATGTCGCCCAGCGCGCTGAGCAGGCGGGTGCGGCGGATCAGTCGCAGCATCCAGGGATCGGCGGCGGTCGCGCCCGCGGTGGTTTCGAAGCGGAATTTCGCCGACCAGGCGACGAGAGGGCGGAACAGCAACTGGTCGTAGGCGAGGATGACGACCAGCATCGCGACGATGGCATAGCCGATCGCCGCGAAATCGCGCTGCGCCTGCGCGACCGCGATATAGGAACCTATGCCCGGCAGTTTCCAGGTGTTGTCGCCCACGGAAATCGCTTCCGACGCCACCACGAAGAACCAGCCGCCGGACATGGACATCATGGTGTTCCACACCAGGCCCGGGATCGCGAAGGGCACCTCCAGCCGCCAGAATTTCTGCCAGGCGCTGAGGTGGAAACTGACCGAGGCTTCCGCGAGGTCGGCGGGCACGGTGCGCAGCGACTGGTACATGCTGAACGCCATGTTCCAGGCCTGGCTGGTGAAGATGGCGAAGATCGCCGCCAGTTCCAGGCCGAGCACCTGGCCCGGGAACAGGTTCATGAAGAACACGACGGTGAAGGTCAGAAATCCCAGAATGGGCACGGACTGGAGGATATCCAGCAGCGGCACCAGGATGGTTCCGGCCCGGCGGCTTTTGGCGGCGGCGGTGCCATAGGTGAAGGTGAACAGCAGCGCCAAAGCCAAGGCCGCGAACATGCGCAATGTCGTTCGCGCCGCGTATTCCGGTAGCCGCCATGGATCGAGGCCGATGTCCGTCGCCCCCGGCGCGTCGATCGGCACCAGCGTGCCGCGGGCGATGTGGGAGATCGTAATCAGCGTGGCGAACACGCAGACCAGCGCGACCACATCCCAGATGTTGGGCAGGCGGCGCGCGGTGGCCAGAGCGGGGGTGTTCGCGGTCCGCATGTCTCTCCGATCGGGGCTGGCGCGCGTTGTTAACGCCTGGCGCGCGCGGTTGTCACGCTCGCGAACGATGTCCGTTTCGAGACGGTCTCGCTTTCGTCCGTCCCGTGGCGCTTTGCGCCGCCAAGGGCTTGTTCGGCGACGATCGAAGCGATCGGCCGTGTCGAACGGACCCTAAGCTTTTGGTTCAGACGGCGGCTTCTCCGGTGTCGCCTAATCCTGGCCCGCGATCCGGCGCAGCGCATCCGGTTTGCACAGTGCGATCCGGCTGTCGGCACGCGCGACGATGCCGTCTTCTTCCCAAGCGCGCATTTGTTTGTTCACGGATTCGCGGGAACTGCCGACGAAACGCCCGAGGTCGGTGTGCGACAACCGGATGTTCAGCCGGATCTGGCCATCGACGAAATGGCCATATTCCGCCGCCAGTGTCAGCAACCGGCGCGAAAGACGCCCAGGAAGGTCCAGCATGGCGAAATTGCCGAGCGTTTCCGAGGTGTCGCGCAGACGCGCGCAGAGCACGTCGATCAGGCGCAAGGCCAGGGTCAGGTTGGACATCAGATGCGGCAGGAAATCGCGCCGCTCAACCAGCAGCAACTGGCTGTCTTCCAGCGCGGTGGCATCCGCGCTGCGGGTTTTGCCGTCCAGCAGGGCCATTTCGCCGAAGACCTCGCCGGCATCGATCATGTTCAGGGTGATTTCGCGCCCCTCGGGGGAGGTCGCGCTGATCCGCATGCGCCCGCTGAGGACGGCGACCATGTAGGAGCCTTCGTCGCCCTTGAGAAAAATGGTCTGGCCGCGGCGAACGAATTTGTCGCCCGCGCGCGCCAGGATGTCGTCCAGCGCCTCGCGCGGCAGGGCGTCGAACAGCGGGCTGGAAAGCAGCACGCGGCGGCGTGCTTCCTGGTCCATGGACTTCATGTTTTGTTTTGCCCCGAACAGGTTTCGGGCATGCACTATGCGCCGATCCGTTGGCCGGTCTAGTCTGGCCGGACACGCCGCCGGAGAGACGCATGACCTTGCCCGCCATTTTCCCGCCGCCGCATGGCGCGCCCTGGCCAGAAGCCGCGGCGGATGTGGCCGGCATGAACTGGATGTGGCTGGAAGAAGCCGCCCGTTTCGCGTCGGAGAACGAGACGCCCTGGCCGCGCGATTTGCGTCTGCACCTCGAATCCGGTTTCTTCGAGGCGCCGCCGGACAACGAAATTCTCGGTCCGGTCCGTCCCCGGGGCGAGCCGAACGGGCTGGTGCTGCGCCGCGGGGCGAAGGTGATTAGTTGGGGCGACACCGACCAGGTGGATTTCACGTTTTCCGCGGCGAAGAGCTACCTCAGCATGCTCGCGGGGATCGCGGTCATGGACGGGCTGATCGCGGACCTCGACGAACCGGTGCGGCGCACGGTGGACGATGGCGGGTTCGAGGGGGCGCATAACGGCGCCATTACATGGCGGATGCTCCTTCAGAATACGTCCGAATGGGAAGGGACGCTTTTCGGCAAATCCGATGTCATCGATCGCAACCGCAACCTGGCGGTCGAGGGGAAGGGCAAGAAGGGCGATCCGCGGCCGCTGAAAACGCCCGGTACACACTGGGAATACAACGACGTTCGCGTGAATCGGCTGAGCCTCGCGCTGCTGCGGCGGTTCCGGCGGCCACTCCCGGAAGTGTTCGCCGAGCGGATCATGGGGCCGATCGGGGCGTCGTCGGATTGGTCCTGGCATGGCTACCGGACCTCCACGGTCGATGTGGAGGGCCGCGCGATCGAGTCAGTCGCGGGCGGAACCCACTGGGGCGGCGGGATGCTGATCCATGCCGAGGATCAGGCGCGGATCGGACTGCTGATGTCCCGGGGCGGGGAATGGCGCGGCAAGCGCATCCTGCCCGAACTCTGGGTCCGGGAGTCGCTGGTGCCCTGCGCGCTGAATCCGAGCTACGGGCTGCTGTGGTGGTTGAACACCGGCAATATCCGTTACAAAAGCGCCCCCGCCAGGAGCTTCTTCGCGTCCGGCGCGGGCGGCAACCTGACTTGGGTCGATCCGGAGCACGAACTGGTCGCGGTGATGCGCTGGCTCGACCCGGCGTCGGCGGATACCTTCATGAGACTGATCGTACAGGCGATGGCATGACAATTCTTCTCGAAACACTGAAAATCGAATACCCTCAGGAACATACGGTGCTGGTCACGCTGAACCGGCCCGAGGTGTCGAACGCGATGAACACCCAGATGGGGCTCGACCTGCTGGCCACCTTCGACGGGTTCTGCGCGGCGCCGAACAAGCAGCGCTGCATCGTCATCACCGGCGCGGGCTCGAAGGCGTTCTGCGGCGGCGGCGACCTGAAGCAGCGCAACGGCATGACCGACGAGCAGTGGATGGATCAGCATCTGATCTTCGAACGCTTTATCCGCGCCATGCTGGATTGCCCAGTACCGATGATCGCCGCGGTCAACGGCGCCGCCTTCGCCGGCGGGCTGGAAATTTCGCTCTGTGCCGATTTCATCTACGCGGCCGAACATGCTCGCTTCGCCCTGACCGAGGTGACGCTTGGCATCATGCCGGGCGCGGGCGGGACTCAAAACCTGCCGCGCGCCGTGGGCGCCCGACGCGCCAAGGAAATCATGCTCACGGGAAAACCGTTCTCGGTCCAGGACGCCTACGACTGGGGCATGGTGAACCGCATCTGCAAGGCGGAGTCCTTGCTGACGGAGGCGCTGGAGACCGCGGCGGTCATCGCCAATAACGCGCCGATCTCGACGCGGCAGTTGAAGCAGTCCGTGAACATGGGCCTCAACATGGACCTGCGCAGCGGCATGATGTTCGAAATCGAAGCCTATAACCGCATGGTTCCGACAGAGGACCGCCGCGAAGGCATTCGCGCCTTCAACGAAAAGCGTAAACCGGTCTACCAAGGCCGCTGAACCGCCGAGAGGGAACAGATATGAACGCGATCGCCGACAACAATGGCGCCGGTCTGACGCGCCGCCTGGCCGAACAGGCCCGTGCCCTCACTCTCGCCGACATCCCCGAGGAAACACGGGCATGGGCGCGTCAGTGCATCCTCGACGCCATCGCCTGCGGCATCGCCGGCGCGTCGGACGAACTGACCGAAATTCTGCTGGCGGAAATGGTCGAGCAGGGCGGGCACGAAGGCGCGGCCGTGTTCGGGCATACGGAACGGCTTCCCGCCGCCTCCGCCGCGCTGGTCAATGGCGCCGCCGCCCACGCTTTGGACTTCGACGACGTGAACCTGGCCATGCCGGGCCATCCTTCCGTCGCCATCCTGCCCGCGCTGCTGGCGCTGGCGGAAGAAACCGGAGCCTCGGGTGCCGACGTGCTGACTGCTTTCGTCGCGGGCTACGAACTGCAATGCCGCGTCGGGCGCGTGCTGTCGCCAGGCCATTACGACGTGCTCGGCTTCCACGCGACCGCGACCATCGGCAGCTTCGGCGCCGCCGCCGCCTGCGCGCACCTGCTGAAATTGGATGCGGCACAATTCGTCGCCGCGCTCGGGATCGCCGGCACCCAGGCCGCCGGCCTGAAATCGATGTTCGGCACGATGTGCAAACCGCTGCACGCCGGCAAAGCCGCCTATCACGGCCTGATGGGCGCCAAACTGGCCAAACGCGGCTTCACCAGCCGCGACGACGTCATCGAATGCGGACAAGGTTTTGGCAGCACCCACAGCCCAGACTTCCATCCGGACCGCGCGCTGGAAACGCCCGTTAACGGCTGGTACATGCGGAGCAATTTGTTCAAATATCACGCCGCCTGCTACATGGTGCATTCCTCCATCGAAGCCGCCCGCGCCCTGCGCGAGAAACACGGCGTCACGCCGGATCGCGTGGACAAAATCCGCGTCTCGCTGGATGAATCCTGCGACCGCATCTGCAATATCCCGGCGCCGAAAACCGGCCTCGAAGCGAAATTCTCGCTTCGCCTCGCCACCGCCATGGGACTCTCCGGCATCGATACCGGACGCCTTTCCACCTATTCGGAGGAAGTCGCGACTGAACAAGGCCTGGTCAAACTCCGCGACAAGGTCGAACTGGACTTCAAAACCGGCATCCCCAACACCTTCGCCGAAATCGACCTGCTGCTGACCGACGGCACACGCCTCAACACCAAATACGACGCCGGCCTGCCCTCCACCGACACCGAAGACCAAGGACGCCGCCTCGAAACCAAATTCGCTGGACTTGTCGACCCCGTCCTCGGCTCCAACCGCTGCGCCGAACTGATCTCCCAAATCCGCGCTTTCGAGTCGCTGCCCGATGTGCGTGGTCTGATGGCTCTGACGGCGCGGTAGAGGCACCGGGGCTCCGCCCCGGACCCCGCGAGGGGCGCTGCCCCCTCGACCCCCGCCAAGGCTGGGCCTTGGATGCCATCTTTTGGGGGAGATGAAGAAGGGGGGCCTACACGGACGTTGATACGTCATGGATGGCCCCCCTTCTTCATCTCCCCCAATTAAACGGGTCCAGGGCCCCCGCCCTGGTGGGGTTCGAAGGGGCAAAGCCCCTCGTGGGGTCTGGGGCAAAGCCCCAGCGCCTTGCCGGGGCGTCAGGCCCATGCGATCGTGGCACAACGGACGGGGAGGGAAGCGCGATGAAGATCGTGGGTGTGGAGACGTTTCAGGCGGATGCCGGTTGGCGGATGTTTTCCTTTTTGAAGGTGACGACCGACGACGGCATTGTGGGCTGGTCGGAGTTTAATGAGAGTTTTGGGTCTGTTGGTTTGTCCGATGTCATACGGGGGTTATCGCCGGTTCTGATCGGGCGCGATCCGCGGATGTATGAGCAGGTGACGCAGCATTTGCACGTGCTGACGCGGCAATCGCGGGGCGGGTTGAATCAGCAGGCGATCGCGGCGATCGAGAATGCTCTGCTGGATGTGACCGGCAAGGCTTATGGGGTCCCGGTTTATGCCTTGTTCGGTGGGCCGATCCGGGATCGGATTCCGGTGTATTGGTCGCATTTCGGCACGTACCGGGTGCGTAGCGCGGCGTTGATGGGGGTGACTCCGCTGCGCGATTTCGAGGGCCTGGCGCGGCACGCGGAGGAAGTGAAAAAGCTTGGGTTCCGTGCGCTGAAGACCAACATCATGCCGGAGGCCGATGGGACTCTGTCGTCGTATGTTCCGGGTTTCGGGCGCAACGTGGGCTGGCCCGAACTGAACTGGGACAACAAGCTGACGATGGGCGTGACGAAGCAATTGATGGCCATTCGCGACGCGATCGGCCCGGAGATGGGCATTCACCTCGACCTGAACTTCAACTTCAAGACCGACGGTTTTAAACGTGTCGCCGAGGCAGTGGCGCAAGCCAATCTGACCTGGCTGGAAATCGACACCCACGACGCGCCCGCTCTGGCCGAGATCAAGCGCGGCGCGCCCTGTCCGATCGCGTCCTGCGAGACCTTGCACGGCCGACGCGAATTCAAACCGTTTTTCGACAATTACGCCATGGACGTGGCCATCGTCGACGTGATCTGGAACGGTCTGAACGAATCCCTGAAAATCGCCGCCATGGCCGATGTCTACGAGGTCAATGTCGCGCCGCACAACTTCTACGGCCATCTGTGCAGCGCGATCAGCGCGACATTCAGCGCGCTGACACCGAATTTCCGCGTCATGGAAATCGACATCGACAGCGCGCCCTGGCGCGACGAGTTCTACACGGTCGTGCCAACGATCGAAAATGGCGAGTTTATCCTGCCCAAGGGACCCGGGTGGGGGATAGATGTGAACGAGGCGGCGGTGCGGGCCCGTCCGCCGAAAAACTGAAGGAGAAAGCGCATGGCGAAATTCAAAATCGCGACCCCGGCCGGGGCGAGTTTCACGGTCGCGGGCGGTGGATACGACTACGAAATGGAACCGCTGGAAGGCATCGACGCCGAAATCGTCGAAGGCCCGACGGACGAGGACGGGTTTATTAAATTCGCTCAGGACGCCGACGCCATCTACGCGAAGGGCATTCCGATCTCGAAGAAGATCATCGACTCGCTGCCGGCCAAATGCCGCGCGATCGTGCTCGGTTCCGTCGGTGTCGACAGCGTCGATGTCAAAGCGGCGACGGAGCGCGGCATCCCCGTGACCAACTGTCCCGATACGTTCATCGACGAGGTCGCGGACCACGCGATGATGCTGCTGCTCGCCGCGCATCGCCGCACGCTGGAACAAGACCGCATGGTGCGCGAGGGCCGCTGGCGCGAAGGCCGTCCGGCCCTGCTGCAAATTCCTCGGCTGATGGGCCAGACGCTCGGCCTGATCGCCTTCGGCCACGTCGCCCGCGCGGTGGCGAAACGCGCCAAACCCTTCGGCCTGCGGGTCATGGCGTACGACCCCTACATCGAGGAACTCGTGATGATCGAGCACGGGGTGCTGCCCTCGACGCTCGAAGAAGTGCTGTCGCAGTCCGATTTCGTCTCCATGCACGCCCCGGCGACTCCGGAGGCCGAGGGCATGTTGATGGAGAAGCATTTCCGGCAGATGAAAAAGACCGCCATTTTCATCAACACGGGACGCGGACCGACGGTCCAGGAGTCGGGCCTGATCAAGGCGTTGCAGGAAGGCTGGATCGCGCATGCCGGTCTCGACGTCCTGGAAATCGAGCCGCCGGGCAACAACAACCCGATCCTCGGCATGCCGAATGTCACGCTCTCCGCGCACACGGCCTCGGCGTCCTCGCGCTTCGATCCCGCGCGCAAACGCCATGTCGGGCGGGAACTGCAACTGGTCCTGAACGGCAAATGGCCAATGAGCTGTGTTAACCCCGCCGTTCTGATGAAATCCGACCTGCGCCGCTGGCAGCCGGTTTCCATGGAACGCGGCCCCAACAGCTAAACGCGAACGAGACCGTGGCCGGGTTTGTCCGGCCACGGCGCGCGCCCGCGCGGCCAAAGCTTTCAGAACCGTTACCGCGCGCCGGCGGGATCGCCGCCAGGAACCGCCGATGTTGAAGCCGGACTGAAATCCGACTCGTGGCATTCCCCTCCTTGTTCATCACCGAATGGAGTTGGGGACCGTGCTCAAAGTCGTGAAAAACTGGCTAAATCTGAAAACCGACCGGCGCGCCGTTACCGCCCTGGAATATGGGCTGATCGCGGGTGTGATCGTCGGAACTCTCGCCGTGGGCTTTAATCTTATCGCCAACGATCTTTCGACGAAGTTCGAAAATACCGGCACCAGCCTCACCAACGGCTAAACCGGGCCGCCACGCTCCATCTCGGACGGCGAGCGGGACGACAAAGCCCGCCGCATGGCCGCGCGAGGTTCTCCTTCCCGCGAAGGACGGCCCCGCGCGGCCAATGGCGCGATCAATGCCACCGGCGATGGTACGGGCGCCGGCCCCATCCCCACCCGGTCCCGACGATCACCGCCGGGCCGCCATAATACGCCACCGCTCCATACCCCCCAGGTCCATAACCCCCAGGTCCGTATCCCCCTGGCCCCTGGGCGCCCGGCCTGTAACCCCCGGGCGGATTCTGCACCGAATTCCCATGCGAATACATGCACTGCGTATAACTCGCGTCATACTCCTGTTGCAGATCCGCGCCCGCGCGCTGCGCCCCGCCGATCGCCGCCGACCCGCCCGTCAGGGCCCCCATCGTGCCACCGATCGCCGCGCCCGCCCCGGCCTGCCCGCTGAGCGAGCCAAGCGCCATCCCGAGTCCCGCGCCAATCGCGGTACCCAAAAGCGCCGTTCCGGCCGCGTTGTTCGTGGCCGACTGCGCGCCCGCCGCGCCGCCATTCCGCTCGTAAGCGAACTGCCGGCACATCGCGTCCTCATTTTGAAATGTCCCGAAATCCTTACCGGCGCCAGGTAACGCCATGACCCGAGGGCCACTGGGGGGCGCGACCGCGCAGGCCCCCACGGCCAGAGCCGATGCCAAAGCCGCGGCACGGAGGGTAAACGACGACTGAGACGACATGATGACGATCCCTTTGACCTGGCCGCCATGCGGCGGCCTCCCGCGTCGGGAGGTATTTCCAGACCATTAATATAATACGTTCTGAGTCTCAATCGAGTCCACGAATCGCAAATCGCGGATTAATTCGATGTCATCGCCGCCAACGCCCGCGAACCGCCATCCTCGCGGACGGCCGGCGCGATCGCCGCGTTCCCACGCCTCCCGGCCCGTGCCGGTGGCGGATCAGCCCTCCGCGTCGTCCGCTTCGCGCCGCGATACCGCGGCCAGGCGGCGGGCAGTGCGTAACAGCCACTGCCGATCCTCGCCGGAACATTCCCGATAGAGCCGTAACAGCGCCAACTCGTCGCCCATCCGCGCTTCGGCGGGCGCGCGCTTGTCGTCGCCATACATCAGGTACTCGACGCCGACCTCCATGGCTTCCGCGATGCGGGTGAGGTTGGTCGTGACCTGTCCGGCGCGCCCGGTTTCCCACTGCGCCACCGCGCTACGGGACACGCCAACAGCCAGCGCCAGTTGGTCCTGGGTCCAGCCGCGTTCTCTTCTGACATCGCGAATACGGATGCCCATCTCGGTCGGGTTGCTCATGGACGTTAGTATATCTGAACCGAACTAACGTTTCCAGGGCTTTTTTTCGCTCCGCGCCCGCGCCCGCCCGTCAGCGCCGCCGCGATGCGAACCCATCGCCAAACACCCGCGCGAGCAAACAACCCACCCACTCCCTCCGGACCCCGCGCGCCGCGTCGCGGAACGCCGCCGCCCCGGCGAACCGGGGCGAATACGATAGTCTGTCTGACGATGTGTTATTATAATTGACATATCGATGTGGCGGAACTAACGTCGCGTTGTTCCTGTTTTGTTCGTAACGAGGGAGGCCGCCATGCCCAAACGGATCGAGTGGACCGAAGCCCAGGACCTGAAGATCAAACGAATGCGCGCGGAAAGCGCCTCGTGGGATGCGATCGCGGAAGCCATCGGCGTGACACGCTGGACCGCCATCGAACGCGGCCGCCGGGTCGGCGCCCGGCTGCCCCCGCCCGATCACGAACCGCCACCCGAGGACCCGGAACGCCCCGCCTTACCCGCCGGCCATCGTGACACCTGGGGGGCCATCATCGCGGGCACGTCGCTCGAAGGCATGCCATACCCCATCCCGGCGCCCGTGCGATGAGAGCGCGCGGCGAATACGACGGGCCAATCGACGCGGATTACGCGATCTACCGGCTCGAGGAAGCGGGCGCGACCCTCCTGGCGCTGCCGGGAACCGGCTGGTCGACACGCCTGCGCACCTCGTCGCTGGATATCGTCCGCTCGGCGCTCGAAGCCTATGGATGGGAAAAAGCGCCGGTGAAACCCGCGGTGCCCTCCTCCGCCAAGATCGACCGGATGGACGAGGCCCTGGCATGGCTCTCCCACATCCCCGAGGACCGGTACGTGCTGCGGCGGGTGGTTGGCGCTCGTAGCCTGGTGCACCCTGTCACCGACCGGCATTTGTTCACTTGGCGTCGGCTGGGTACGGTGCTGGGGGCCGACCATAAAGCGGTGCAGCGGTGGCACGCGCAGGGGGTCGCGTTCATCGTGGCGGCATTGGCGCGGCCCGGCTGATGTGTTCTCGCACCCGCCGGTGCCGCCCGGCGTGACCAGGCCTCCCCGGTCGAACGACTTCTCGGACCCTCGCCGTCGCGTCCGGGGCCGGGTCGAACGGGCCACCGGACGCGGCGCGGCATCCCGGGAAAGGGCATGCTTCGTCGTGGATCCGGCCCAATGGCGCTTGCCCTTTCCAGGTCCCGAAACGGTCGCGGCCGGCGTGTTTTATTTCACCGTCGCCACCCGCAACGCGTTCGTCGTGCCCGGCTGACCGAACGGCACACCCGCTGTCACGACGATTTCCTCGCCACGGGCCGCGAAGCCCTCGCTCAGCGCCGCGCGGGCCGCCCGGGTCACCGCTTCGCCCATCGAGTGTACTTCCGCCACCACGACCGCGTGCACGCCCCAAACAACGGCCATGCGCCGCGCGGTATCGACAAGCGGCGTCAGCCCAATGATCGGCGAGTCCGGCCGTTCCCGCGCCACCCGCAGCGCGGTACTGCCGGACGCGGTGAAGGCGACGATCGCTTTCCCTCCGATCGTGTGCACGACATGCCCGGCCGCCGACGCGATCGCCCCCGCGGCCGAGTGTTCCGGTGCGCCGCGCGACGAATCGATCATCGCCCGCCAGCCCGCGTCCTGCTCCACCCGGGCGACGATGCGATCCATGATGTTCACCGCCTCGTAGGGATACTGACCGGCGGCGGTCTCCCCCGACAGCATCACCGCGTCGGCGCCGTCGAACACGGCGGTGGCGACGTCGGAGGCCTCGGCGCGGGTCGGCGCGGGCGCGGAGATCATGCTTTCCAGCATCTGCGTCGCCACCACCACTGGCTTCCCCAGTTGGCGGGCCAGCCGGACGATGCGTTTTTGCGCGAGCGGCACTTCCTCCGGCGGCAGTTCGACGCCCAGATCGCCGCGAGCAACCATGACGCAATCCGTCAACGCCATGATCGCGTCCAGATTGTCCAGGGCCTGCGGCTTTTCCAGCTTCACCATGGTCCAGGCGCGCCCGTCGATCAGTTCCCTTGCTTCCACGACATCCTCGGGCCGCTGCACGAAGGACAGCCCCACATAGTTGACGCCGTGGTCCAGCGCGAAGGCCAGGTCGAGCCGGTCTTTCGCGGTCAGCGCGGGGATCGGCAAAACGACATCGGGGACATTGACGCCTTTGTTGTCGGAGATGGGACCGCCGACGACGATCTCGGTTTCCAGCGCGTCGGCGCGCTTATGGACGACGCGCAGGCGCAGCTTGCCGTCGTCGATCAGCAGCGTGGCGCCGATCGTCGCGGCCTCGACGATTTCCGGATGCGGCAGGTTAACCCGGTTGGAATCTCCGGGCGCGGCGGACAGGTCCAGACGGAAGGGCCGGCCCGTTTGCAGATGCGCGCGCCCCCCGGAAAAACGTCCCACCCGCAGTTTCGGACCCTGCACATCGGCGAGGATGCCGATGGGCCGGTCGAATTTTTCCTCCATCTCGCGGATCATGGCGAAGCGCTTCGCGTGGTCCTCGTGCGTGCCATGGGAAAAATTCAGCCGGAAGACATCGGCGCCGGCCTGGAACAGGCGGGCGAGAATCTCGGGCGTGCCGCTCGCGGGGCCGAGGGTGGCGATGATTTTCGTGCGGCGGCGGCGGCGCAGTTTGGGGCGGATGGCCATGGAGGCTCCTAGGCGATCAGGATCGCGCGGAAATCGTTGACGTTGGTCAGGGTGGGACCGGTGCGCAGCGCGTCGCCGATCGCGTCGAAGAAGCCGTGGCTGTCGTGCGCCGCCAGCGCGGTCCGCGCGTCGATGCCTTTGGCGAGCGCGCGGGCCCGCGTGTCGGGCGTCAGGATCGCGCCGGCGATGTCGTCCATCCCGTCGATCCCGTCGGTGTCGCCCGCGATGGCCCAGACTCCGGGCAGACCGCCAAGCGCGACCGCCAGGCCGAGCAGGAACGCGGTGTTGCGCCCGCCGCGTCCCGTCGCGTTGGCGCCGAGTGTCACGGTCGTTTCGCCGCCGGAGAGCAATACGGCGGGCGCGGCGGCGGGGTGGCCATGGGCGCGGAGGGACCGCGCGATGCCGGCCATGACGGCGCCCATTTCCTTGGCTTCGCCCTCCAGCGCGTCGCCAAGGATGACGGGAGTGAGGCCCAGGGAGCGGGCCGCGTCCGCGGCGGCGCGGAGCGCCATCAAAGGGGTGGCGATCGTGTGGAATGCGCTGTGCGGCAGATCGCCGGACTTCGGCGTTTCATCCGCGTCCTGGTTCAGCCGCGCGGCGATCGCGGGGGAGGAGGTTATGCCGTACCGCGCGAGCAGCGCGCGCGCGTCCGCGAAGGTCGTGGGATCGGGCACCGTCGGCCCGGACCCGATGACGGCGGGGTCGTCGCCCGGCACGTCGCTGATGGCCAGCGTCACGACCCGCGCGGGCGCCGCCGCCGCGGCCAGCCGCCCGCCTTTGATCGCCGACAGATGTTTCCGGACCGCGTTCATCTCCCCGATGTTCGCGCCGCTGGCCAGCAGCGCCCGGTTGATCGCCTGCTTGTCGTCCAGCGTCAGGCCCGGCGCGGGCGCCGCGAGCAACGCCGACGCTCCGCCCGACATCAACGCGATGACAAGATCGTCTCCGGTCAGCCCATGGACGCGTTCCAGCAGGCGCATCGCGCCGCGCTGGCTGTTGGCGTCCGGCACGGGATGCGAGGCCTCGATCACCTCGATGCGGTTTGTCGGGACGGCGTGGCCATAGCGGGTGACGACGGTGCCTTCCAGCGCGACATCGGGCCAGGCGGCTTCCAGCGCCGCCGCCATGACAGCCGCCGATTTGCCGCCGCCCACCACGACGCAGCGCCCTTTCGTTGGTTTCGGCGGCAAATGCGCCGCCAGCACCCGGCGCGGATCGGCCGAGGCCACCGCGGCGTCGAACATCTGGCGCAGGGCCGCGCGCGCACGGGCGTCATCCCAGGACATCTCTTGCACTCTCCATCCGGACGCGGCGACACTATATGGGGAAGCACGACCGCGGGTCCCTGTTTACCCGCCCAACCAGGAGAAACACCATGGCCATCCCCGAACTGGACTCCGCCACCACGACCGAACTGGAAGCCGCCGCCTTCCGCCGCCTGGTCGCCCATCTGCGCGATCGGACCGACGTCCAGAACATCGACATGATGAATCTGGCGGGGTTCTGCCGGAACTGCCTCAGCCGCTGGTACCGGGAAGAGGCGGACGCCAAGGGCATCGCCATCGCCGATCCCGACGCGCGGGAAGTTGTCTACGGCATGCCGTACAAGGAATGGCAGGCGAAGTATCAGAAAGAAGCCACCGCCGAGCAGAAGGCCGCCTTCGCGAAAGCCAATCCCGGTCATTGACCGGGGGCGGCCCGCCCGCTACCCCGCCCGCTTTCACTGGCCTGGAGATGTCCGATGGCGAAACCGATCGAACGCGAACAACTCGCGACCGGCACCGAGACCGCGCAACGGTTGCGGAGCCTCGTCGAGCGGATCGAGCGTCTGGAGGAAGAGCGCAAGGCTCTGGGCGCCGATATCAAGGACATCTACCAGGAAGCGAAGTCGGCGGGGTTCGACGTGAAAGTGCTGCGCCAGTTGATCCGGATCCGCAAGCAAGAGGCGGCGGAGGTGGAGGAACTGGAGACGCTGCTGGATGTTTACCGGCACGCGCTTGGGATGTGAGAGCGGCGCGGGCGGGGGCCTGCTTAGGCTGTCGAACCGCCGCGGACGGCCCCCGTTCTAACGGGTTCAGGGGCCCCGGCCGCGGACCAGGGGCCCATGCCCATCAGTTGATGCCGAGCGCGGCGAGGCCCGCCTTCGCCGTCACCCCGTCCTGCGTCGCGATCCCGCCGCTGGCGCCAATCGCGCCAATCAACTTGCCGTCCTTCACGATCGGGAACCCGCCCTCCGACGCCGCGCCCTGCGACCCCAGCAGCACGCTCAGCGTCGCCGGGGAGGGCGTGCCACTCGCGCCATTGATGACATCCGCGAACACCTTGCTCGGACGCCGGAACTGCGCCGATGTCCGCGCCTTCGCCTGGGAGAACGCGATCGAGCCATACTGCGTCCCATCCATCGTCGCGTGCGCGATCAAATTGCCGGCGGGATCGACCACCGCGATGGCCATCTTCCACTTGTGCTTCTTGGCCTCGGTCACCGCCGCCGCCAAAGCCTTGTGGGCATCGTCGAGCGAAATGGGCGTGCCATAAGGAATATCGAACGGCATCGCCTCCGGAATCGCGGCCGGAGCCGCCGCCGGCGCCTGCGCCTGGGTCTGACCGGAAAAGAGCGCGGCACCGCACAGGGCCGCGAGAGCGAGTTTACGCATGGGTTCTGGTTCCTCCCGTTGATCGGTCGCACCGTAACGGGGCCCATGTCGCGCGTGCAATGGGGGACATTTCGTCCCACAGTGGGGCGGCGTTCGGAGTGAGGATGGCGCGGGCACGGTTGTTAAGCGGATTCCGGATCGATCCGGCACGCGGCGGGGAACGCGTGGAACGGCTGGCGTTCCTGCGGCACGGCCCGGTGTCCGTCGATCTGCGCGCGCCATTGACGTTTCTGATCGGCGAGAACGGATCGGGCAAAACAACCCTGCTGGAAGCGCTGGCGGCACGCTGCGGCATCCGGCCCGGCGGCGGCGAAAGCTACGCGGAAACCGACGCCGAACGCGACGCGACGGCATTGTCGGACGCGGTGGAAGCCCGCTTCGCGACCCGGCGCCTCCGCGGCCTGTTCCTGCGCGCCGACCGCTTCGCGGAAACCATGGCGCGCGCGGGCCGGTTGCCCATGCCCGCGACCGGAGAATGGCGGCTGGCGGAAGAACAAAGCCGCGGCGAAGGCGTGCTGTCGCTGCTGACCGCGCGCGTCGACGCGAGCGAAAGCCTGCTCTACTTGCTCGACGAACCGGAAACTGGCCTGTCGCCCCAACGCCAAATGGCTTTATTGTGTTTGTTGGACGATCTGCACAAAGACGGGCGATCCCAGGCCATCGTCGCGACCCACTCGCCGCTATTGATGAGCCATCCCGGCGCGGACCTACTTTGGATCGGCGAAGACGGGATCTCCCGGCGCGATCTGGTGGATGTGCCGCACTGGCGGGACATGCGGCGGTTCATGCGCGACCCGGACGAAGCGGTGAAGCGGTTGCTGGGGTAACGTCGCGCGCCATGCGGCCGATCTCGCCGCTTGACCGGACGCGGCCGCTGTGGCCAGCCTGCGGGGAACCGACACCCCCAAGAGGCCGAACCAGCGGCCGGCACCGGCACGTCCGGGCCATACGATCGAGGAAGCGTCCCATGCCCACATCCCCCACCAAAGCATCGTCCGTCGACGCCGTCATCGTCGGCGCCGGTTTCTCCGGTCTCTATCTGCTGCACCGCTTGCGGAAACAGGGATTTTCCACACGCTGTTTCGAACGCGGCGACGGCGTGGGCGGGACCTGGTACTGGAACCGCTATCCCGGCGCGCGCTGCGACGTGGAAAGCATGCAATATTCCTATGGCTTCGACGAGGATCTGCAACAAGACTGGAACTGGCCCGAGAAATTCTCCGGTCACGCCGACATCCGCGCTTACGCCGATCATGTCACGGACCGCTTCGGCCTGCGCCCGCACATCGATTTCGAGACCGAAGTGCGCGCCGCGCATTACGACGAAAGCGCCCGTCTGTGGAAAATCGAAACCAGCACCGGCGAAAAAATCCGCGCCCGGCATTTCGTCATGGCCGGCGGCTGCATCTCCACCGCGCAAATCCCGAATTTCGAGGGGCTCGCGGACTACACCGGCAAAACCTGGCACACCGGCCGCTGGCCACATGAAAAAGTCAGCTTCGCCGGTATGCGGGTGGCGGTCATCGGCACCGGCTCCTCCGCCATCCAGTCGATCCCGGTGATCGCCGAGGAAGCCGCGCATCTGACGGTCTTCCAGCGCCAGGCGAATTTCACCATCCCCTCGCGCAACCATCCGATGACCGCCGATTACGCGAACGCGTGGAAAGACGGCTACGCGGAAAAGCGCGACGAAATGCGCCGCATGCCGAATGGCGTGCTGCGCGAACTCAACAACAAATCCGCGCTGGAAGTCAGCGAGGAAGAGCGGCTGGCCACCTACGAGGAGCGCTGGCGGATCGGCGGCTCCGGCTTCCTGGGCGCGTTCAACGATATCATGACGAACCGCGAGGCCAACGACACGATGGCGGAATTCGTCCGTAACAAAATCCGGGGGATCGTGAAAGACCCGGCGACAGCGGAAGTGCTCTGCCCGACAACCCATCCCATCGGCACCAAACGGTTATGCGTCGATACCGGGTATTTCGAGACTTACAACCGCGGCAACGTCGAACTCGTGGACATCAGCCAGACTCCGATCGAGCGGTTGACGGCCAAGGGCCTGACGGTGAACGGACGCGCTTTCGAGTTCGATGGCATCGTCTTCGCGACCGGCTTCGACGCCATGACCGGCACCCTGTTCAATGTCGACATCCGCGGACGCGCGGGCCTGGAACTGAAGACCAAGTGGGCGGCGGGGCCACGCACCTATCTCGGCCTGATGACCGAGCATTTTCCCAATCTGTTCATGATCACCGGACCCGGCAGCCCCTCGGTGAAAAGCAACATGATCATGTCCATCGAACAGCACGTGGATCTCGTGGCCGACACCATCGTCCATATGCGCGATCGCGGCCTCGCGATCGTCGAGCCGGAACGCGCGGCCGAGGACGAATGGGTCGATCACGTGCAGGAAGTGGCCTACAAAACCTTGTTCCCGCAGGCGAACTCCTGGTACATGGGCGCCAATATTCCGGGCAAGCCGCGGCTGTTCATGCCGTATATCGCCGGCGTCGGCAGATACCGGGAAATCTGCGACAAGGTCGTGGCGGAAGGCTATAAGGGTTTCCGTTTCGAAGACGAACAGGCGATGGCGGCGGAATAGCCATCGCGGCGTCCTTGGCCGGACCTGTCAAAAATATGCATTTTGGCGGGACCGGCCTTGCCTTCGAGCGGGGACTCGGCAACCCTCGCGCCTGAAAAAACACCGGCCCTGAAAAAACACCGGCCCAGAGAAAACACCGGCCCAGAGAAAACACCGGCAAAGCCGCCAAAGGGAGAATCCAGAATGAACGTCGCAACCGAAACCGCGCGCCAGCCAATGGCGCGAACCACCCCCGATTTCGACGCGATCGTCATTGGCGCCGGTGTCTCCGGCCTCTACCAACTCTACCGCCTGCGCGAACTCGGCATGACCGTGCGCGTGTTCGAGGCCGGGTCGGGCGTCGGCGGCACCTGGTACTGGAACCGCTACCCCGGCGCGCGCTTCGATTCAGAAAGCTGGACCTACGGCTACTCCTTTTCCAAGGAATTGCTCGACGAGTGGGACTGGGAAGAACATTTCGCCAGCCAGCCGGAAACCGAACGCTATTTGAACCACGTCGCCGACCGGTTCGACCTGCGCCGCGATATCCAGTTCGACACCGTCGTGACCTCGGCGCACTACCAGGAAGACGGCCGGCTCTGGAAAGTCACGCTCGGCGACGGCACCCAACAGACCGCGCGGCTGCTGGTCACCGCCGTCGGCGTGCTCTCGGCGCCAACCCTGCCGCGCATCCCCGGCGTCGAAAGCTTCAAGGGCCAGTCGTGCCACACACATAACTGGCCCAAGGAACCCGTCAGCTTCGCAGGCAAACGCGTCGCCGTGATCGGCACCGGCGCGACCGGCATCCAGACCATCACGGAAGTCGCGAAAACCGCCGCCCGCCTGACGGTGTTCCAGCGCACCGCGCAATGGTCCGCCCCTTTGCACAATTCCAGGGTCACGCCAGAGGAAATGCGGAACATCCGCGAAAACTACGCCGACATCTTCGCCCGCTGCCAGGAAACCGTCGGCTGCTTCATCCACGCCACCGACCCCCGATCGGTGTTCGAGGTCTCCGAGGCCGAACGCGAAGCCTTCTGGGAAAAACTCTACGGCGAACCGGGCTTCGGCATCTGGATGGGCAATTTCCGCGACGTCCTGATGGACCGCGAAGCCAACAAACTGATGTCGGATTACCTCGCGCGCAAAATTCGCGAGCGCGTCAAGGATCCGGCGACCGCCGAAAAGCTCGTGCCGAAAAATCACGGCTTCGGCATGCGCCGCGTGCCGCTCGAAAGCGGGTATTTCGAGGTTTACAACCAGCCAAACGTGAAACTCGTCGATCTCAACGAAACCCCGATCGAACGCATCGGACCGGATGGCATCGAGACCTCGGACGCGAAATACGAATTCGATATGATTATCTATGCCACCGGCTTCGACGCCATCACCGGCGCCTTCGACCGGATCGACATCCGCGGCACCGGCGGCCTCTCCCTCAAAGACAAATGGCGCGACGGTCCCACCACATTCCTGGGCATTTTGGTCGACGGATTCCCCAACTTCATGATGGTGATGGGCCCGCACGCCGGATTAGGCAATTTCCCGCGCGCGGTCGAATATACCTCCGACTGGGTCACCGGACTGATCCGCCATGCGAACGAACACGGCAAAACACGCATCGACGCGACCCCGGATGCCGCCAAAGCCTGGACCGATCACGTGCTCGCGACGAACGATGGCCTGCTGTTCACAGAGGTTGACTCGTGGATGACCGGGATCAACCGCAACGTCGAAGGCAAACATGTCCGCAAAGTCATGCGTTACAGCGGCGGCCACCCGGCATTCCGCCAGCGCTGCGACACCGTCGCGGCGGCGGGATACCGGGAACTGTCGCTGACATAAAAGCCTCCGCCCTGGCGTCGCCGGGTCTCCCCCGGCCGGCAGCCCATGGCGCGCCAGAACCAGCCACCTCGGACAACGAGTCGCGATCGGCTGCCCGATCGCCGGATTTCCCCGGCCACGAAGCCGTCCGACATCGAAGAACCGTCTCCCCCCCCCCCCCCTCGCCATCCTACGGTGGCCGTACATCCACGGAATGAAAATTCGAAGTCAGGCACAACATCTCCTCGTCATCCCCCGACCCGCTCGGGGGACCGGAAGCGGCACAATCCCGCCTTTCAGGCACTCCCGGTGGCCCGACCAGGCCGGGCCATGACGAGGAGAGTGAGTGCCAGACGGCGGATTTTCATTCCGCGGATGTACGACCACCGTAGGGCCTGTCCCGGGGGCAGGGCGCGGCACAAGCCCATCTTTCTGGCACCTTACGGGCCCCCGAATGGGCCGGCTTTTCAGGTGGCACGAATCAGACGTTCCCGCCCGCCCATGCGATACACCTCCCACATCCGCCGCGACAACGCGCCAAACGCCTCCGTATACGCCTCGATCCCGCACAAGGGCGACGCCGCCATCCGCGCCCGAAACGCCGCCCGCCCCGTCCGTAACCCCGCCTTGTCCCCCGCCAGCCCCGTGGCGATCCGGACATATTCCGCCGCGTTCGACGCCACGAAATCCGCCCGGCCCAGCGTCCGCAGAAAACTCGCCCCCATGCGGGACACGAAATTCCCGCCTTCCAGGCTCACCACCGGCACGCCCATCCACAACGCCTGCAATGTCGTCGTGCCGCCATTATACGGCACCGGGTCGAGCGCGATGTCGATATCGCCATATTCGCGCATCATCTCGTCGAGCCCGCTGGGCCCCCGGAATTCCAGCCGCTCCCGGGAAATACCGCGTTCCCGGAACAACGCCGCGAAGCGCGCCTGAACCGCCGGATCGCGCAACGACGGCGCCTTTAACAGCATCCGCGAGCCCGGCGTGGCGTCCAAAACCTCCGACCACAACGCAATCGTGACAGGAGAAAGCTTCATCGCGTTGTTAAACGATCCGAACGTAACCGGCGCGCCGGGCGGGCGGACCGGGGGCAGCGGCCAGGTCTCCGCCGGCGCCCAACAAAAGACACTGTCAGGCATTTGCGCGATGCCTTCCACGAACAATGACGCGTGTTCGGACGGGCTGACGACGGCATCGCCGATCAGCCAGTCCATTTCCGAAAGCCCGGTCGAATGTGGATACCCCAAAAACGTCGCCTGCACCGGCGCGGCCCGTTTGGCGAACACGCCCAGACGGTGAGTCGCCGTATGCCCGGCCAGATCGATCAAGACATCGACCCCGTCCGCGACAATCGCCGCCTTCAGATCGCCGTCGGACAGTGCCGCGGCCTCCAGCCAACGATCCGCGTAACCTTTGGCCTCGCGCGTGAAGGCATCGTGCATCGTGCCGGTGTGGTAGATGTGGACCGCGAGTCCGGTGCGGCCCAGCCGCGCCAGGATCGGCAGCATGAAGATGTTCACGGGGTGCTGGCGGTGCAGATCGCCGGTGACGAAACCGACCCGAAGCCGCGCGCCGGCCGGGCGCGGCGGCCCGAACGCGCGCGGCGGCGGCGGGTTTTCCTTGATCGGAACGCATAATTTCCGGTGCAGCGCCGCGACCTCCGCCGGCGTCATGCGATCGTTGTAAAGCGAGGTCATCGCGATGCTCGACGCGAGGCGCGAACGCGGGTCGCCACCCGATTCATAGGCCTTAAGTAACGTATCCAGATGCCCCCGCGCGTCGCCCATGCGGCCCAACATGCCCGCTTCCAGCAGCCGCGCCTCCGCGTTGCCCGGCGACAACGCCTCGATCCGCCGCAAGGTGTCGCGGCAATCGCCAAGGTCGTAAACCTCCGACTGGATCTTCGCCAGCATCAGCGGGATTCCGGTGTCGTTGGGCCTCAGCTCCACCGCCCGCCGCAGAACGGCAATGGCTTCCTGCCAGTAATTATGCGCGTAAACCCGCGCCGCCAGGGTTTTCAAAAATTCTGGATTATTGGAATACGACGCCCGCTCGAACGCCTTTTCGGCCGCCGCGGTGTTGCCAACACGAAGCAACGCCTCGCCCAGATACATCATGGAACCGTGACGTTGCGCTTCCAGCTTCAACAACCCGGAAAACGCCGCGATCGCGCCGGGCGCATCGCCCGCGTTCAACCGCCACACCCCCAGCCAATGCAACGTCTCCCCCGCGATAAACTCCACCCCCTGGGCTTTTTCTTCCGCCTCCGCCGCCAAGGCCAAACCGGCGGGCGCATCGGGCAGTTCCATCAAACGCGCCAGATACAGCCAGGTCAGCCAGTCCTCGCCGCACACCGCGAGCCACCCGGCGAAACGGCGCGCGAGGTCTGCCGCGTTGGCCAGCGCCGGCCGCCCCAACACTTCGTCGCCAGACTCCGCGGTCCAAACGATCCCAAGACCCGCCGCCGGCCCAACCCCAGGATCGAGCCGTGCCGCCTGCCGATAGGCATATGCCGCCTGCCAGCGCAGATCGAGACCGGCATAAACCCGCGCCAGATCCCGCCAGGCACCCGGCTGGAGCGGCGACCGCCGGATGGCGCGCCACAACCCGGCCGCCTCCGCCACCCGCGGATCCGGGCTCGGGCCGGACAGCGGGGCGGAAAATCCGGCCTCGCCGTGCTCCAGGCTGGGGCGATCGCGGGACACGTGTTCCTTTCCATGCGACCGTTCGGCTCACGGTCTGGTCGATCGGCAACCGGGCGAAGGTCTCTTGGTTATAGACCGCGTACGCGTGCGCGCCATTCAAGACCGCGCCCATGGCCGCACCCGAGCCGCTGCTTTCTACTACATCCCCCGCCACGCCATCGGCAACCAATCGATGCCGCTGCTCCGGCGCCCCCCGCGGCGAGATTATATGTCCCGTCAGCCCAGCCATTGGCGTTGTCGAAGCCGTCGAACCCCGCCATGTCGGCCACGTTCTGGGCCACCAGCGTATCGTTGCCGGTGCCCAGATCGCTCCGCTCCATCGACTCGATCCGCGAGGCGCTGAGAGAACCCGCCGAGGATCGGTCAGGGATCTTTTGGCGGGCTTCCACCGGCGGGAACACCAGCTTCCGCTGGCTCCGCCCGGCCGGCCGCGCGCATCGCGTCCAATATCCCGGCGGCGTCCGGACCATCGCGAAGATCCGCCGCGATACGTGGGAGGCGACGGCGCCAGTTCGGCCGTTCCCGGTCGGTACCCGGGAGATTCACTCCAATTGTCTCACCCGCCAGATCGTCCGCCTGCGCCAGCGCCAGGACACCAGGGGTCGCGGCGATCAGCGCGTGCATGGCGGCCACGGGGTGTTCCGCCCCATCTGGAATCCCCTCGCTTCGCGCGAAGGCGATCAGCTCTTCTTTTTCCCGGTCCCGGGCCGCGCGAGCCGCTTCCGGTTCCGTCAACCCAAGCGCGGCCTGTTCGTCGATATCGGCGCCAGTCCACCAGCCGCGCGCGGTCGGCAAATCGTGGGTGGAGACACAGGCGGCGGCCAGCATGGGCCAGGCCGCGGGTGGGCGGAACGTGGTGCCATCCTTTTCGAACCACAGGACCCGGTAGGACAGCACGCGCGCCGCCGCCAGACGTTCGCGCATGCCCTCGGGCACCGTACCCAGATCTTCGCCGACGACGAGGCAGCGGTGCCGGAAACTTTCGAGCGTGAGTTGCCCCAGCAGATCGGCGAAGGGAAAGGCCAGATACGTGCCCTCGGCCGCGCGGGCGCCGGAGGGAACCAGGAACAGGCGGTTCAGGCCCATGACGTGATCGATACGCAACGCGCCGGCATGACGCATGTTGGCGGACAGCAGGGCGGCGAAGGTGGCGAAACCCTCTCGCGCCATCGCCAGCGGATTGGGTGGCGGCAGCCCCCAGACCTGCCCGGTGGCGGAGAATGGATCGGGCGGGGCACCGATCGACACGTCCCGCAGCATCGTGGCCTGATTGGCCCAGGATTCGGCGCCGTCTGGCGCGCAGCCGATGGCGAGGTCGCGGTAGAGGCCGATGGACAGATCCGTCGCGGCGGCCTCGGCAAGTTGGCGGCCGGCGATCCATTGCAAATATTGGACGAAGCGGACGTCCGCCGCATGGGCCGCGCCGAAAGCGGCCACCGCCGGGGAGCCTGGCCGGCGCAGCGGTTCGGGCCAGTTCGGCCAGTCGGTGTGGCCGATATGGGCGGCGATCGCTTCGAAATGCGCGAAATCGCGCAATGCACGTCCCTCTCTGGCGATGAATTCGTCAAGGCCGGGTTCGCTTGCCCCTCCGGATGCGAAGGCGGCGGCGAGGACAGCGCGTTTCGCGGCCCAGACACCGGGATAATCCACCGCGGGGAGCGCCGCCAAAGCCGCGAACTCAGCGGGATCGCCACCGGGAAACGCGTCGAGATCGATGTAGATCGGGTCGAGGAAACCGCGATGCGATGGGTGATACGGGCTGGCACGGGACCGGTCGCCCGGAAACAGCGCGTGCAGCGGGTTCAGGCCGACCGCCGCGGCACCGGCGTTGGCGGCCGCGGCTGTCAGTTCGCGCAGCGTGCCGAAATCGCCGATGCCGCGGTCGGCGGTGCTCCGCAGCGCGTATAAATGCGCGGCGATCCCGAAACGGCGTTGTCCCGCGGTCAGGGCTGTCGGCAGGAAGCATTGTCCGGGCGCGACGGTCAGATGGCAGGCCGTGTCCGGATCGTCGTCGAGCGTCAACGTATGACGGCCGATCGGCGGCGGCGCCAGCATCGCCTGGCCGTCCCGGACGGGAATACGGTCGCGAACGCCATCCTCGCGCAGCAAGGCAACCCAGGTGGACCTCGCGTGTTGTCCGATCGGAACGGAGATGGTTTGCCCAAGGATCGCGGTCAGGACCCGCGGCAGGGGGCGCGGCGCCGAGAGGGTTTGGAGGCCGCCGCGGACATCGTCGCTTGTGTCTGCCGGAAGGCCCATGGAAGCCAGCAAGGCGCGCTTCGTGTCGCCGCCCGGCCGGTGCTCTTTGCCCTCGATATCCCACCACGCGGTCGCGAGGCCCGCTGCCTCGCACAGGCGGTCGAGGTCCTCGGCGGATGCGCGAGACCCGTGCTTTGGTGGGGTTGACTCGGCCCGGAGCACCACCGCCGAGCGCGCGGCGATCGGGAGGGTGGCGCCCGCGAGGCCCTCGCGCGCCGGGTCGGCGCTGTCGATGGCGATACGCCACCGCATGCGCGGCGGCGGGTCCGGCGGAATGGCGCCGAACGGCGCGAATCCGGCATGCAGGACGATCAGCACCGTGTCTCCGGCGGCATGAAGGCAGGCGATCAGTGTGCGATTCGCGCTGTTTTCCCAATCCGCCGCTTCCATGGCGCGGCCCCCCTGGGTTAGCCACACCACGTCGGGAAGACCGCTCGCATCGACCGGACCACCGGTCAGCGGACCGGGATCGCGTAACGCCGGACTGGCCCGGCGGAGCGCGATCAGGCGGGACGCGAAGCCCAGCAGGTCCTGGTCCATGCCGTCCCAGTCCATCCACGACGTCTCGTTGTCCTGGGCGTAGGCGTTGTTGTTGCCGGACTGCGTGCGGCCGCATTCGTCGCCCATCGACAACATCGGCGTGCCTCGCGACAACAGCAGCGTCGCGAGCAACGCACGGACATCGCGGGCGCGGGCGGCGGAGATGTCCAGATCGGCAATTGGGCCTTCGTGGCGGTTGTTCCAGCTCAGGTTGTTGTCCGTTCCGTCGCGATTGAACTCGCCGTTGGCCTGGTTGTGTTTTTGGGCGTGGGAGACGAGGTCGGCGAGGGTGAACCCGTCATGGGCCGTGATGAAGTTGATGCTCCGGGAGATAGGCCGGTGGCGCGGTCCGAAAATATCCGCGGACCCGGCGAACCGCGTGGCGAGGTCGCCGATCGTTCCGGGGTCGCCGCGCCAGAAGCGGCGGATCGTGTCGCGGTAACGATCGTTCCACTCGCCCCAGGCGGCGGGAAAGGCGCCGGTTTGGTAGCCACCGGGCCCGATATCCCAGGGCTCGGCGATCAGGACGCGGCGGGACAGGACCGGATCGGCGGCGATCGCGGCCAGCAGCGGATGATCCGGGTGAAAACCCGTCGCGGTGCGGCCCAATGTGGCGGCCAGGTCGAGGCGAAAACCGTCGAAGCCGCCCCGGATGGCCCAGGCGCGGAGGGCATCGAGGGCGAGGCGCCAGACGGTGGGGCGGTCGAGGGCCAAAGTGTGGCCGCAGCCGGTGTCGTTGACGTAGCTGCCTTCGGCGGCGCCCCTGGGCGCGGCGCCGTCGCCGGTGCGCCGGTAGTAAAGCGCGTCGTCGAGGCCTCTGAGAGACAGGGTGGGGCCGAGAGCGTCGCCCTCGCCTGTGTGGTTCAGCACGACGTCGAGGATGGTGGCGATGCCGGCGTTTCGAAGTGCCTGAACCGTGGCCCGGATTTCCGGCCAGCCGGCGGGGGCGAGGCGGGGGTCGGGGGCGAGGAAGGCGGCGGGGTTGTAGCCCCAGTAATTGGTCAGGCCGAGCGGGGCCAAATGCCGCTCGTCGATCCAGGCGGCGGCGGGCATGAGTTCGACGGCGGTGACGCCAAGGCCGGTCAGGTGGCCGAGAACGGCGGGGTGGGCGAGGGCGGCGAAGGTGCCGCGGATGGCGGCGGGAACATCCGGGTGGCGCATGGTGAAGCCGCGGACATGCAGTTCCAGAATGACCTGATTGTCCCAGTCGAATGGCGGCGGATCGGGGAGTGGTGGCGGCTCGGCCTCGACGATGGCTTTGGGCACCCAGGGGGCGGTGTCGGTGGGATTGGGGGAGGGGTCGTCGAACAGCGAGGGGTGGAGCTGGAACGGGCGATCCAGGGCGGTGGCGTAGGGATCGACGAGGAGTTTGCCGGGGTTGAACAGATGGCCGCGTTCGGGCGCCCAAGGGCCGAAAGCGCGGAGGCCGTAGCGAGCGCCGGGCCGGAGTCCGGCGATGTGGCCGTGGAACACGGTCCCGGTGCGGGCGGGCAGGGGGACGCGGGCGATTTCCCGGTCATCCTCGTCGAAAATGGACACCGCGATGGCGGTGGCATGGCTGGAGACGACGGCGAAATTAATTCCCGCGGCGTCGAGGGAAGCTCCCAGCGGTTCCGGCTGTCCTTTGGTCGCGGCCAGGGGGGGGATCGCGATCGGCGGAGGCGCCGCGGTCATGCGGCGCGTGCGGCGATCAGGTCGCGGTACAGCGCCGCGTACTGGGCGGCGGGCCGTTGCCAGGAGACGTCGCAGCGCATGGCGTTGCGGCGCATCGCGGCCCAGATGTCCGGCTGGCGCCAGAGCGCGGCGGCGCGTTCCGCGCCCATGAGCAGCATGCCCTGCGCGAACTGGATGCCGGTGGCGGTGCCGGCGGCGAGGGCGGCCTCGTTCGCGTCGATGACGGTATCGGCGAGGCCGCCGGCGCGCGCGACCACCGGGAGCGTGCCGTAGCGGAGGGCGCAGAGCTGAGTAAGGCCGCAAGGCTCGAAGCGGGAGGGGACGAGCAGGGCGTCGAGACCGGCCTGCATCTGGTGCGCGAGGGATTCGTCGTAGCCGAAGGCGCAGCCGACCTGGCCGGGATGGGCTTCGGCCGCCGCCGCGAAGCCTTGCTCCAGGTCGCGGTCGCCGGTGCCGAGAATGGCGAGCTGGACGCCCAAAGCGAGAATGGGCGCGAGGTTGTCGAGAAGCTGGTCCAGGCCTTTTTGCCAGGTCAGGCGGCTGACGACCCCCAGAAGTAGCGCGCCGGGGTCCGTGGCGAGGCCGAAGCGGGCCTGAAGCGCCTGCTTGTTGACGGCGCGGCGGGCCATGCGGCGGGCATCGAAAGTGGCGGCGAGCGCGATGTCGGTGGCGGGGTTCCAGATCTTGGTGTCGATGCCGTTCAAGATGCCGCGGAGGACTCCGGCGCGGGCGCGCAGCAGGCCGTCGAAGCCCATCCCGCCTTCCGGCGTGCGGATTTCGGCGGCATATGTGGGCGAAACGGTGGTGATCCGGTCGGACAGCGCGAGTCCGGCTTTCAGAAAGCTGATCGCGCCGTGGAACTCGACGCCGTCGATCGACCATGCCTGCGGGGGGAGTTGCAACAGGGAGAGAAGATCGCCCGGAAACTGGCCCTGAAACGCCAGGTTATGGATGGTCGTCACCGTGCCCGGCCGGGGTCCGCCGTTGTAATGGGCGTAGGCGGGGGCAAGTCCCGCCTGCCAGTCGTGCGCGTGCAGAATGTCCGGCCGGTAGTCGCGCAGGCAGCCGCCTCCCACCGCCGCCGCGGCGAGGCCCAAGGCGGCGAAACGAAAAGCATTATCGGGCCAGTCCGGCCCGTCCGGCGATTGGTAGGGACCGCCGGGACGTGCGAACAAATGCGGCGCGTCCAGCGCCAGCAGATCGAGGCCCGCCGCCCGTCCGCGCAACAGCCGGGCCGGTCCGCCGAACATCGCGGGGAAACGATGGACGGGCTCGGCCGCGGGCAGCGCGGCGAGGACGGCGGGGTAGCCGGGCAACATAGTGACGGTGGCGACGTTCTCCGGTTCCAGCGCCAAAGGCAGGGCGCCGGCGACATCGGCGAGGCCCCCGGTTTTGATAATCGGGAAAATCTCGGAGGCGATGGCCAGGACGCGAACGGTGCTCACGCGGACAGACCGTCGATCATCGCCTGGGTGATCAGGACGACGCCTTTGTCGGTGACGCGGAAGCCGCGGTTTTTGTCCTCGACCGGGTCCTCGCCGACGACCAGGCCGGGGGGGATGTGCACGCCTTTTTCGACGATGGCCTTGGTCAGGCGGGCGCCACGGCCGATGTTGGCGTCGGGCAGAATCACCGCGCCCTCGATCTTCGCGTAGGAGTGGACGCGGACATTGGTGAACAGCAAGGAGTTTCGCAGCGTGCCGCCGGAGACGATGCAGCCGCCGGAGACCAGCGACGAAATCGCCTCGCCGCGGCGGCCGTCGATGTCGTGGACGAATTTCGCGGGCGGGGTGATCTCGGCATAGGTCCAGATCGGCCAGTCGCGATCGTAGAGGTCGAGCGCGGGCAGCGCGCTGGTCAGGTCGATATTGGCCTCGTAGTACGCGTCCACCGTGCCGGCGTCGCGCCAGTAGTCCTCGTTCTCGTAGCCGGAGCGGCGGCAGGAACGATCCAACGGATGGGCCACGGCTTTGCCGTTTTTCACGAGGTAGGGGATGATATCCTTGCCGAAGTCTCGCGTTGAATCGGGATCGGCGGCGTCGCGGCGCAGTTGTTCGATCAGGAATTTCGTCGAAAACACATAGATACCCATGGAGGCCAGCGACATGTCCGGGCGGCCCGGCATGGGCGGGGGATCGGCGGGTTTTTCGACAAAGGACACGATGCGATCGGTGGCGTCCACGTCCATGACGCCGAATCCCGAGGCCTCCGCGCGCGGGACGACGATGCAGCCAACCGTGACATCCGCTTTCTGGTCCACGTGCTGGGCCAGCATCGGGCCGTAATCCATTTTGTAAATGTGATCGCCGGCGAGGATGACGATCAGTTCCGGCTCGTAGCCCTCGATAATGTCGATATTCTGGAAAACGGCGTCCGCGGTGCCGAGATACCACTCGCCGCCGGAACGCTGCGAGGCCGGAAGAATGTCGAACCCCTCGTTGCGGTCCTGACGGAAGAAATTCCAGCCGCGGTTGAGGTGACGGATCAGGCTGTGGGCTTTGTATTGCGTGGCGACGCCGATGCGGCGGATGCCGGAATTCACGGCATTCGACAACGCGAAATCGATGATCCGGCTTTTGCCGCCGAAATACACGGCGGGTTTGGCGCGGACATCCGTCAGCTCCATCAGGCGGGAGCCGCGTCCGCCCGCGAGCACATAGGCCATGGTGGAGCGGGCGAGAGGGGCGGTGGGGGAGGGCATGGCGGTGGGTCCCGGTTTTTTCTTGTGGGTCAGGCGGGGTCGAAGACGAAGAAGACAGCGGCGAGCGGCGGGCAGCAGACGAGCGCGGAGGCCGGAAACCCGTGCGAGGGATTTGGACTCGCCCGCACCGCGCCGAGATTGCCCATGCCGGTGCCGCCGTATTGGCTGGCGTCGGTGTTGAGGATTTCTCGCCAGGTGCCGGATTCGGGCAGGCCGATGCGGTAGGCGGGCCGCGGCACGGGGGTGAAATTGACGACGACGGCGACCGGCGGGGCGCCGGGAGCGAGGCGAAGCCAGGAGAACACGGACTGGTCGCGATCGTCGGCCGCGATCCAGCGGAACCCTTCCGGCTCGCAATCGCGGGCGTGCAAGGCGGGGTGGTCGCGGTAGACGCGGTTCAGGTCGCGGATCAGGTCCTGGACGCCGCGATGCGGTGCCTGGTCCACCAGGTGCCAGTCCAGGCCCCGGTCCGCGTTCCACTCGCGCGTCTGGGCGAATTCCTGGCCCATGAACAGGAGTTTCTTGCCGGGATGGGCCCACATGAAGGCGTAATAGGCTCGCAAATTGGCGAAGCGGGACCAGTCGTCGCCCGGCATGCGGCCGAGGATGGTGCCTTTGCCGTGCACGACCTCGTCATGCGACAGCGGCAGCACGAAGTTTTCGGAGAAGGCGTAGACGAGACCGAAGGTCATTTTGTCGTGGTGGTAGCGGCGATGGACGGGATCGAGCGACATGTAGTCGAGCGTATCGTGCATCCAGCCCATGTTCCATTTGAAACCGAACCCGAGGCCGCCTTCGGAAACGGGATGGGAGACGCCGCGCCAGGCCGTCGATTCCTCGGCGATCGTCAGGGCGTCCGGGCAGACATCGCGGAGTGTTTCGTTGAATCGTTTCAGGAAGGCGACGGCGTCGCGGTTGTCGTTGGACCCGTCCTGGTTGGGCGTCCAGGCGCCGGGTTCCCGGGAATAGTCGAGGTAGAGCATTGACGCCACCGCATCGACTCGCAGCGCGTCGATCTGAAAGCGGGTCAGCCAGTAGAGCGCGGAGGCGATGAGGACATTCGCGACCTCCCGCCGGCCGAAGTCGTAAATGGCGGTGTTCCAGTCGGGATGGAAGCCGCGCTTCGGGTCGGCGTGCTCATACAGCGGGCCGCCGTCGAAATGGGCGAGGCCGTGCGGATCGACCGGGAAATGGGCGGGAACCCAATCGAGGATGATCCCGAGACCAGCCGCATGGGCTTTGTCGACGAAGCGGGCAAAACCAGCGGGATCCCCAAAGCGGGCGGTGGGGGCGAAGAGGCCGATCGGTTGGTACCCCCAGGAGGCGTCGAGCGGGTGTTCGCCCACCGGAAGCAATTCCAGGTGGGTGAAACCAAGATCGGCGGCATAGGGGATGAGTGTGTCGGCGAGTTCGTCGTAGCTGAAGAAGCCGCCGTCTGGGTGGCGGCGCCAGGAGCCGAGGTGGACTTCGTACGCCGACATCGCGGCGCGGCGCGGATTGTCCGGGCGTGGGGCTTTGGCGGTGAATGCCAGCGTGTCGGTACGGGCGACGATCGAGGCGGTTGAGGGCCGCATTTCGGCGGCGAAGCCGAAGGGATCGGCTTTCAGCGGCTGGATCGCGCCGTCGCGTGCGCGTATCTCGTATTTGTAGATCGTGCCTTCCTGGAGTTCCGGCAGAAAGATTTCGAAGAGTCCGCTGTCGACGCGCTTCCGCATGGGGTGGCGGCGACCGTCCCATTGGTTGAAGCCGCCGACGACGGAGACGCGTGACGCGTTGGGCGCCCAGACCGCGAAATGGACGCCATCGACGCCCTCGTGACGCATGGGATGCGCGCCAAGGCGCTCGAACAGGCGGCGGTGGGTGCCTTCCAGCAGCAGATGGTCGTCGAGCGGGCCAAGGACAGGTCCGAAGGCGTAGGGGTCGAGGAAGCGCCAGGTGGCATGGGCGTTTTCGGCGCGCAGGCGATACAGGGGCGTGCCGGGAGGGTTGGGGCGTGCCGCTTCCAGTCCCCGGGACGAGCCCGGGGATGACGTTTGGTGGGGGAGGACGAGTTGGAAGAAACCGGCGGGGCCGGGTTCGAATTCTGGCGAGTCCGTGCCGCGTTCCAGGAAAAGACGATCGGCGCCGGGGGCGAAGACTCGGATCGCCGTGCCCTCTCGCGTGGCGTGGGGGCCGAGAAAGGCGAAGGGATCGGGATGACGCCCCTCCGCGATCGCGGCGATTTCGGCGGGCCTGGCGCGCCAGTGTGTCACGTCGCGGCGTCCCGCGAGGGAATCATGTCGTCAATCCTCGCGCCAAACCGGCACATCCCAGACGTCGCGGGCGTAATCGCGGATCGCGCGGTCCGAGGAGAACCAGGCCATGCCTGCCGTGTTGAGGATGCTCGCGCGCCACCAGGCCTCCGGACGGCGCCACAGCGCGCCGGCTTCTCGATGTTTCTGGTAGTAGGACTCGAAGTCGGCGCAGACCATGAAATAATCGTGATGCCGCAGCCCGTGCACCAGGCCGGCGTAGCGGTCCGGCTCGTCGGGAGAAAACACGCCGCCGGCGATGGCCGCCAGCACTTCGGTCAGCGCGGGGGATGCGGCGATGGCGGCGCCGGCGTCGATGCCATGGGCGCGGCTGGCTTCGACCTCGGCGGCGGTCAGGCCGAAGATGAAGATATTGTCGGCGCCGACATGGTCGCGGATTTCGATATTGGCGCCGTCGAGCGTGCCGATGGTAAGCGCGCCGTTCAGCGCCAGTTTCATGTTGCCAGTGCCGGACGCTTCCATCCCCGCGGTGGAAATTTGCTCGGAAACGTCGGACGCCGGAATGATCGCCTCGGCCAGACTGACGGAATAATTCGGCAGGAACACGAGGCTCAGCCGGTCGCGTACCACCGGATCGCTGTTCACGACTTTCGCGACGTCGTGCGCCAGTTTCACGATCAGCTTCGCCTGATGGTAGCTGGCGGCGGCCTTGCCCGCGAAGAGTTTGACGCGGGGCGCCCAATCGTTGGTCGGATGCGTGCGGATGGCGTTATAAAGCGCGACGGCCTCGAGAATATTGAGAAGCTGGCGCTTATATTCGTGAATGCGTTTGATGTGCACGTCGAACAAAGCGGCGGGATCGACGCGAATATTGACCTCGCGGCGGATCAGGCGGGCCAGCGCGGTTTTGTTGGCGAGGCGCATGGCGGCGAACCGGTCCTGGAACCCCTTGTCGTCCGCGAAGGCGCGAAGATCGGACAGCGCTTCCTCACGATCCAGCACACGGGGGCCAAGGGCTTCCACCAGCAAAGATGTCAGTTTCGGATTGGCCTCATGCAGCCAGCGGCGAAAAGTAACACCATTGGTAACGCTGACGATTTGCTTCGGACGCAACGCGTGGAGGTCCGAAAAAACGGTTTCGCGCATCAGGTCGGTGTGCAGCGCGGACACGCCGTTGACGCGGTGAGAGCCCAGAAAGGCGAGGTGACTCATGCGGACGCGACGCCCGCGCTGTTCGTCGATGACGGAGACGCGGGACAACAAACCACCGTCGCCGGGATGGGCCGCGTTGACCTCCGCCAAATGTCGCGCGTTAATAAGGTAAATGATTTGCATGTGGCGGGGGAGGAGCCGTTCCATCAGGTGGACCGGCCAGGTTTCCAGCGCCTCCGGAAGAAGCGTGTGATTGGTATAGGCGATCGTCGCCTGGGTCATCCGCCAGGCGTCCTCCCACGGAAACTCGTGCAGATCGACCAGGATTCGCATGAGTTCCGCCACCGCGATCGCCGGGTGGGTGTCGTTCAACTGGATCGCGGTTTTCTCCGGCAAAGAGGCGAGCGTTCCAAATGCCTTGATATGGCGCCGCACCAGGTCCTGAAGCGAGGCGGAAGCAAAGAAATATTCCTGACGCAGCCGCAATTCCTCACCCTCGGGCGTGGAGTCCGAAGGATAGAGAACCTTGGAAATCGCCTCGGCGCGGACACGGGTGGCCAGCGCCCCGGCGAAATCGCCATGATTGAACATATCGAGTTTCAGCGGGTCCACGGGCCGCGCCGACCACAGGCGCAACGTGTTGACCCGGCGTCCCCGCCAGCCAACAGAGGGCGTGTCGTAGGCGACCGCGACAACGAATTCGGCGGGGTGCCAGATGTGGTGGTCGATGTCGTCCTCGCCCAACACCGTTTCGACCGACCCGCCGAAGCCGATATCGTACTGGACCTCCGGCCGTTCGAATTCCCAGGGATTGCCAAAGGACAGCCATTCCTCCGGGAATTCTTCCTGCCAGCCGTTCATAATGACCTGGCGGAACAACCCGTGATCGTAGCGGATACCGTAGCCATGGGCGGGAATACCCAATGTGGCCATGCTCTCCATGAAACAGGCCGCGAGGCGCCCCAAACCGCCATTGCCCAACGCCGCGTCGGGTTCGAGCGCGCGCAACCGGTCGAGATCGACGTCGAGCGAGGCAAGCGCGCGGCGCACCGTGTCCATGATGCCCAGATTGTTCAGATTGTCGAACAAAAGACGGCCGATGAGAAACTCCAGCGACAAATAATAAACCCGCTTCTCGCCCTGCTGATACGCGGCATCGATGCTGGCCAGCCAGCGATCCACGGCGAGGTCGCGCACGGCGATCGCGGTGGCGAGCAACCAGTCGCGGTCCGTGGCGATCGCCCGCCGTTTGCCCACATGCGAGGTCAACTTGGTCAGAATCGCGGCGCGCAACGCCTCCTCGGTGCGGGCGCCTGGGTCGGGGGGCGTGCCGATCGTGCCGTCAGGCGCGTTGGCGGGGTCAGATGTGTCGTTCAAACCGGGTTCGCCTTCCTTGGTCCACGGACGCGCCGCGCTGTGTCCTGGCCTGACGCGATGCATACGGCGTGCCACATGTCCGGTCGTGCCAGAAATTGTGCGGCGCAGCAATCCCGCGCCGGGTCGTGGCCCAGGGCGATCGGACGAGCCGGTGCGAACCCCGGGGCTTTGCCCCGGACCCCACGGGGGCGCTGCCCCTCGACCCCGCCAAGGCGGGCCTTGGATGCCATCTTTTGGGGTATTTGAAGAAGGGGGGCCATCCGAGGCCGCTCCACTGCCACCGTAGGCCCCCCTTCTTCAAATACCCCATTAAACGGGTCCAGGGCCCCCGCCCTGGCGGGTTCGAAGGGCAGCGCCCTCGCGGGGTTTGGGGCGGAGCCCCAAGGCTTACACCGGCTCACCCGATCGCCCCGAGCCACACCCCAGGCGCGAGATTTTTCTTGCTGCGGTGCACAATTGGCGGCAGGCTCGCGTCATGCCCGATGCCGCTTCCCTCGGCCCCGTCGCCACGCTGGCCGAAGACCTCCTGGATCTCACCGCGCGCCTAGGGGCCCGGGTGGAAGAAGATCCTTTCGGAAACCCGGTTCTGCTGGTCGCGCTGGCGATCACGCGCCGCATGGACAGCGGCGAACTGGATCGAGAGACCATCGCCGCGTTGATCGCCCATCTGCGCGACCGCGCGTTCGCGGCGCGGGCCGGCCGGCTGGCCGGTTATGCCGGCGGGATCGATCGCGCGGCGAACGAGAGGGTTTTGCACGGCCTCGCCGAGACCTTGTTGCGGCCGGACCCGAATGATTCGCCAATCCGGTGGGCGGAATATCGCGATTTGGTGGAACGCCCCCGTTTCGCCGCCGTTTTCACCGCGCATCCGACCTTTTCGCTGCCGGAACCGGTGGCGGCGGCGCTGGCGGACACCGCCAGCGGCCGGCCCGTGGCGGTGGAAGGCTCGCACCGGCCGCCGCCAATTACCTTGCGCGGGGAGTTCGACCAGGCGGCGAAAGCCATCGCGCATGGCCGCGACGCGATCGACCGATTTAACGCGGCGCTGCTGGATGTCGCGCGTTCCGCCTGGCCGGATCGCTGGACGGAGTTGACGCCCAGACCTTTGATTCTCTCGACGTGGGTTGGCTACGACACGGACGGGCGCACCGATATCGGCTGGTGGGACACGCTGCGGCTGCGGCTGGAAATGAAACGCCTGCAACTCGCGCGGCTGTCGGAACAGGTGGCGGCGGCCCCCGATTTGTCGGCGCGGGCGCGGGCGGCGCTGGCGGCGACGGAACGCCAGATCGCCGCCTGCCCGTCGCAACCCGCCCCGGCGGATGTCGCGGCCTTCGCGCATACGCTGATCGCGGAGCGCGAGACGGCGCTGACCTCGCCCGAGCCGTTATTGCCGCTGTTCGACGCCGCCATCGCGGCGGCGGGCGAGGACGATAAATTGGCGCTGGCGGTCGCGCGCGCGGGTCTCGTGTCGCACGGCCTCGCGCTCGCCCATACTCACACCCGCCTCAATGCCGCGCAATTGCACAATGTCGTGCGTCAGCGGCTGGGCTTTTCCGATCCACCGGAGGACCCGTCGCGGCGCCGGGCGCTGTTCGCGCAGATCAATGCCGCGTTGGATACCGTGCAACCAATCCCGGTCGATTTCGGGGCGCTGGTCGCGGAACAGGCCTCGGCCGCGAAACTGACGATCGCGATCGCGCAGATCGTGAAACATGTCGACAACTCCGCGCCCGTGCGGTTTCTGATCGCGGAAACGGAGACGGGTTATACGCTGCTGGCGGCGCTGTGGCTGGCGAAACTGTTCGGTGTCGAGCGGAACGTCGAAATCAGCCCGCTGTTCGAAACCGCGGAGGCGCTGGAAAAAGGCGCCGTGGTGCTGGACGAGGCGCTGCGCAGCCCGCATTACCGCGCCTACCTGAAATCCACCGGGCGGTTGGCTCTGCAGTTCGGATATTCGGACTCCGGACGATACGTGGGGCAGTTGGCCGCGAGTTATCTGATCGAGCGGCTGCGGCTGAAAATCGGCGAGACTCTCGCGAAACACGGGATTTCCGGTGTCGAGGTGATTTTGTTCGACACCCACGGCGAGAGCATCGGGCGGGGCGCGCATCCGGGCTCGTTGACGGACCGGTTGAAATATTTGTCGCCGACCGCCTCGCGCCAGGCGCTGAAACGCGCGGGATTGCGGGTGCGGGAGGAAAGCGCGTTCCAGGGTGGCGATGGGTATTTGCTGTTTGGGACACCGGAACTGGCGCTGGCGACGGTGACTCGGATCGCGGAACACACCTATCACCCCGCCGCCGGTCCGATCGAGGACCCGGTTTACGCCGATCCCGATTTCTCCGCCGATTTTTTCGCCACCGTGCGCGCCGGGATGGAAGGTCTGGTCGAGGACGCGGGCTATGGCGCGTTGCTTGGCGCCTTTGGACCAGCGCTGTTCGATCCGACGGGTTCCCGGCCGGCGGCGCGGCAATCCGATGGGATGGCCGGCGCGGCGCGAATTCGCCATCCGCGCGAATTGCGCGCGATTCCGAATAACGCGATCCTGCAACAACTCGGCTGGTGCGCGAATACCTTGCAGGGGCTTGGCGCGGCGGCGGCGCGGCATCCCGAGACCTTCGCGGAGATGCGGGCGAACAGCCGGCGGTTCCGCCGCGCGCTGGATTTGGCGGCGCATGGGTTGGCGCATTCGGATATCGATGTGTTGCGGGCGACGATCGTCTCTTTGGACCCGGGCAGTTGGCTGGACCGGGCGGCGCGGACGCGGCGTCCGGGCCGGCGGGAAGCCTTGGTCTCGGTCGCGCGCGCGTTGGAACGTCTGGGCATTTGGGCGGACGCGCAGTCGATGTTTCGCCGGATTTCCGCCGATCATCTGGCGCTGCGGGTCGCCTGGCCGGACGCGCCAAGGATGGGCACGCGGGAGGTTTTGTTGCATGCGTTACGAATGGCGCTGATCCATCGGATCTGGCTGTTGGCGACGGAGATTTCGGATTTTTCCCCGCGCGACGGCGTGACGCGCCAGGTGCTGGAAGCGGCGATCCTCCGGCTGGACATCGACAAATCCCTGGCGCTGCTGGCGGAGATTTTTCCGGCGGCGTCGGACCCCTCGGCGGATGTCGATTACGGGGAAGTGGCGGCGCCCAGGGCGACGGCGGCGTACGCGCGGGAACATCGGGAGATTTTTGGGCAGATGCGGGATTTGTTCGCGATGGTCCGGGAAATCGCGGCCGCGGTCACGCATGAGGTCGGGGCGTTCGGTTAGCAGGGCATTTGGCGACGCGAATGGGTTGCGATTATATCAATATCTTGATTTTCGCATAGCTCCGGTCGTGGCGGGCGCCGGGATCGAGCTTGAACACATCGGGAAAACCGGATTGGAAAGGAGGCGGTTGTCGCGAAAATATTTGACCGGCGGCGCGATCGTCCCACCGGTCCAGGAGAACAAGGATGTAGGCGAGACTTTCTGGGTTCGGGTCGCGTCATATTTTTTCGGTTTAAATTCATGGGCGTCGAATGGGTTCAGGTCTACTCGCGTGTCCCCGTATCGGCGCGTTTCCGGCGTGCGATTTTGTCCCACCCACCGGGCGGCTGGCGGTTACTGACATACATATCGAATATTGAATTGTCTGGCGGCCCGGCCGTGGGTCGCCCCGCCGGCGGACTCTCCGGCGCCAAACAAACGGCCGCGCCCACCCGCCCGGCGATTCCGCCGGTGCGAAGCATGCCAGGCTCGATGCCCAGAATCACCTGGGCGTGACCAGGCAGAGGCCGATTTTCGAGGCGGCCTGCTGGGGTCATTGCCGACTCGAATTCGCCGACGTCTGGCCGGCGGCCAGACCAGCGGTGGCCAAAGAGCCGCTGGACCGGATCGGCGCGATCCACGCGACAGAGGACACGGCCCCGTTTCCACCCGTGGCCGATCGCGAAAGGGGCGCCCTGCCACGGGCGCCCGCATCGCGGTTCAATGAAGTTCGGAGCCTATGCCAGAAGGTCGCGGTTCGGCATCAGGTACGCGGGGTTCTCGGAAGGCAGCCAGTTGGCCATGCCAGCGAGAACCGCCGCATCCGGGACATCCCTCCAGAACGCCCCCGCCAGTTCTCCGGTGAAATCGGTGAGTTCGGGGCCGCCGGTCCACATGGACGGCGGAGGGACATCCTCCGGCGCGATGGCACCGGCCGGGGGGGGCGTGGCGGGATCGCTGCCGCCCATGAAGGACATCGCCGGAGAGGCGAGGCCAGTGCTGACAAGGCCGGCCGGAACCCTGCCGGTGTCGTCGTTGACGATCGTCGAAGCCGCGCTACCCGCGCCGATGATCAGGCTTGGGGAGGCGTTGGAAAGCGTGACGAAGAAGGTCTCGTCGGCCTCGAATTGCGTGTCGCCGTTGACGTTCACGGCGATGGTCTGGCTCTGCTGACCCGCGGCGAAGGTCACGGTGCCGGATGGCGGGAGGCCGCCACCGAAGTCCGCCGCGTTCGCGCCGTTGTTGGCGTCGCCCGATACCTGCCAGTGCGCCGAGGCCTGCGTCGCGGTGTCGCCGGTCCGGGTGACGACGAAGGTGAAAGGCGTTAGACCCCTGTCGCCTTCGGTCCGATGCGGGGTGAGCGCGGCGATCGAGACCACGCCGGGTTGATCGTCATTGAGGATGATGCCGCCCGCCGTGGCCTGTGTGACCTCCGCGTCGGCGCTGGAGGTGGACAGCACGACCTGGAACGACTCGTCGGCTTCCGCCGTGCCGTCGCTGTGGACATTGACGGCGATGAGCTTCGTCGACTCACCGGCGTTGAAGACCACCGAGCCGGAGGGCAGTCCGCCGATGAAATCGCTGGCGCTGGCGGGATTAACGCCCGTGGGCGCCACGTGCCAATCGGCGACGGTCACGCGGCCAAGCTCGCCACCGCGGTGGATGGCATACGTGTATTGGGTGGCGCCGGCGTTGCCTTCGGCCTTGGACACGAAATAGTTGAACAGCGCGGGTTCGCCTGGAAGGATGGACAGTTTCGACGGCGAATCGTCATTCATGATCGCGCCGGTGGCGGTGGACTTCATCACCACGGAGTCCGCGCTGGGGTTGGACAAAACGATATCGAAGGATTCGTTCGTCTCGACCTTGGTGTCGCCCGCCACCTTGATGGTGACGAATTTTTGCGTTTCGCCGACGGCGAACGTGACCGTTCCGGACGGAAAAGCGCCACCGGTGAAATCCGAGGTGCTCACGGGATTAACAGCGGACGGCGTCACATGCCAATCGACGGTGGTCACCCGTCCGGCATCCATCGCCCGGTCAATCCGGAAAGTGTACTGAGTCACACCGGCGTCGCCTTCGGCCTTTACAATAAAGGTCTCGAAACCGTCGGTCTCGCCCGAGGCGATGTAAAGCTCCGACAATTTGTCGTCATTGACGATCACGCCGGCGGCGGTGCCATCGATCACGACCGAGTCCGGGCTCGCGGTTGTCACCACCACCTCGAAGGTTTCGTCGTTTTCGAACTTCTTGTCGCCCGCCACCTGAATGGTGACGATCTTGGAGAATTCGCCCATGCCGAACACGGCGGTTCCGGATGGAAGGACGTTGCCCATGAAATCGGCGGCGTTGGCGGCGTGCGCGCCCGATGGCGTCACCTTCCAGTTGGCGGCCGTCACACGGTCGACGTCTCCCGAACGGAAAATCTCGAAACTGTATTGGGTTGACCCGGCATCGCCCTCTTTCTTGACGACGAACTGGTCGCCCGGTGAATCTTTGGGGTGGATGTAGAGTTCCGACAAGTGATCGTCGTTGATGAGGACACCGGTGGCGGTGGACTTCATCACCACGGAGTCCGCGCTGGGGTTGGACAAAACGATATCGAAGGCTTCGTTCGCCTCGACCTTCGTGTCGCCCGCCATTTTGATGGTGACGAATTTTTGGGTTTCACCGACGGCGAACGTGACCGTTCCGGACGGAAAAGCGCCACCCGCGAAATCGGAGATGCTCACGGGATTAACAGCGGACGGCGTCACATTCCAATCGACGGTGGTCACCCGTCCGATATCCATCGCGCGGTCTATCCGGAACTTATACTGAGTCACGCCGGCGTCGCCTTCGTTCTTTACAATAAAGGTCTCGAAACCGTCGGTCTCGCCTGAGGCGATGTAAAGCTCCGACAATTTGTCGTCATTTATGATCACGCCCGTGGCGGTGCCATCGACCACGATCGAGTCTGGGCTCGCGGTTGTCACCACCACGTCGAAGGTTTCGTCGTTTTCGAACTTCTTGTCGCCCGCCACCTGAATGGTAACGATTTTGGAGAATTCGCCCATGCCGAACACGGCGGTTCCGGACGGAAGGGCGTTGCCCATGAAATCGGCGGCGTTGGCGGCGTGCGCGCCAGACGGCGTCACCTTCCAGTTGGCGGCCGTCACACGGTCGACGTCGCCTGAACGGAAAATCTCGAAACTGTATTGGGTTGCCCCGGCATTGCCTTCCTGCTTGACGACGAACTGGTTGTCCTGCGAATTGGCGGGGTGGATGTAGAGTTCCGACAAGTGATCGTCGTTCACGATGACACCGGTGGCGGTGGACTTCATCACCGTCGCGTCGTTGTTTGGCGTGGAGATGACAACGTCGAAGGTCTCATTCGTTTCGACCTTCGTGTCCCCGGCCACCAGGACCGTCACCGTCTTCACGGTTTCGCCCGGCGCGAAGAACACGGCACCCGACGGCGGTACGCCGCCCGCGAAATCCGTCCCCGCGGCCGGTGCCGCGCCCGACGGCGCGACATGCCAGTTGGCCGTGGTCGCACGGTTGAGATCCCCCGAACGGTGGATGTCGAACTTGTATGTCACCTGCCCAGTGTCGTGCTCCTGTAGTACCATGAAACTATCGGCCGGGGCGCCGCCAGCGGAGATTCTCAGCTCGGCGTGGGAGTCGTCGTTCAGGATCGTCGCGGAGGCGGTGTCCTGCGCGATCGCGACGCTCGTGTCATTGGCGCTGAGTTGCACGCTGAAGGTTTCGTCCGCTTCGATCTGATTGTCGGCGGCGGCGAGGACGGTGATGGTCTTGCTGGTCTCGCCGGCCGCGAACGCCACCGTGCCCGATGGCAGCATGCCACCGATGAAATCCGCCGCGTCGGCGGAGGCCCCGGCCGCGGCGAGAACCCGCCAGTCGACCGAGGCGGGAATGGCGGTGTTACCTGCGCGGGTGACCGTGAACTGGAACGCGGTGGCGCCGAGATTGCCTTCCGGGCGCGGGCCGCCGACGGCCTGGATCGACACGATCGCCTGGCGGAGAACGATGTCCGTCGTGGGTGGAACAGCGTCCGCCACGTTCGTCAGGGGATCCGGCGAGAAGGCATCCAGATTGACGATATCGGTATTTTTGGTTGTTTGCGTGGTACGTCCGGCCATCCGCCAGGTGCTCCTTATTATTTTGGAACGAAGAGATTGTTGAGGTGTACGTTGGACCTTATCGCACTCATATCGTTACCGTCGTCATTGCGTTGACCGGATAATGCGTCGTTCAGGTGGCGTTGTCACTGTCATAATTGTCACGTGTGTCGCACGATACGGTTATGTCGCGTGTGTCGCGTGGCGTCCCAACATCGAGATCCACGAGACGTTACCACGTTTCCCGGATTGGAGTTCTCGATGCCGGTTCGTTATTGATCGGCATCGAGATTGGTGGGGTGCCGATTATATACCACTGAAACAACGAAAATATTACCGAGAATTCAACGCGCGATCGATAACCGTCGAGTTGATGCCACGCTGCCCGCGTGGCCGGTATTCCCGGCTTCAGGCCGAGGCTAAGAACGTCACGATGGCGTTTCCGTTCTCCGGGCTGCCCTGGGATAGTCAGGCGGTCCGCGCACCGGTCGGGCAGGCGGCGACGCTGCCTGCCAATTTCTCCGGGGAGGCGGGCTATTCGGACAACACCGCCACCGCGCGCGCGGCCTTCACCCTGTCCTACATTCGTTCTCGCGTCGCGACCGCGTTCGGCACCGTGCCCTTCAGCGGCGCGGGCAGCAGGATCGCCAAGGCGCCAGAGGGCACGGCGGCGACGTAAAGCAGATCGCTTTTGGCCGCTTGCGCGAAGATCGGCGGGGTGTCGCCGGCCAGGCCGAGATCGACGCCGCCCATGCGCATCGCTTCCAGGATTGGCGGGCCGAACTCGGCGCCGGTCATGCTGCCGCGGTTTTTTCCCTGCCAGAGACACACAGCGATACCGGATATCGCCAGCCCATCCTATTCATGGCGTGGCGGGGATTCGATAACGGGCATGGTGTAGCCGTCTGGTATTGCCAAGAGATTGGGTGCCGACGCCCCTCTCCAGCCCCGGACAAACTCGGCCATGCCCGCCACCGGCGAAGAGGCATTGCTTCCGTTCACTCCGCCAAACATCCGCGAGAAGACGATCTCCGCGGTGTTCGATGGCGGACAGGTCAGTGCCGATGTCACTGAGCGTTTCGTGGCGCAACCGGCGCCCCCAACGTACAATGCCCAACTCATCGCGCCGGCTGGCGAGCATGGCCGCGACCGCGATGAACAGAAGACTGACGAGCGGGTAGCGCCGGCCTTCCGGACGCCGATGGCCTGGGATCGAAGACAGGACCTCCCAAAGGCCGTTCGGCTGCGCTGTTGCCGAATCTATTCGCGTCTCTCCAAAGGTAACTTCCTTCGGGAGCGGAATTGCCTCCAGCCAATGACGCCAGCGGAAAATTGGAGCCCGGTGTCAGAACCGAATCGCCCTGTTCGCGCGCGCCCGAACATTGCCGCGCAGCCCCGCCTGTAACCGGTGAGGGCTACCAACCCGTCTCCGCCGATTTGCCCTGTTGTGAGGCGCCGAAGCCGTTGGCGTCGCCAGCTGTTTTTCCGGTCAGACCGCCGTCATCGACCCTCACGCCGTATTCCAGAGCGCGAGGCGGCCACTGCTCCCGCACCGGTGGATTCTCTGCCGCATCTCGACGGCACTCGCGGAGATTTTCGGGAGGTAATTTAGAGGGGTAGTCATAACCCCTTGTTTTCATTGGTCGGAGCGGCGGGATTCGAACCCACGACCCCCAGTCCCCCAGACTGATGCGCTACCAGACTGCGCTACGCTCCGACCGTGCGGGAGCCTTTAACAGGGTGCGCGCCGCGCCGCAATCGGCTTCGCGCCGGAAAACCGGGCGACTGTTTGAAAGCCCATGCGGCGCCATAAACGCGACGCCGGTCTCGAGGCAGGGCCGGAACGCCGCCGCCGGCACCAGATCGAGCCGCTTTCAGAATGTCAAAGGTCAATGAATGCCAGGTTTTTTGGCGAAAATATCGAATTGTGTTCCGGATCACATCGCGCGATACGGCCGCCGGCATAAATTGGTTGCGCGGGCGGTCCCCAACGGATCGCCTCACCAAAGGGAGACACCCATGTTGGCGAAAATCACCGACCATTTCATCGATCTCGAAGGCGCCAAATACTTCGTCGGCCAGGCCAGCGGCATCCTGTTCGGCGGTTACGGCGAGAAACTGACTCCGATTGGTTTCGGCAAGCTCAACTACCTCAATCAATGGGACACGATTCCTGGCCCTCGCCTGGCCGAGATCAAAGTGACCGCGACCGAGTTGACGGTCGAGTTCGCCGACAAAAAAGGCATCGATTTGTTCGCCGGTATCAAAGTGCCCGGTCTCGCCAGCGGGAACGTCAAACTGAGTGTCGCCGATTTCAGCGGCGGCAAGGTCAAACTTGTGAAAATATCTCAGATTGGCGACAAGGACCAGATCGAAGCGATCAACAATTCGCCCGCCGTCAAAAAGAAATTGATCGATTTCGACGGGAAGGCGCGGGTCGTCGAATCGATCCTGATCGCGATCGAAGCCACGCTATACAGCAAATTCTCGGCGACTTTGTCCACCAAGGCCGCGGTGATCGTGGACGGCGTCATGGTGCGGGAAAACCGCTCCGGCGACATGAGCCACGAAACGACGGTGTCGGTCGGAACCGGCACCTGCATCGGTTACAGCCTGAACGAGCCGAAATGGAACGCCACGCTCGATAAAAACAAAACCCAGGTGGAATCCCTGCGGCTGGATCAACAAGGGCTCTGAGGTCCGCCACCTCGTTCCACGCCGGACACCGCGGAACGAGGCGGGGTGCTGTCGCCCAGCCGCCGGTTCCGCTATCCTGGGCGTATGGCCAGACTCAGCGTGAACCTCAATAAAGTCGCTTTGCTGCGGAATTCCCGCCGCACCGGCGTCCCCGACATCGCCCGCTTCGCCCGCATCGCGCTCGAGTCGGGCGCCGAGGGGCTGACCGTCCATCCGCGCCCAGACGAGCGCCACATCAGGGGTACCGACGTGACCCTGATCGCGGACCTGATGCGCGAGGCGCGTCCGGGTAAGGAATTCAACATCGAGGGCTATCCGGACGATCGCCTGATGGCGATTCTGCGCGACATCCGGCCCGAACAATGCACGCTGGTGCCGGACGCGCCGGATGCGTTCACCTCGGAGGAGGGGTGGAAGCTCGACAACCGCGAATCCGCGCTGGCGGTGCCATTCATCGCGGCGGCGAAGGCGGTGGGCTGCCGCGTCATTCTGTTTGTCGATCCCGATCCCGCCGTGGTTTCGAAAATCCGGCCCTCCGGCGCCGACGGGGTGGAAATCTACACCGGAAGCTATGCCGCCGCGTTCCGGGAGGGCACGCATGCCCTCGTTCTTCGCGCGATCGCCGAAACCGCGAGGGCGGCGGCCGATCTGGGTCTGACCGTCAACGCGGGCCACGACCTGAACCTGCTGAACCTGCCACCGCTGATGGACGCCGTGCCGTTCCTGGCGGAGGCGTCGATCGGCCACGAACTGACCGCCGACGCGTTGGAAATGGGGTTCGCGGCGACGGTCGCGGCCTATGCGAAGGCGCTCGCGGCCTAAAACACTTTCAAGACCAGGAACCCGCCGACCACACCGGCGGCGATTCCGGTGGTGACCAGAGTTAACCGCTTCTCGATGAAAACGCGGACCTGCTCGCCAAAGAAGTGCAGCAGCACCGCGACCATGAAGAACCGGGCGCCGCGCGTCACCACGCTCGCCGCCATGAACACCGCGAAATTGAACTTCGCGGCGCCGGAGGCGATGGTCACGATCTTATAGGGGATCGGCGTCAGCCCTTTGATCAGGATCACCCACAGGCCCCATTTGTCGTAAAACGCCTGGAACGCGGCGAATTTCTCGGCATAGCCGTAGAGCGCCAGCACCGGTTTCGCCAGCACGTCGAACAGCGCGTAGCCGATGAAATAACCGAACGCGCCGCCCAACACCGACGCGACAGTGCAGATCGCCGCGAATCGCAGCGCCATCCGCGGCCGCGCCAGCGCCATCGGCACCAGCATGACATCCGGCGGGATCGGGAAAAAACTACTCTCCGCGAAGGAAATAATCGCCAGCCACCACGGCGCGCGCGGCGAGGCCGCCAGCGCGAGAACCTTGTCGTACAATCCGCGCAGCATGGGCGTCCGAATCCTTCCGGGGAGAGAGTGCCTTCTCACCGCTCCCTACACGCCTTATCCTTCCAAAAGAACCGCGGGAGACGCTCCAAAATGAACACCACCGTCGCACGGCTGATCGCCGACACGCTCGAAGCGCACGATGTCGACCAGATTTTCTTCGTGCCGGGCGAAAGCTATGTCGGCCTGACCTCGGTGTTGAACGAGCGCAATTCCATCCGCATGATCGTTTGCCGGCACGAGGCGGGCGCCGGGTTCATGGCGGTCGCCGACGGACGGCTGCGCGCGCGCGCCGGGGTCTGCGCGGTCTCCCGCGGGCCGGGCCTCTCGAACGGCATGGTCGCCCTGCACTCGGCGTTTCACGACGCGACGCCGATGGTCATGCTGGTGGGCCAGGTCGAGCGCAAGGATTTTGGACGTGGCGCGCTCCAGGAACAAAATTATTCGAAGCTGCTCTCCGACATCACCAAGGCGGTGATCGAGGTGAACGAGCCCGAAACCGCCTCCGAAGCGCTGGCCCGCGCGTTCCACATCGCCGAGAACGGCACGCCCGGCCCGGTCGCCGTCATCCTGCCCGAGGATATTTTCGACGAGGAAACCGACGCCGAGGTCAACCTCCCGCGCCCCCGCATGATCCCCGGCGCGCGGCCCCAGGACCTCGACCGCCTGGCGGACATGCTGGCGAAGGCGGAACGCCCCCTGATCCTGGTCGGCGGCGCGATGCAGGCGAGCGCGCTGCACGACAAGGCCGCGCTGGCCGATCTGCGGACATTGGCCGAGACGTGGATGCTGCCGATCAACCCCACCCATCGCCGCCCGCATCTGTTCGACGCCAACCATCCGAATTTCGGCGGCTACATGGGCATCCGTGTCCCGCCCGTTCTCATTTCCGAAATGAAACGCGCCGACCTCATCGTTTCCTTGGGCGAGCGACTCACCGACTCCGTCAGCCAGTCCTACACCTTTCCCGCCGCGCCCCAGCCGCAATTGCCGCTGGTCCATGTCTGGCCCGACCCCAACGAAATCGGCAAGGTCTGGCGCGTCGATCTCGGCATCCCCGCCGATCCGCACGAGGTGATCAAGGGCCTGCTCGCGAAAGGCGCGCCCGCCGATGCCGGCAAGCGCAAGGCCTGGGTTGCCGGCCTGAACGAGCGGCATTTGTCGTTGCTCGCCAAGAAATGGGAACCCACGCCGGACGGCATCAACTTCGCCGCGATCGTGTGCGAGGTGGACAAGCACCTGGCCGACGACGCGATTATCACGACGGACGCGGGCAATTTCGGCTCCTATGTGCATCGCTACATCGGCTTTAAGCAAACGCAAGAGTTCCATTCGTCGATCGTCGGCGCCATGGGCTCCGGCATGCCGATGGCCGTCGCCGCCGGTCTGCGCCGTCCTGGACGCCAGGTCGTGGCGTTCATGGGCGATGGCGGCACGCTGATGGCGGGCAACGAACTGGCGACCGCGTTCCAGTACGGCTGCGCCCCGATTGTCATCATTTCCGACAATTCCATGTACGGCACGATCGGCATGCACAGCTACGTGCGTTACCCCGAGCGCGATTTCATGGAAGCCATGCGCCTCACCAACCCCGACTTCGCGGCATGGGCGCGCGCCTTCGGTGCCGAGGGGATCACGATTCAGACCGAAGCCGAAATCGCCGATGGCATCGCGCGCGCCTTCGCCGTGAAAACGAAGCCGGTGGTGGTGCATTGCAAGACGTCGGCGATTCAAATGAGCGCGTGGCGGCGGTATGAGCGGGGGACGACGATGCGCTGATCGGGACGGGGAGGGCGGTCGAAAGCCGCGGCCGCCTCCCTGTTCCCAATGAAACGGGTCCTGGGCCTCCGCCCTGGTGGGTTCGAAGGGCAAAGCCCTCGCGGGGTCCGGGGCAGAGCCCAGGGGCTGAAATTTTCTCCAAAATCGCCAGGAAGGGCCAGGCTTTCGTCAGCCAGCCGATGCCCGGAAAATCGTCACCTTACAAACACCCATTCGTCGGCGGCCATGGTCACACAAACCGCGTCGCCTTTTTGGAGCCCCACCGCCGCGCCGATCGTCTGGATTCGCACACCGGCGACCTCGACCAGGTATTCTTCCTCGGCGCCCAGAAACGAGGCGGCGACGATGGTGCCGGTGGCGTCCTCGGGCCGTTCCGGGCGGAAGACGTGGACGGCGTCCTTGCGGATACAGGCGAGCACGCGGCCGTTGGGTTGCAGGTCCTGTTCCGGCGCGGCGACCCCCCGGACGATCAGGCGGGGGCTGAGTTCCGCTTCCAAATAGCGCGGGTCCGACTGGCTTTCGAGCAGCCGCCCTTCCAGCACATTCATCCCGAAGAACCGGGCGGCGAAGGCGCTGCGCGGATGCAGGAACACCTCCCGCGACGGTCCGGTGATCTCGATCGCGCCGTTGTTCATCAGGATGACGGTATCCGCGAGCCCGAAGGCCTCGGCCTGATCGTGGGTGACGTAGACGGCGGTGAAGCCGAGCCGCTCTTGCAGCATGCGCAGTTCCATCCGCATTTGCTGGCGCAGGCGGGTGTCGAGGTTCGACAGCGCCTCGTCGAAAAGCACCAAACGCGGTTCGTGCACCAAAGCGCGGGCGAGCGCGATGCGTTGTTGCTGGCCGCCGGAGACGAGGGTCGCGGACCGGTCCTCGAAGCCTTTCAGCCCCACGAGTTCCAGCATGCGCGCGGCGCGGTCCTTGCGCTCGGCCGCGCCCATGCCGCGGACCTTCAAGGGGAAGGCGACGTTTTCCGCGACGGTCATGTGCGGCCAGACGGCATAGGACTGGAACACGATCCCCAGACCGCGGCGTTCGGGCGCGAGGTCGATGCCCTTGGCATGGTCGAACACGGGCTCGCCGTCGATGTCGATAACGCCGAAGTCCGGGGTTTCGAGTCCGGCCAGGCAGCGCAGGATCGTGGTTTTGCCGCAGCCGCTGGGCCCCAGCAGCGCGATGGTGCCGCCGGTGGGCACGTCGAACGACACCTCGAACACCGCGGCATGGTTGCCGAAACGCTTGGTCAGACCCTGGACGCGAACGGAACTCATGTCGACCTCTGCGATATCGGCGTGCGGGTGATCTGGAACGCGATGAAGGCGACCAGCAGCAGGATCAGTTGCACCACGGCCAGCGCGGCGACGTAGCCGGAACTGCGCTCGCTGAGGACAACCATGGCGACGGAGATGGTTTCGGTGCCCTGCGCGTAGAGCAGGATGGTGGCGCCCAGTTCGCGGATGAAGATCACGAACAGCATCAGCCAGGACGCGATCAGGGACGGTTTCAGCAGCGGCAGCACGATGTGGCGCATCGTCTGTTTCCAGGTCGCGCCGGAGGCCCGCGCGCTTTGTTCCAGCTCCGGGTTGATCGCCATGAACATGGCGGTGACGTTGCGGGTCGCGAAGGGCTGGAAGCGCGCGATATAGGCGATCAGGATGATCGTCAGCGTGCTGTAAAGCGGCGTGTGCAGCGCCATGATCAGGAAGCCGAGGCCGAGAATAATGCCCGGGATGCCCAGCGGCAGCGACAGCAGGGTTTCCATCAGCGCCCGCCGTTTCGGGTTGCCCCGGGTCAGGTAATAGCCTTGCAGCACCGCCAGCCCGACGCCGATCGTGGCGCCGGTCACGGCCAGGAACAGGCTGTTGGCGATCGCCGTCCGCGTCAGGTCGTATTTCGTCAGGATATACTCGTAATTGCCCGTGGTCGCCGTCCGCCACAGGAATCGGCCCGTCCACAGCTTCGAGAACGATACCAGCAGCAGCACGAACAAAGGCAGCACCACGCCGCCGCCGACATAGATCGCTTCCAGCGTCAAAGCGGCGATTTTCGTGGGCAAACGCAGTTTAATGGTGCGCGGGCGGTAGCCTTTGCCGGTGATCGTGTCGAAGCGGCGTCCCGCCAGAAATTTCCGCTGCCACAATGTCAGCATCACCGTGACCGTCAGCACGACCATGCCGAAGGCGGCCGCTTTGCCAAGGTCGGAGGGGTATTGCACCATCGCGAAGATCTCGGTCGGCATGAACCGGATCCCTCGCGGCGCGGCGAGAGCCAGGGGCACGTCGAACAGGCCCGCGCTGGTCACGAACACGATCAGGCCGGCCGACAGCATCGCCGGCATGACCAGCGGCAAGGTGATGTGGCGGGTGGTGTACCAGAAGGAGGCGCCGTGGACCCGCGCCGCGTCCTCGAACGACGCGTCCATCTCGCGCAAGGGCGGGGTGACGAAGAGGTAGACGTAGGGTGTGTAGAACAGCGTGAGGACGAAAATCACGCCGGGCACGCTGTAGATGTTCAGCCATTCCAGCGAGATGCCGAGATGGGTCCGGACCAGCGCGGGCAGCAGCCCGCCATGCGGGGCCAGCAGATAGATCCAGGAGATGGCGCCGACATAGGGGGAGAGGAAAAACGGCACCAGATTGGCGGTTTCCAGCCAGCGGCGGCCCGGCATATCGGTGCGGCAGACCAGAAAGGCGAGGCTAAATCCGAGAATCAGGCTGAAGAAGGTCGTGCAGACCCCGGCGACCAAGGTGTTCGTGGCGGCGGAGACGAAGCGCGCATCGCCGAACAGGTTCGCGAAATTGCCCAGCGACAGATGCGGCGAGTCGTCGCGCCAGACCAGCAGGCTTCGCACCACCGTGGCCAGGAATGGGCCCGCGATCAGGATGACCCCCACCGCGACGCCGGCCGCGGGCAGCCGCTTTTGCGCCCATTCCCCCTGTCCACTCACTTTCGTCGTATCTCCCCGCCGGTCCGGACATTGGTCCGGTTCGTTCAATCGTGTTACAGCCCTCGTTTAAGCACACTTTACCCGATCGCAACCACCTGCCGCGAGAGACGTCCCATGAAATTCGGCCTGTTCGGTGCCGCCACGGCGCAACGTTCCAACAACCCCGACGTCGACAGTTCCGCCGGTTTCCGCGACTACATCGATTACGTGATCGAGGCGGAATCGCTCGGCTACGAAAGCTGCTTCATCGTCGAGCATCATTTCACCGGCTTCGGCCAGGTCTCCGCGACCCTGAACCTGCTTACCTGGATCGGCGCCAAAACCTCGACGATTCGGCTCGGGACGGCGGTGCTGGTGCTGCCCTGGCACAATCCGGTGCTTTTGGCCGAGCAGGCGGCGACCGTCGATCTGCTGTCCGGTGGGCGCCTGGATTTCGGCGTCGGCAAAGGCTACCGGCACAACGAATACGAAGGCTTCCGCATTCCGATGGAAGAGGGTCAGGCCCGCTTCGAGGAATCGATCGACATCGTCACGAAGTCCTGGACCTCCGACGAGCGGTTCGATTACCGCGGCAAATTCTGGTCTTACGACGATATCGTGGTGGAGCCGCCGACCGTGCAGCGCCCGCATCCGCCGTTCTGGCAGGGCGCCGGCCACCCCGACTCGATCGAACGCGTCGCCGCGCGCGGCCACCATCTGCTGTTGGACCAGTTCGCCTCGATCGACGAGACGGTGAAGCGGTTCAACATTTATCGCGACGCGATGATCGCCAATGGATTCGGCTTCCACCCCCACCAGGTCGGCGTCGCCCGCGCTTTCTTCGTCGCCGACACGGAAGCGGAAAAAGACGCCGCGCTGGAACGCCGCATGATCGCGCAAAAACGTCTGCACGACATCAGCCAACGCCCCGACAAGAACAACACCGCGTCCATCATGGCCTTCTCCGACACAAAGGAAGCCAACGAGGAAGCGACCCTGTTCGGCACGCCGGATCAGATCATTCGCAAGATCCAGCGTCTGCGCGACCAGGGCGTGGAATATTTGTTGCTGAATGGCGGCGGCACGTCCCGCGAAAACCTCCGCCGCTTCGCCCGCGAGGTCATGCCGGCCTTCAAGGGCGAAGCCCAGAAGCGCGTTGCGGAGTAAAACGACGGGCGCGGGCGGGTAAGTCCCTGGGCTCCGCCCCGGACCCCGTGGGGGGCGCTGCCCCCTCAACCCCCGCCAAGGCAGGGCCTTGGATGCCATTCTTTGGGGGAGATGAAGAAGGGGGCCATCCTCGACGTTTCAACGTCCAGGATGGCCCCCTTCTTCATCTCCCCCAATTAACCGGGTCCAGGCTTGCCCCTGCGAAGGCGGGGGGGCCCGCCCTGGCGGGTTCGAAGGGCGGAGCCCTCGTGGGGTCCGGGGCAAAGCCCCGGCGCGCCCGCAAACACCGCCCCACCGACCAAGCCCGCCTTCCGGGCCGGGCAGGAATGGATTATCGGGTGGGGTCTTGTGTTTCGGAGTGTGCCCCATGACGTATCTTGTCGCCGACGATCTGCCCACCGCGCCCGCGGGCGATCGGTTCCGCGCGTTGCTCGCCCGTCCGGGTATTTTGCGGATGCCGGGGAGCCATAATGGCCAGGCCGCGTTGCAGGCCAAGGCGGCGGGGTTCGAGGCGCATTATCTGTCGGGTGCCGCGATGACCGCGTCGATGGGCATTCCCGATGTGGGCATGATCACGGTCGACGAGGTCTGTTTCTTCGTTCGCCAGATCGCCCGCGCCACCGGCCTGCCGCTGCTGGTCGATGGCGACACCGGCTATGGCGAGGCGTTGAACGTCATGCACATGATCCGCTCGTTCGAGGACGCGGGCGCGGCGGCGGTGCATATCGAGGACCAGTTGCTGCCCAAGAAATGCGGCCATTTGAATGACAAGAAACTGGCCGATCCGCACGACATGGCCGCCAAGATCGCGGCGGCGCGCAAAGCCCGCAAACATCTTTACATTGTCGCGCGCACCGACGCGGCGGCGTCGGAGGGCCTCGACGGCTGTGTCGGCCGCGCGAAGCTGTTCCTGGATGCCGGCGCGGACGCGATTTTCCCGGAGGCGCTGACCACGGCGGACATGTTCAAGGAGGTCGCGCGGCGTTTGCCGGGTGTGCCGCTGCTGGCGAACATGACCGAGTTCGGCCGCACGCCGTTCTTCACCGGCGCCGAGTTCGAGGACATGGGCTACAAAATGGTGATCTGGCCGGTGTCGTCGTTGCGGGTCGCCAACAAGGCGCAGGCGGAACTTTACACCTCGCTGAAGGAAGCCGACGGCACGCACAAGATGGTGGACCGGATGCAAACGCGGGCCGAGCTGTACGCGACGATCGGATATCACGATTACGAGGCGTTGGATGCCTCGATCGTGACGACGGTCATTCCGCCGGCGATGCCTCAGGTTTGAAGCAAAGGGACGGCGCGCGGAACGCAATCCGCGCGCCGCGGCCCGTCACCGCCGCCGAACGAACTTGTCGACGCCTCGGTTGACCGTCAGGCCCGCGTAGATGTCGCCATGGGAATCGACGCCGATGCCGTGGACGTGGCGGCTTTCCAGTTTGGCCAAAACGTTTCCCTTGAGGTCGCGCACGCAGACATAAGCCGGGTTCCCATCCGCCTCCTGCTCGGCGATATAGAAATTTCCGTCATTGCCGCGCGCGATGTCGTTGGGACCGCCCATGCCGGTCCATTGGTCCAGATATTCGCCGTCGGGCGTGAAAATCTGGATGCGCCGGTTGGAGCGGTCGGCGACATAAAGCAATCCGGCGTCGTCGAAGACGATGCTGTGGGGCAGATGGAACTCGCCGGGCCCTTTGCCGGGCGCACCCCAGGACGTTTTTAACGTTCCGTTGGCGGAAAACCGGTGGACCCGCGCGTTGCGATACCCGTCCGTCACGTAAATGTCGCCATTCGGGTGCAGGTTCATTTCGGTCGGATGATTGAACGGACCCGCCGCGCGCTCCGCCAGCCAGGGCGCGCCGGTGCAACCGGTATCGGAATAAACGCCGCGTTGTCCCAGTTCCAGCAAGGGTTTGCCGTCCAGGGTGAAGGATTTCGCGACGGAACCGGTGCGGTCCGTGGCGTAAACGCGGTCGCCGGCGATCTTCAGCCCGTGCGGATCGGCGATCTCACCGGTACCCCAGGCGCCCATGAAGGTTCCATCGCGCTCGTACACCAGCACCGGCGGGTCTTTCCGCTGAAACACGTAAATTCTGTCATTGGCGTCCGCCACCACGCGGCTGACGACACCGATCGTTTGTCCCGGCGGCGGTTTGAAGAAATCGCGAATCACATCGTAGGTGTATTCGCCCGAACCGGCTTGAGTCATGGCGGTGTTCCTTCCCAGAATGATTGCCGGAAGTCTGAACCGGCGCCCGCGGCGGCGCAACATGCCCTGACAGCGGCGGCGATCCGCGCGATACTCGCCGCGGTTCAGGCGGAAGGATCGAGCGCATGAAATTCGGCTACTTCACCCTTAGCGACAACGGCTACCGCGACAATACCCGGAGCGCCAATCGCTTCGTCGCCGATATCGTCGCCGAGGCGATCCATGCCGACCGGCTTGGCATGCACTCCGCCTGGATCGGCGAGCACCATTTTTCCACGCTTGGGGTATTGTCCTGCCCCGATCTGGCGCTGGCCTGGATCGCGGCGCGGACGGAAAACATTCGCCTCGCGCCGGCGGTGACCGTGTTGCCGCTGCACCATCCCATCCGGGTCGCGGAACAATGGGCGAGTTTGGATCTGCTCAGCGGCGGACGGGTCGATTTCGCGGCGGGCCGGGGCTACGACCGGCGGGAATACGAACCGCTGGGCGCCGATTTCGACGACAACCAGGCGGTGTTCGAGGAAGGGTTCGAGATTGTCCGCCGGCTGTGGGACGCGGACGGGCCGATTTCCCATAACGGAACACATTACGAATTCGAAAATATAGAAATTACCCCGAAGCCGGTGCAGAGGCCGCTGCCCGCCTATGTCGCGTCGTTTTCGAAGCCGTCGATCGAACTCGCGGGCCGTCTCGGCTGTGGGCTGATCGTCGCGCCCTTCGCGGCGGCGTTGACGTTTGGCGGGCTGCGGCAGGTGGTCGATCTGCACGGCGAAACCCTGGCCCGGCATGGGAAGCCGAAGACACGGACCATGTGCAGCTATTTCATCCATTTCGCCGATACGCCGGACCAAGAGGCCGCCGCGCGCGCCCGCCAGATCCGCTATTACCGCGAATGCGTCATCCCGGCCTTTCCCGGCGATCCCGAGACCGCGCCGCCGAGCTACCGGTATTTCGTCGACATGGTCGCGCGCCTGCGTAACGTGCAGCCCGAGGATCTGAGCGCCAATTCCGTTCTCATCGGCTCCGCCGCGCGAATCGCGGATATTTTGAAAGGCGTGCGTGATGCCGGGATCGACGAGGTTATCCTCTATTTCAACGTCGGCCTGAAACCGCACGGGCAGGTGCTGGACGAAATGTCGCGATTCATGGCGGAAGTCGCACCCGCCTTCGCCTAATTCAGCGCCGCCAGCATCCCCGCCATCAATTTCCCGCGGTAAGCCAGACTATCGACCAGAATATGCTCGTCCAGCGTGTGCGCGCCCGCGCCCGCGACGCCCAGACCGTCCAGCGTCGGCACGCCCATGGCGCCGGTGAAATTGCCGTCGGAGCCGCCGCCAGAACTCTGCGGATTGATAAAAAAACCAAGTTCCGCGGCGATTCCCTTGGCCACTTCGTACAAGGCCATTCCCGCCGGGCTTGCTTCCCACACCGGACGGGTGACGCCGCGGGTGACCCGGAACTGAATTTCGTTCGACGACGCCCGCAACGCCAGCATCGCGGCGACACCGCGGTCGAGGTCTTCCTGGCGTTTCGCCATGCTCAGAACCTCGCCGGAACAGATGGTTGTCACGCAATTCACCCATTGCCCGCCGTGGATGACGCCGACCGAGAAGGTACAATCTTCCGTGGTCATGTCCTCGATTTCGACGATTTTGCGGGCCATTTCGCGGATCGCCGAACGTCCCTCGGCCAGCCGGGCGCCGGCGTGGCTCGGCACGCCCGTTGCTTCCATGTTGAAGCGCGCGATGGCGTAACGTCCCGTCACGACCCCGCCATCCGCGCGCGCGGGTTCCGGGATCAGAACGTATTTGTGGCGCGCGGCTTCGGCTTCGATCAGATCGCGGGTGGAGGGGCTGCCGACTTCCTCGTCGGAGGTGAACAGCATCGTCACCGGCAGCTTCGTCGCCACGCCGGCATGGGCCAGTTGGCGCAACGCTTCCAGCGTCAGGAAATTGCCGCCCTTCATGTCCAAAATGCCCGGCCCCCAGGCTTTGTTGCCCTCGCGGCGGAAGGGGAGGGTGCCCAGGGTTCCGAGGGGATGGACGGTGTCCAGGTGGCCCATCGCGAGAATGCCGGGCACATGCGGGGTGGGATGGGGAAAGGTCGCGCGCACGCAATCGCCGAAGCCCATGCGGCCCGCGATCCGCTCGATCCGCGCGCCGGCCACGACCAGCGCCCGGCCCGCGATGTCCATCATCCGATTGACGGCGGCGGCGTCGTAGGTCGGGCTCTCGCACTCGACCCATTCGCGCAGGCCGGTCAACATCGCCTCGGCGTCGAAGGGGAGCTGGTTCGCGTCCATTCTGAGTTGTCCCTGTCTGATCCGGTGTCTTCCTGCCACGAACCGCGCGTGCCCGGCCAGAGACGGGGGGCGGACGCAGGCCAATCGGGCGAAGGAAGAGAGTCCCAGGGCTCCGCCCCGGACCCCGTGGGGGGCTCCGCCCCCTCAACCCCCGCCAAGGCAGGGCCTTGGATGCCATCTGTTGGGTGAGATGAAGAAGGGGGCCTACCGTGGCGGTTGAACCACCTCGATAGGCCCCCTTCTTCATCTCACCCATTAAACGGGTCCAGGGCCCCCGCTCTGGTGGGGTCGAGGGGCAAAGCCCTCGCGGGCGCGATCCGCTTCGCGGCTCTCGGGGGCGGAGCCTCAAGGCTTTCCTTCCTTCGCCCGATTGGCCTGGGGCGGACGGATCGGGCCTCGGGGCTTAGCCCGCCCCTGCTCTCGGGACGCCCGGATCGCGAAGCCGGTTCGATCGGCGGGCCGGTGTAGACCGCGCGGGGCCGGATGAGTTGGCCGGTTTCGCGTTGTTCCAGGGCATGGGCGATCCAGCCGATGCAGCGGCCCAGCGCGAAGAGGCCAAAGGCGGCGCCGCCGGGCAGATGGAGGTGCCGGCGAAGCGCGACCAGGGCGAAGTCGATATTGGGCCGGAGTCCCGTCAGATCCCAGGCGGCGGCGGCCAGCGCGCGGGTCTCCTCGGATATGGGGGCGATGTGTTCCAGCAATGCCGCGGCGCGGGCGTCGCCGTCGGGGTAAAGGGGGTGACCGAAGCCTGGGAGGTCCTCGCCCGCGGCCAGGCGGCGGCGCAGCGATGTCGCGGGATCGCGGGGATCCAGTCCTCGCCAGAAGGTTTCGATCCGCGCGGTCATGCCGCCATGGCGGGGACCGCTGAGCGTGGCGAGGCCGCCAAGGACCGCGGCGCGGACGCTGGCGCCGGTGGAGGCGATGCAGCGGGCGGTGAAGCTGGAGGCGTTCAGCTCGTGGTCGGCGCACAGGACGATCGCCATGCGCAGCAGATCGGTGCCGATGGGATCGAGCGCCCAGGAGGCACCGAGGAATAAATGGAGGGGGCGGAAATCGGGGGAGGCGCCCGCGAGCAGGGCGGCGAGGGCGCGAAGCAGTTCGCCGCGGCCTTCCGCCAGCCGGACGGGGTCCTGGCGCCAGGAGGCGGTGGCGTCGTCGGAGGTGGTGGCGGCGAGAAGCGGGAGCAGCGAGTCTTCGAGCGATGTGTTGGCGTAATGGGCGCGGAGCGCGGCCATGTGGGGCATGGGTGTCGCGGCGGGGGAAGGAGAGAAGCCGGGCGGGAGGGCGAAGGGGGGCGGGAAGGCGGCGGAGAGGGGAAGGTTCCAGAGCAGCGCCGCCACCTCCTCGACCGAGGCGGTGCGCGCGAGGGCGATGGCGTCGACGCCACGATACCAGAGGCGGCCATTCCTGATCGCCGCGATCGCCGATTCCAGCACCGGCGTGCCCCAGTCGAGGGTGGCTTTGGCGACGTCTTTCGGCTTGCGTCCGCGGCCGTGTTCGGCGGCGAGGCGGGCGACGGCGGCCGCGTCGTAGCGGCGTTGGCGGGTGTCTTCGGCGGCATGGGCGCGCAGCAGGCCGCGGCTGACATAGGCGTAGAGGGTCTGGCGGGAGACCCCGGGTTGGCGCGCGGCTTCGGCGGCGGAGAGGAGGGCGACCATGTCCGGGCCCGTTAATATATATCGATCGTCTTAATCAAGATTGACGGACGATGCCGGGCCGATTGTTCTCGCGTCCAGGCCTCCGGGGAACCATCCCCGATTGGCCCTTGGCCGCGCGAGGGATCGCCTGGAACAGGAGTATCGGACATGACCGCGATTGACGTGAATTCGCCCAAAGACGGGTTCGCCCGAATCGTTTGGACCGCTTTGGGCGGTGCGCCGCCGGCCCTGGACCGATTGCGCTTTCTGGGGGAGGGCGATCCTTGTTCGGCCTTCGCCGTGGGCGATCTGGCGGCGGCGTCGATCGGGGTGGCGGGGCTGGCGATCGCCGATTGCGTGGCCGCCGGCCAAGGCGGGGCGGCGCCGGCGGTCGAGGTAAATCGGCGCCTGGCGGCGTTGTGGTTCGGCACCGATTTCGCGCCGGTGGGATGGGCGCCGCCGCCGGCCTGGGATCCGATCGCGGGGGATTACCGGACCTCGGATGGCTGGATCCGGCTGCATACCAACGCCCCGCATCACCGGGCGGCGGCGCTACGGGTGCTCGGCGTGGACGGCGACAAGGACGCGGTGACGCGCGCGGTCGCGGGATGGGCGGCGTATGCGTTGGAGGCCGCGGTCGTGGCGGACGGCGGATGCGCCGCGGCGATGCGCGACATGGCGGCCTGGCGGGCGCATGCCAATGGCGCCGCCGTCGCCGCCGAGCCGCCGGTTTGGTTCGAGGACCGGGCCGCCGCGCCGGTCCGCTGTTCGGCCCCGGTGGAGGGCCCGGTGGAGCCCCCGGTGGCGGGCCGGCCTTTGGCGGGGATTCGCGTGCTGGATCTGACCCGTGTGCTGGCCGGGCCGGTGGCGACGCGGTTTCTGGCGGGGTACGGCGCGGATGTGCTGCGGATCGATTCGCCCTGGTGGGACGAGCCGGCGCTGCTGCCCGGTGTGACTCTGGGCAAGCGGTGCGCGCGGCTGGATTTGCGTCAGTCACGCGACATGGCGGTGTTCCGGGGTCTGTTGGCGGACGCGGATGTGCTGGTGCATGGCTACCGGCCCGGCGCCCTGGCGCGGCTCGGTTTGCACGAGGCCGCACGGCGGGCGATCCGGCCCGGTCTGATCGATGTGTGCCACGACGCCTATGGCTGGACCGGGCCGTGGCGGGAGCGGCGCGGCTTCGACAGCCTGGTGCAGATGAGTTCGGGGATCGCGGCCGAGGGGATGCGGCGATTCGGCGCCGTTCGGCCGACGCCTCTGCCGGTGCAGGCCCTGGACCACGCGGCCGGGTATATCGTCGCGGCGGCGGTGGCGCGGGGTCTGGCCCGGCGGTTCGCCTCGGGCGCGGGGCTGGCGGCGCGGACGTCTTTGGCGCGGGTCGCGGCATTGCTGGCCTCGGGGCCGATCGGCGCGCCTGGCGCGGGCATGGCGCCGGCGGACGCGGCGGATTTTCAGACGGAGACGGAAGCCACCGCCTGGGGGCCGGCACACCGGATGCGGCCGCCGGTCGCGGTGTTCGGGGCGCCGATGCGGTGGGATTTCCCGGCGGGCGAGCTGGGGACGTCGGAGGCGGTTTGGTTGCCGCGGGAGTGAGTTCGGGCGCGGGAACGGCCGGCCCGCCGGTGTGCCATGCCCGGTGGACCGGTCGGGCCCGCGACTGTCGTCCGGTTGCCCTCCGGTCGATAGTCTCGCGCGCGCGGGTCATCGCGCGCGAGACGTGCCGCCACGCTTTAAGAGCCCCTCTCTCCCGCTTCGCCGGTTCCCGGCCCGGCCAAGGGATTTTCCACCGCGATGTCGCCGATTTCGACGCGCCAAGGGAACAAATCCTCGTCCCATTCGACGTAACCCGGCACCCGCCACATCCCCATCAGCGCCGCCGGATGCGCCGACGCCATGTCGTGGGCTTCCTCCGCCGTGGCCAACGACCAGGCGGCGAGGTTGCGGATCGCCTGGTCCAGCCGGAGGGCCGAGCCCGCCAGAACCTCGCTGCCGGGCACGCGCACCGATCCGTCGGCGGCATGCTCGATCCGCATGCCCGCGAAGTCGTAAAGGCCGGGCGGGGTATCGGCGGCGGCGGTGGCGTCGGTGGTCAGAATGCAGCGCGCGAAGCCCTTGGCGCGCAGCAGAACCTTCAGCACAAGTGGCGGAATATGAATGCCGTCGGCGATGAAGCTGGCATGTAGCCGGTCCTCGGCCAGTTGCGCCATCAGCGGGTTGAGGAATTTCGGTTGCGGCTGGGGCAGCGCGTTGCCCAGATGGGTGCTGAGGGTGAGACCGGCGGCGGCCGCGGCGGCGATGTCGTCGTGGTCCGCGGCGGTGTGGCCCATGGCGGCGACGATGTCATGGGCGCGCGCCCAATGGATCGCGGCGAGCGCGCCGGGCTGCTCGGGCGCCAGTGTCAGAAGGCGGATGGGCGTCGCCGTTGCCGCCACCAGACGGGCCAGCAAGGCGGGATCGGGCGGAACCATCGCGGCGGCGGGGTGGCACCCGGCATAGCCCGGCGTGGGATTGAGAAACGGCCCTTCCAAATGCAGGCCCGGCACCATCGCCCGCCCCAGCCGGCTGGTCCGGACGGCGCGGTCGAGCGCCTGGAGCCGTGCCGTCAGATCGGCCTCGGTGGCGGTGATCAGCGTCGGCAGGCACTGCGTGACGCCCGCGCGCAGCATCGCGTGCAGCGCGTGGTCGAGCGCGTCGGGCGTGAGCGCGGAGCTGTTGAAATCGACTCCGGCGTAGCCGTTGACCTGAATGTCGAAGAGACCGGTCGCGCGCATGGAATCCCCGGTGCTTTCGGAATGCGCCGGTTCAGCGAATGCCGAGATGTTTATGGGTCTGAATGCTCAGGCGCCATTTCGGATGGGTCAGGCAGAAATCGACCGCCGCGCGGGTGTTTTCGATCCGCGTCGGGCTGTCCATCGGCTGGACCAGGAAATATTGGAAGTCAAGCGTTTCGAGCATGGCGGTGTCGATGCCCGGTTGCGGCAGGATCAGTTTCAGCTCGCTGCCCGCCGTCAGGTTCAGCGGCGCGCCGGCTTTGGGGCTGACGCAGATCCAGTCGATGCCTTCGGCCTCTGGGCGGAGTGTGCCGTTGGTTTCGATCGCGACCTCGAAGCCGCGTGCGTGGAGCGCGGCGACCAGGGCTGTGTCGAGTTGCAGCAAGGGCTCGCCGCCGGTGCAGACGACGAAGGGTTTGCCGCCGGGCAAAGCGGGCCATTCGGCGGCGATGGCGCTGGCGAGGGCTTCGGCGGTGTCGAAGCGGCCGCCGCCGGTGCCGTCCATGCCGACGAAATCGGTGTCGCAGAACTGGCAGATGGCGGTGGCGCGATCTTCCTCGCGGCCCGTCCAGAGATTGCAGCCGGCGAAGCGGCAAAACACGGCGGGCCGGCCCGCCTGCATGCCCTCGCCCTGGAGCGTGTAGAAAATTTCCTTGACCGCGTAGCTCATGCCGTTGCCGCCGCCAGTCTGGGTTTAGGCGCGAAATCGTTGATCGTCATGTCCGCGCGGCGCCACCAGGGCGTGGCGAGGCGTGCGAGCGGCAGGAATTCGAGGGGATCGCCCTCGAAGGTCACGACGTTGGTTGGGGTTTCCTCCAGCCGGATCGCGGCGCAGGCGAGGCGGCCGCCGTCGTCCGCGAGGAAGGCGTTCAGCTTCGCCATCAGGCAGCAGGCCAGGATTTCGGTGGTGGGGTCGCCGGGCGTGGTCAGGATGCGGGCCAGGCGGTGCGGTTCTCGCGCGGCGAACCAGTCCAGCAGCGGATCGGTTTCCGCGAGTTGCAGGGCATGGTCCAGTGCGTCGTCGATCCAGCGGTGCCAGAGGGCTTTCGCGCGCGCGAAGGGTTCCACCATGTTGGCGTGGCCGTCGAGACGTTCGGGTTTCGTGGCGCGGAGCGTGACCGTGGCGATTTCGTTATGCCCATGCGGGATCGCGCATTTTTCCGAGGCACCGGCGGTCAGACGGTGCGCCATCGCGAAACGGCGGCTGAAGACGAGTTGGAACACGGGCCGGACTCCGCCCAAGGGGTCAGGGAGAGGCCCGGGGTTAGCGCTTATGACGGAGGTTGGCCAGAGGAAACGCGCGCCGGCCTTGGGGGTCCGCCCGGTCCGTACCGGGCGGAACCCCGGGATCGAAATCTCCTCTCCCAATCGCCGCGCGCTTATTCGGCGGCCAGTTCGTAGCGTTCCGGCTGCGCCACGGTGGGTCCGGAATCGCCCACGGTCGTGCGCTGCATCAGGCGCTTGTGCTTCACGGTATCGTACGCCGTGGCCCGGTGCAGCGTCGCGCGGTTGTCCCAGATGACCAGGTCGCCCGCCCGCCAGGCATGGGAATACCGGAATTTTTCCTGTGTCGAAAATTCATTCAGCCAGGCGATCGCCGCCCGGCCTTCCTCTCGCGGCCAGCCAATGACGTGCGAGGCATGCGCCCCCGCGTAAATCGCTTTTCGTCCGTTGACCGGGTTGACGCGCGTCGCGGTCTGCCACGCGCCCGGCAATTCCGCTTTCATTTCGGGTGTCAGCGCGACATCGGAAATCGTCCCGCGCGAGTAGACCAGGCTGTGTTCGACGACCAGGCCTTCCAGCTTCGCTTTCATGGCGTCGTCGAGCGCGTCGTACGCGGCGCGCATGCAGGCGAATTCGGTGTTGCCGCCCTCCGGCGGCACGATCCGCGCCGAGAGCAGCGAGCACAGCGACGGCACCGGTTTGAAGGAGCTGTCGGAATGCCAGAGATAATTGCCTTTCTGGTAAATCATCCGCCGGTCTTCCGGCGGAATGACCGCGCCGGTGCGAATGTCCAGATTGGACTGCCGGGCGAAGGGCGTGCCGGTCGCCGGGTTGGCCTTGCCCGCGACTTCCAGCGGCCCGAAGCGCCGGCTGAAGGCGATTTGCGTTTCGTCGGACAGGGTTTGATCGCGAAAGATCAGGACGGAATATGCCTCGAACGCCGCGCGGATCTCCGCGAAGGTGGCGTCGTCCATGGGCGATCCGGTGTCGGCGCCCGAGATCTCCGCGCAAAACAGCGGGTGCAACGGCCGGACCGAGATCGCCATGGGCGGATTTCCTTTTCGAACGGGGCCCGGACTGTAACCGCGCGGCGCGTTTGCGCCAAGCCGCGCGCTGTCGGACACTCGCCCATGGTCAACATGGCACGAGGAACCGCCCCGATGAATCAATCCCCGAAAATCGCCGCGATCACGGGCGCCGGCAGCGGCATTGGCCGCGCCACCGCGCTGGCGTTGCACAAGGACGGGTTTACCGTCGTGCTGGCCGGACGCCGGCGGGAGATGTTGGAGGAGACCGCGGCGCTCGCGGGCGCGGCGGCGCCGGCGATGCTGGTCGTGCCCACGGATGTGTCCGATCCCGCGTCGATCGCGGCGTTGTTCGAGACGATCCGGACGACGTACGGGCGTATCGATTTGTTGTTCAACAACGCCGGCATCACCACCCGGAACATTCCGATCGACGACCTGACGCTGGAGCAATGGACCAACGTCGTCGCGGTGAATCTGACGGGGTCGTTTCTGTGCGCCCAGCACGCGTTTCGCATGATGAAGGCGCAGACGCCCAGAGGCGGGCGGATCGTCAACAATGGCTCGGTGTCGGCGCATGTGCCGCGGCGGAATTCGACGCCCTATTCGGCGACGAAACATGCTTTGACCGGGCTGACGCGCTCTTTGTCGCTGGATGGAAGGGAATTCGACATCGCCTGCGGTCAGATCGACATCGGCAACGCGGCGACCGCGCGCAACGAGGACACGGCGCGGGGACGGTTGCAGGCCAGCGGCAAGGTGGAGGCGGAGGCGCGGATCGATGTGAACGACGTCGCGCGCGGTGTGGCGTACATGGCCAGCCTGTCGCTGGACGCGAATGTGCAGTTCATGACGGTGATGGCGACGAAGATGCCCTATATCGGGCGGGGGTGAGGCGGAGGGCAAGCGGACGAAGGAAGAGAGTCCCAGGGCTCCGCCCCGGACCCCGTGGGGGGCGCTGCCCCCTCAACCCCCGCCAAGGCCGGGCCTTGGATACCGTCGGTTTGGGGGAGACGAAGAAGGGGGCCTACTCGGACGTCGCAACCGCCTCGCATGGCCCCCTTCTTCGTCTCCCCCAATTAAATGGGTCCAGGCTTGCCCCTGCGAAGGCGGGGGGGCCCCGCCCTGGTGGGGTTCGAAGGGGCAACGGCCCTCGCCGGGTTTGGGGCGGAGCCCCAAGGCTTTCTTTCCTTCACCCGATTGCCCCGAACTTAACCCCTTGCGCGCCGGGCGCGATGCGGTTACCAACGCCGTCATGCGTCCGAACGCCACCCTCATCGCCCGATTTTGGTACCGCTGGTATGCACCGGCGGCCTGGGCTTTGCGTTCGTAGCAAACACCCCCAAAGCCGCCAGACCAGGGCGGCTTTTTTTATGTCCGGACAGTCCGGCGCATCGGAAATCCCCGCTCCAGACCTGGCGGTCTTCCATGCAGCAGGAGACACCGATGACCAGCACCGATTTCGACGTCACATCGCAACCCGCCATGCCGCCGCCCCCGCCGGCGCCAGCCAAGGGCATGGCCAAATCCGCCGCGACAGGACATAACGCCGCGCGAGGAGAAACCCGATGACCGCCACCCAGCCGACCGCGACCTGGACCCCGAACACCTGGCGCGACCGCCCGATCCGCCAGGCGCCCACCTATCCCGACGCCGAAAAGCTCAACGAGATGGAGCGCAAGATCGGCAAATACCCGCCGCTGGTTTTCGCCGGCGAGGCTCGCCGTTTGAAAGAACAACTGGCGCGTGTGTCCGAAGGCAAGGCCTTCGTGTTGCAGGGCGGCGACTGCGCCGAGAGTTTTTCCGATTTCACCGCCAATATCATCCGCGACCAGTTCCGGGTGTTGTTGCAGATGGCTGTCGTGTTGACCTTCGGTGCCTCGGTTCCCGTGGTGAAAATGGGCCGCATGGCCGGTCAGTTCGCCAAGCCGCGGTCGTCCGACAATGAAACCCAGGGCGATACGACGCTACCCAGCTACCGCGGCGACATTATCAATGGCCCGGACTTCACGGCGCAGGCGCGCATCCCCGATCCCGCGCGCATGGAATTCGCCTATTTCCAGTCCGCCAGCACGTTGAATTTGCTGCGGGCCTTCGCGTCCGGCGGGTATGCCGATCTGCACGAAGTCCATCGCTGGAACCTCGATTTCGTCGAGGCCTCGCCGCTGGCCGCGCAATATCGCGACCTCGCGCACCGGATCGACGAGACGCTGTCGTTCATGACCGCCTGCGGCATGACCTCCGATACCACGCGCGATCTGCGTGAGACGGATTTCTATGTCAGTCACGAGGCGCTGCTCCTGCCGTTCGAGCAGGCGCTGACGCGGATCGATTCGACCACCGGCGACTGGTACGGCTGCTCCGCGCATTTCCTGTGGATCGGCGACCGCACCCGCCAGGCCGACGGCGCGCATATCGAGTACCTCCGCGGTGTGAAGAACCCGCTGGGCATGAAAGTCGGCCCCTCCCAGGAACCCGACGATTTGTTACGTATTCTGGACATTCTCAACCCCGCGAACGAGGCCGGGCGGATCACGTTGATCAGCCGCATGGGCGCGGACAAGGTGGGCGACAAACTCGCGCCGCTGGTGCGCGCTGTCCAGAAGTCCGGGCATAAGGTGGTCTGGCTGTGCGATCCGATGCACGGCAACACGATCTCCACCGCCGCGAAGTTGAAAACCCGGAATTTCGACGAAATCCTGCGCGAAGTTCGGGGCTTCTTCGACGTCCATCAGTCCCTCGACACCTGGGCTGGCGGTGTGCATATCGAAATGACCGGGCAGAATGTCACGGAATGCACCGGCGGTGCCCGGCGCCTGTCGGAAACCGACCTTTCCGAACGTTACGAGACCTTCTGCGATCCGCGTTTGAACGCGGAGCAATCGCTGGAACTCGCGTTTTTGGTCGCGGCGGAACTGAAACGGCGGCGGGCGCCCGTGGCGCCGGCCGCGCTGGCGGCGCAGTAAGCGGATGGCGGGCAGGGCAGACCGCGGCGCGATTGGCGCGGACATCGCCGCCCGCACCGACAGCTATTTCACGCGGACCCGGAAGATCCTCGAACGTTTCGGGGATGTCCGGGCGACCTATGCCATCTTTCTCCGCCGTCCGGTTCTGTGCGCGCCGCGTCCGATGCGCGAATGGATCGAGGCGGCGGCGAAGGAGCGCGGCATCGCCATCGAACTGACGCTGACCCACGACGAAGGCGCGGAGGTTCCGGCCAACAAGCCGCTCGCGTATCTGAGCGGGAGCATGCGGCATCTGTCGGAGATGGAAACGATCTTGCTGCAAAAGATCGGCCCCGTCTGCGTCGCCGCGCACAATGCCTGGCGGATGGCGCTGGCCTTGCCAAAAGCGGCCTTTTTGGCGATGGACGCGCGGCACTGCGCGGGCGCCGAGATGCAGGATATGATGGCTTATGCCTGTTCCGTCGGCGGCGCGGCGGCGAAGCGGGCGGGCGCGCTCGGTTTCATCGGCAACGCCAACGACGCCACCGCGCACTGGTTCGGCAACGCCAAGGGTTTCGGCACGATGCCGCATTCGCTGATCGGTTATGCCGGAAGCACGTTGCGTGCCGCGGAGATGTTCCGCGAGACGTTTCCGGACGAGCCGATGACGGTCCTCGCCGATTATTTCGGCCGGGAGATCGCCGACGCGCTGGCGGTTTGCGCGCGGTTTCCGGATTTGGTGGCGGCCGGGAAGATGGCGTTCCGCCTGGACACGCATGGCGGGCGGTATTTGGAGGGGCTCGACGCCGCCGGCAGCCGCGCGGTGTTGGAGCGGCATGTGCCCGGCGTCTTCGCCGCGGCGGGGCGCGAAGTGGAAGCGCGGTATCTGGCTGGGCCTGGCGTTTCGGCGGCGGCGATCTGGCGGATGCGGGAGGCGTTGGACGAGGCCGGATACGGGAAGGCCCGGATCGTGGCCTCGTCGGGGTTTGGGCCGGAGAAATGCCGGACGATGGCAATGGCGCGCGCGCCCATCGATCTGGTGGGCACCGGCGGTTTCATCCCGGACTCGTGGACGGAAACCTATGCCACCGCGGATATCGTGGCTTACGACGGCGTCCCGCGTGTGAAGCTGGGGCGGGAATTTCTGTTGCCGGGCTGAGCGCGGCGGGCAAAGCCCAGAGCGGCGATTCCGATCGCGAGGACGGCGAGACTCGCGGGTTCCGGGGCCGCCTGGGCAAAGGCGAGGGACATGCCGCATTGTCCACCGTTGCGGTCGGTATGGTTCGTGCCCGGCGCGGTGTTGTTAATCCATTGTTGTTGCAGCAAATATTTATGGCCGTTCAGGTCGACGTTGTAATTCGCGCCGGCGGAGGACGCGGTGGCGCCGAAGTTGAAATTGCACATATCGGAATTTTCGAATCCGCCGGTGTGTCCGCCGCCTTCGGCGCTGACGGAATCCCACCAGCCGTATCCGGTGGGATCGGTGATGGTTTCGAACAATTCGTGCGCGATCACACTGGCCATGGCGTCGGCGGCGAAATTGCCGTTGATCCCCGCGGTATCCTGAACCGAGGCATCGCAACCGCTGCCGAAACCCGCCGGCGCGCCGATAAAGGCGAATTGTGTCGCGAGGGCGCTGGAGGAGCTGGTGGTGTTATGCCAGCCGCAGAACTGGGTTTGAAATCCGGACACGGAGATCGTGGGCGCGGTCAGGACGAACCAGAGCGCGTTCGGGTCTGTCACGCCTTGTGTGGCGATCACCGATCGCACGATGGCCTCGATTGAAGTGGGGCCGGTCGCGCCGATTGTTCCGTTCAGGGAATTGCCGGCCCAGAGTGTCGTGGGGCTGGACGAATCGATGAAATAGCTCGCGGTCATATTCAGTGTGCCCGTTGGCACCTGTGCCGTGGCCGGGGAAACGAAGGAACTGAGTGTGTTCAGATAGGTCGAGCCATTCAGATCGGCGATGAGGCGTGGCAGGATCGTGGTGGCGGTATTGCCGGTCCAGTTGCCGTACCAGATGTAATTCATATCGACCGGCGCGGTCAGGATCGGTCCGCCGTTATAGACGGGCGAGGCGCAGGCCTGACCGGCGTTGAGCGCGAGGGCCGCGAGGGTGAAAGCCCAGGGGGCGGTGGGTGCTGACATGGGGCCTCGCGAGGGCGGAGAAGGAGGATGTTCGACACGATCGCCGATCCGCCCGTTAGTCAACGGAAAACGCCCGGCGATTGGCCGGAGGCGTGGAACTCCTGGGCTTTTGCCCTCCGCGACCGGCCAGGCAGGTCGCACATTGTAGCCGGCGCGATCTCGCGCTTCGCCTGAACGATCGCGCGGTATCTCCCATGCGTGGGTTTGCTTACGGCCGGGCTTGCGCTAGACGGGGCGGCTCCTAAGGCTGGTTCCGATGCCCGACAATAGACCGACCCCTTCCGAGGACGATGGCTGGCGCCCGAATCTGGGCGACCTCCGCGCGCGTCTCGACGAAATCGACGACAAAATCCACGATCTGCTCATCGACCGGGCCCGTGTGGTCGAAGGCGTGGCGCGATCCGGCAAGACCGCCGCGTTCCGGCCCGGACGCGAAGCCTCCATCCTGCGCCGGCTGGTCGCGCGCCACACCGGCAAACTGCCCGCGCGGACTTTGGTGCGCATGTGGCGGGAGATGCTGGCCGGCACGACCGGCATGCAGTCGCCCGTCACGGTCGCGGTGGCCGGCCCCGATGCCGTGGCCGCCATGGCACGAGAACATTTCGGATTTTTGACCCCGATCGACGCCAAGGCTTCGGTCGCGGAGGCTTTGGACACGGTGCGGCGCGGCCTCGCCACCGTCGCGGTGCTGCCGTTCCCACCGGACGCGGCGACATGGGCGGCTTTGACCGCGGCCACGCCACGGCTTTACGTCATCGCCCGCCTGCCGTTCTGGACGGCGCGCCCCGCTCACGTGCCCATGGCCGATGCCATCGTGATCGCCACCACCGCGCCCGACGCCAGCGGCGACGACCGCTCCTTCATCGCCCATCCCGGCGCGCTGCCAGTCCTCGCGATGCACGGCGCGATCGCCGAGGTCGCGGGCCTGATCGCCGAAGACGCAACCGGACTTCCCGAAGGCGCGATCGTCCTTGGCGGCTATGCCGTCCCGATCGCCGGAGACACACCATGACGTCCCCCACGCCCCGCCCCGAGATCCTGACCATCAGCCCCTATGTCGGCGGCGAGGCCTCGGTCCCCGGTGTCAATCGTTCTTACAAGCTGTCCTCGAACGAGGGCGCGTTCGGTGTGCCCCCCGGCGCCCAAAAGGCGTTGCGGGAGGTCGCGGCGGAAGGTTTTCGCTATCCCGACGGCGGCGCGGACCGGCTGCGGGAGGCGATTGGCGCGTACTGGAACCTCGACCCGGCGAAAATCGTGTGCGGGGCGGGATCGGACGATATTCTGTATCATTTGTGCCTCGCCTATGGCGGGCCGGGCCGCGACATTATCATGAGCGCGCACGGGTTCACGATTTACCACATCGCCGGCGTCTATGCCGGCAGCGATGTGATCAAGGTGCCCGAGAAGGATCTGCGACCGGACCTCGACGCGATTCTGGCGGCGGTCACACCCGCGACCAAGGCGGTGTTCCTGGCCAACCCGAACAACCCGACCGGCGCGATGATTACCGAAGCCGACATGGCGAAATTCCGGGAAAATCTGCGTCCTGACATCCTGCTGGTCATCGACTCCGCCTATGCCGAATACGTCACCCGCGACGACTACAACGCCGGCGAGCGTCTGGTGGACGCCACCGATAACACCATCATGACCCGGACATTTTCCAAAATCTTCGGGCTGGGCGGGGTGCGTCTGGGCTGGAGCTACGGCCCGCCCGCCATCAACGACGTGCTGCACCGTGTCCGCGCCGCGTTTTCCGTCTCCGTGCCCGCGCAGGCCGCCGGGATCGCGGCGCTGGCCGAGCCCGGCTGGGTGGAAGCCAGCCAGGCCCACAACGCCGAATGGCGCCCGAAGCTGGCCGCCGGCCTCGAAGCCGCGGGACTCAAAGTTTATCCGGGCGAGGGCAATTTCGTTCTCGCCGATTTCGGCACCGCGGACTTCGCGCTTCAGGCCGACACCTACATGCGCCAGCGCGGCCTGATCCTGCGCCGTGTGGGTTCTTACGGCCTGCCGCATTGCCTGCGCATCACCGTCGGCACCGCCGAGGAATGCGGTCTCGTCATCGAAGGTCTTACCGCGTTCATGAAGCAATCCCGTGGCTGAACCCCTTTTCAAACGCCTGGCCCTGATCGGGATCGGCCTGATCGGCTCCTCCGTCGCGCGGATCGCCAAGGATCGCGGCGACCTGGCGGCGGAGATCGTGGTCAACGCCCGCACCCAGAAAACCCTCGATCGCGTCGTCGAACTCGGTTTCGCCGACCGTGTGGAGATCGACCCGGCGAAAGCCGTCGCCGGCGCCGATTGCGTCATGCTCTGCGCCCCCGTCGGCGCCTTCGCGGCGCTGGCCAAGGCGATCGGCCTGCATCTCATGCCCGGCGCGGTGCTGACCGATGTCGGCTCCACCAAGCAATCCGTCATCCGCGATGTCGGCCCGTTTGTTCCGGCGGGCGTGCATTTCGTGCCCGCGCATCCGATCGCGGGCACCGAGTATTCCGGCCCCGACTCCGGGTTCACGACGTTGTTCCAGGGCCGTTGGACGCTTCTTACCCCGCCGCCGGGCACCGATACCGCGTCCGTCGAAAAGATCGCCGAACTCTGGCGCCGCTGCGGCGCGATGGTCGAGTCGATGGAACCGGCGCATCACGACCGTGTCCTGGCGATCGTGTCCCATCTGCCGCATCTGATCGCCTTCTCCATCTGCCACACGGCCGACGGGCTCGCCGACGAGAGCCGCCAGGAGGTGCTCAACTTCGCCGCCTCCGGTTTCCGCGACTTCACCCGCATCGCCGCGTCCGACCCCGTCATGTGGCGCGACATTTTCCTCAATAACCGCGAGGCGCTGCTGGAAATGCTGTCGCGGTTCATGGAGGACGCGCAAGGCCTGGCCCGCGCCATCCGCTGGGGCGACGCCGAGTATATCGAGAACATGGTGGAGCAAGGCCGGAAAATCCGGCGCAGCCTGATCGAGATCAAACAGGCCTGATGGCGGCGGTCCCCTACCTCGCCTGCATGCTCGCGGCGGCGCAGGTGCACCAATTGCCACCGCGTGTGCTGCCGTCGATCCAGCGGGTCGAGGCCGGCCGTCCCGGCGCCATTTCGCGGAATTTCAACGGGTCCGCGGATCTTGGCGTCATGCAGGTGAACACGCTCTGGATTCCGCACCTCGCCAAGGCCTGGAACCTGCCGCACGAGGAGGTCGCCCGGCGCCTGATCGACGATCCCTGTTTCAACGTCGTCGCGGCGGCGGCGATCGTGCGGATTTATTTGACCGAGGCGCGGGGCGATGTCGTGCGCGCTGTTGGGTATTACCATTCCCATACCCCGGAGCGCGCGACGCGATACCAGATGAAGGTCATGCGGGCGTCCGTCGTATTGTTTGGACAGCCCACGAAGCCCCAAACCCGAACCGGGCGGCGCGCAAAGGGGTAGGCGGCACGAGGTACCGGCGCGATCCCAGGGGGCTTCGCCGGTGTCTTACCGTGCGGCCGAAAGACCGGCCCAGGCCGCGCTCCCGTCAGCGCCCCAACCGGAACACCGCGACCGTTTCCAACCGCGCCGACCACAGGAACTGGTCGATCGGCGTGACCTTCTCCAACCGGTAGCCGCCCGCCCGCAGGATCGCCGCGTCGCGTCCGAGGGAGACGGGATCGCAACTCACGTAAATGACCGCCGGAATTTTACTCTGGGCGATATACGGCATCTGCGCCGAGGCCCCCGCGTGCGGCGGATCCAAGACAACGGCGCTATACGCGGAAAGTTCCTTCGCCAAAAACGGCTGCCGCACCAAATCCCGCCGCTCGATCGCGACCTTGCCCATCAACCCCGCCTGATTGATCGCGGCGTGATACGCGGCGACCAGCGCCGCGTCGCCCTCGATGGCCGTGACCTTGATATGTTGGGCCAGCGCGAACCCGATCGTCCCGCAGCCCGCGTAAAGCTCCAGCACCCGAGACCGCGCCACCCGTTTCGCGGGCAACCCGTCCAGCACCGCCGCGACGATCGCGGCCTCGCCTTCTTCCGTGGCCTGCAGAAACGCCCCCGCGGGCGGCGCGACCGCGACGCCCGAGAACATCGTCACCGGCGGGCGCAGCACGCAAACCGCCTCCACATCCCCCTCTCCCAAAGCCCATGACACGCGGGGCAGTCCATGCGTCTCCGCGAAACCGATCAGCTTGTTGCGGTCCGACAGCGTCAACGCGCCGTCGGTGCGCACCAAAAGATCGGGTCCGCTGTCCAGCAGGTTGACGACCAGCGAGGCTTCCCGGCGGATCGCGCCCAGTCCGGACAACAGCGCGCGCGCGGGGCCGATCAGATGGAACAGCGCGGGGTGGAGCACCGGACATTCGATCAGATCGACGATGTCCTCGCCCCGGGCGCGGTGCAGACCCACGGTCATGCCGCCCTGGATACGCCTGACAGCCAAATCCATGCGACGGCGCGTGCCGAGATGGCCCTGAACGATCGGCGCGATGGGCGGGTTCTCGAAGCCCGCGCGCCGCAACGCTTCCGTCAGCCGCGCGACCTTCCAGCCAAGGTATCCGGCGTCCGCCCAATGCTGCGCCACGCACCCGCCGCAGACGCCAAAATGCGCGCATGCCGCTTCCTGGCGATTCGGACCGGCTTCTTCCAGTGAGTCGAGATCGGCAACCCAGGCCTCGCCCCGGCGCTGCGAGGGCACCGCGCGCACGCGATCGCCGGGCACGGTGAATGGCACATACAAACGCACCCCATCGGGATGCGCCGCGATCCCGTCGCCATCGGCGCCAATGCCGGAGATGTCCACGACAGCGGGCTCCGGCGGCGGGGGCGCGGGCCGTGCCCCCGGCCGAGCGGGCCGGTGCTTACCCGCCAAACGCGGAAATGCCGGTCTGCGCGCGGCCCAGTATCAGGGCGTGAACGTCGTGCGTGCCCTCATAGGTGTTGACGGTTTCCAGGTTCATCACGTGCCGGATGACATGGTATTCGTCGACGATCCCGTTGCCGCCGTGCATGTCCCGCGCCATCCGCGCGATATCCAGCGACTTCCCGCAATTGTTCCGTTTAAGCAGGCTGATCATCTCGGGCGAGGCATCGTGCGCGTCCATCAACCGTCCCAGACGCAGCACCGCGTGCAGCCCGAGCGTGATTTCCGTCTGCATGTCCGCCAGCTTCTTCTGGATCAACTGCGTCGCCGCCAGCGGCCGCCCGAACATCATCCGTTGCAGCGTGTAATCCCGTGCCGCGTGCCAGCAGAACTCGGCCGCGCCCAGAGCGCCCCAGGCGATGCCGTAACGCGCGTTATTCAGACACGAAAACGGCCCGCGCAGCCCCTTCACGTTGGGCAGCATGTTCTCGGCGGGAACAAAGACATCCTGCATCATGATCATGCCGGTCACGGACGCGCGCAGCGAGAACTTGCCCTCGATCTTCGGCTGCTCCAGCCCCTTCATCCCGCGTTCGAGAATGAATCCGCGGATGTCGCCCTTATCGTCCTTGGCCCAGACGACCAGCGTGTCGGCGATCGGCGCGTTGGTGATCCAGGTCTTCGATCCGTTCAGCAGGAACCCGCCATCGACGGATTTCGCGCGAGTCCGCATCGACGCGGGATCGGACCCCGCGTCGGGCTCCGTCAGTCCAAAACACCCGACATGTTCGCCCGTCCGCAGCCTGGGAAGATATTTTTGCCGCTGGTCTTCCGACCCAAATGCGTAAATCGGGAACATCACCAGCGAGGACTGCACCGAGAACGCGGAGCGGTAGCCAGAATCGACCCGCTCCACTTCCCGCGAAATCAGCCCGTAGCTGACATAATTCACGCCCGCGCAGCCGTAACCGTCCAGCGTCGCGCCGAGGAACCCCATCTCGCCCATTTCGTTCATGATCTCGCGATCGAACTTTTCCAGGCGATTGGCCATCAGCACCCGAGGAAACAGCTTCTCCTGGCAAAATTCCCGCGCGGAATCGCGGATGGCGCGTTCGTCCTCCGACAACTCGGAATCGAGGCGCAGGGCGTCGTCCCATTGAAACGGGGTGAAATGGCTGGCGGCTTTATCGGTCACGCGTCGGTCTCCGGCAGAGGCGCCGGGTTCGGACGGCGGCGCACCATCATGAAAGCGGGGATATCGTCGCCGAAACCGACGACGGAGGGACCCAGATCGTCGTCGCGGCGCCAGCGGTCGCGCCCGAAACGCTCGCCCGGCCCACGATCGGCGAAGGGGCGATCGGCGAAGGCGCGATCGGGTGCCTGACGGTCGCGGAACGTGGGTTGCGCATCGCGGCGCGGCTCGTCGCGCCGGGCCTCGTCGCGTCGAGGCTCCTCGCGAGAAGTCCCCCCGGACGGACCGGCATCGCGGCCACGCGGCGGACGGGCGCCGCGCACCCGTGCCGGCGCATCCTCCCGCACCCGCGGCGGCGGTTCGTCGAACGGCAGCGCCGGCACCTCGGCGTCGCGCGCCAGATCCGGCACGGCCTCGGCTTCCATCCGCGGAGCCCGGACACGCGGCGGCCGGGCCTCCCCGGTTTCAGCGCGCTTGCCCTTCGCGGCGGCTTTCGGCGGCGCCTTGGCGGGCGCGGCCTTGCGGCCCCGGCGCTTGCGGCTGTCGCCCTCGGCCCATTCGACGACGTCGAGCCCCTCCACGACAATCGGCGGGATCGGATGGCCCGTCAGCTTCTCGATGGCGTTCACGGCCAGCTTGTCGTCCGGCGAGGCGAGCGTGAACGCATGCCCTTCCATGCCCGCCCGTCCCGTGCGGCCGATACGGTGAACATAATCCTCAGCGTGATGCGGCACATCGAAATTGAACACATGCGACAGGCCGGAAATATCCAGCCCGCGCGCGGCGACGTCGCTGCACACCAGCAACCGCAACTCGTTCGCCTTGAATTTCTCCAGCGTCGTGAACCGCACGGACTGCGCCATGTCGCCATGCAACGCGCCCGCGTCGAACTTATGCCGGATCAACGACTTGTGCAGAATATCCACATCGCGCTTGCGGTTGCAGAAGATCAGCGCGTTGGTGACATTCTGGGTCCGGATCAGCCGCCGCAGCGCCTCCCGCTTGTCGTGCTCGGCGACCAGCGCCAGCCCCTCGGTGATCGTCGTCGCCACCGACGCCTGGCGAGACACCGTGATCTCCCGCGGGTTCTGCAGGAACGCATCCGCCAGCCGCTTGATCTCCGGCCCCATCGTCGCCGAGAAAAACAGCGTCTGCCGCGTCTTCGGCAACAGCGAGACGATCCGCTCGACATCGGGAATGAACCCCATGTCCAGCATCCGGTCGGCCTCGTCGATCACCAGGATGCGCGTGTCCGTCAGAAGGATCGAACCGCGGTCGAACATGTCGATCAACCGGCCCGGCGTCGCGATCAGCACGTCGACGCCTTTATTGAGAATGTCCTTCTGATCCGACATGCTCTCGCCGCCAATGATCAGCGCATGCGTCAGCTTCAGATATTTGCCGTACTGAACAAAATTCTCCGCCACCTGCAACGCGAGTTCCCGGGTCGGCTCCAGGATCAGGCTTCGCGGCATCCGCGCCCGCGCCCGCGACCCCGCGAGAATATCCAGCATCGGCAGCGTGAACCCGGCGGTCTTGCCGGTGCCTGTCTGCGCCACGCCCAGCACGTCGCGGGTCATCAGAACGATCGGAATCGCCTGTTCCTGGATCGGCGTGGGATGCTTGTATCCCATGTCGTCGATCGCCCGCAGCACCTCCGCCGACAGGCCGAGATCGGCGAACACGGCCCGCGCCGGCTCATCCGATTCGGCGAGATGCGCGGCGTAACCATCGTCTTCTTCTTCGTCGTCGTCTTCCGGCTGGGTGTCGTCGGGCGGTCCATCCTCGGACGGAACATCCTCTGGCAGCGCATCGTCCAAAGACAGGGCCGGAAGGGACGGCGCATCGGCGGCCGGAGGTGCGATGGACTCCGCGACGGCCTCTGGCGGATCGACCGGCAGGACATCGACCGGTAGGGCATCGAACAGCGGGGCACCGGACACCGGCGGATCGTCCGGCGGCGGGGCATGGGGCGCGGCTTCCAGATGCGGCGATTCGGCGTCAGGGGCGGAATCATGCCGTCCCTCCACCGCGGATGGCCCGGACAAGCTTGCTTCCTGCTCCACCTGGGCGGGATCGGTATCGTTCAAATTGGATCCAGTCATTGCGATGGCCGCGGTTCGAACCCACGGCAACCAGGCACAAGACGCGGCGAGACACGCGCGCCAGCCCAGAACGCGCCCCGTATCCGAACAGGACGGGGAAAAGTCAAGAGCGAGGAAGGAAAACCCGGCACCGCGCCACGCCTGGCTGACCCGCGGCGGCGCCTCCAACCACGGCGAACATCCCACGCCCGCCAGCGAAAACCGGCGCCGGGTTCACCCTTTATTAACCTCGCCTGCTTATCGGTTGGCATTCCCTTCGCGCCTCACGGAGACCCAGATGTTCGTACCCGGCAAAGTGTTCCGGAGCCTTCCCATCGGCACCCGCCTCGCCTTCGCGCTCGCCCTGCCCCTTGCCGGCATGCTCGCGACCGGCATCGCGCTGGCCGTGTCGTCGCATCGGGAGGCCGCGCGGATGGCCCGCGCCGCGACGCTGGTCGAATATTTGGTGGATGCGGGCGCGTTGACGCACGAGTTGCAAAAAGAGCGCGGCATGTCCGTGGCGTTCCTTGGCAGCGGCGGCACCCAAATGAATGTCGAACTGCCCACGCAACAAACCCGGACACGGGACATGACCCGCGCTTTGGCCGCGCGCGCGGACGCGCAGCGGCGCGCCGGCCTTCCGGACAACACGATCGCCACCATCGCCACGGCCCAAACACAGGTCGAGGACATCGATCGCATCCGGGCCGACGTGCTGGCGCGGCGTGTCGAACCGCCGGCGGCGGCCGCCATCTATACAAAGGCCATCGCCGGATTGCTGGCCGTGGCGCCAGACGCCGCCAGCATCGCCGCGACGGAAGCCTTCTCCCGCGCCCTGACGGGATACGCCGTCTTCGCGTCTGCGAAAGAAAGCGCCGGCCAGGAACGCGCCGCCGGCGCGGCCGGGTTTTCCGCCGGCCGCTTCACCCGTCCACGCTACGAAGCCTGGCTGGCCACGATTTCCACGCAGAACGACCGCTTCGCCATGTTCGAGATGTTCGCCCCCGCGGGGATGCGCGAGCGCGCGCGCGCCGTTCGCGCCGGGCCGGTCGAGGAGGCGATCGCCCAGGCGCGGGCCGCCGCGATTGGGGTGGGACCCGATGCGGCGATTCCAGGGGTCACCGGCCCCGCCTGGTTCCAGACCGCGACCGCGCGCATCGACCGGTTGCGGGAGGTGGAGCTGGCGTTCGCGAACGGCATCGCGGCGGACCTGACGGCCGCCGCGGCCCGCGCCGAGGCATGGTCGCGCGAACTCGCGGGCGGCCTGATCCTGGCGGGGGTGCTGGCGGTGTTCGCGGGCTGGCGCCTCGCGCGCGGTGTCACCCGTCCGCTGGTCGATTTGCGGGACTGCCTGTTGCGCCTCGCGGCGGGCGAACACGGCACCGAGGTGCCCTGGACCGCGCGCGGCGACGAAATCGGCGCGATTTCTCGCGCCACCGAAACCCTGCGCGACAAAGCCCGCGAAGCCGACGGCATCCGAGAGGCCCGGGAAAGCGACATGGCGGCGCGCGAGCAGCGCGGTGCCCGCCGCGCCGGCGTCATCCAGACCTTCGAGGCGGATTCCGCGGGCCTCGCCGCCGCCTTGAGCCAATCGGCCGCGGGCCTTGAAGCCACCGCGCGCTCGATGACCGGCGCGGCCGCCGAAACCCGTACCCGGACGGGACGGGCGAACGACGCGGCGCGGGAGGCAAGCGCGGCGGTCCAAACCGTGGCCTCGGCGGCGGAGGAGCTGGCGGCATCGCTGACGGAAATCAGCCAGCAGGTCGCGCGCTCCGCCCGGATCACCGAACGCGCCGTGACGGAAGCCCGCCGCTCCGACACCATCATGCAGGGGCTGGAGACCGGCGCGAACCGGATTGGCGAGATCGTCGCGCTGATCGGCGATATCGCCGGACAAACCAATCTCCTGGCCCTGAACGCGACCATCGAAGCCGCGCGGGCGGGCGAGGCCGGCAAGGGTTTCGCCGTGGTCGCCAGCGAAGTGAAAAACCTCGCGGGACAAACCGCCAAGGCCACGGGCGATATCGCCGCGCGGATCGAGGAGGTGCGGACCGCGACCGCCGAAGCCGTCGCCGCCATTGGCGGCATCGCGGGGATCATCGACGAGGTGAGCACCATCGCCACCTCCATCGCCAGCGCGGTGGAACAACAGGGCGCGGCGACGGCCGAGATCGCCGCCAGCGCGCAACGCACCGCCGCCAGCACATCGGCGATGTCGGGCGATGTCGCCGCCGTGGACGACGCCGCCGCGACCGCGGGCCGCTCGGCGGAGAGCGTGCTGGGCGCGGCGGGCGACGTCTCCGGTCAGGCCAACCGCCTGACGGAAACCGTGACCCGCTTCGTCACCGCTGTCCGCGCCGTGTGAGCACGCCGGAGCGCCGTTCCTCGCCATTCCGGACCGCGACGATCGCGACCCGGTCCGGCGGAGGATCGCGTTTCAGAAAGTCCCGTAACCCATTGCAGTAATATGCGTTACACAGTTCCGCCCTCAGCCCCCGGCCCAGCGTGCAACCGGCGGCGCCATGAAACAGACAGGACCCGAGAAAGGAGTCTGGCGCCACGCGCGCCAAAAACGCCCGGATGACCGCACCCGCGTCCAGGTCCGGATTGTCGCGCCGAACCCGCGCCATGGTGCGCTCGTCGATATAGGCATGCTCGCCGCCGCCCATGCAGCAATGCCCGCCGCAGGTCGCGCAACCGGCGGCGACGACCTCCGCCGCGAACCCCTCGGGCACCGGCGCGGCCTTCTGGATCAGCCGGTCCGGGCGTTTGGCCTCGCGCAGCGCGCGAAGGGACTGGATCAAATGCCGCTTCAGGGCGCGAACCCGCTCCCGTGGCGGCGGGCCCAGCGTCCCGTCCAGTCTGGGCACGGTCACGATTTCCGGGTCGTTCATGGGTGGACATGCTCCCGTCCGCCTGGGTGGGACAAAGACCGGACATCGCGCGTGTCTCCGGCCCAACAACGTGGCACGAAATCCGATGCACCGGGAGGGTCTTTGGGAAGTGCGCCAACCCTCTGATCCCAGAGGATATTCTTTGGAGTTTGTTGACGCTGGCCGCCGCCGCCCGTAAGGTCTGGGGATGACGACTGTTACCCGCGCCCATCTGGCCGACACCATTCATGCCGAGGTCGGTTTGTCGCGAAACGAATGCGCCGATTTACTGGAAATCGTGCTGGGGCGGCTCGGCGCGGCCCTGGAATCCGGAGAATCCGTTAAAATCAGTGGGTTCGGGACCTTTTCGGTGCGCCAAAAAGGCCGCCGCGTCGGCCGCAATCCGAAGACCGGGGAAGAAGTGCCCATTCTGCCGCGCCGGGTTCTGGTGTTCCGCCCCAGTCACGTACTGCGCGGCCGGATCAACGGCGGCATCGCCGTCGAGGCGGACGATGACGACTGAGACCGCGGTCCCCGAAATAGCGGTCCCCGGGACGGAGACGTCCGAAACCGGACAAGACCCGGAAACCGGCTCGGGTTTGGGGACCGGCAACGGGCTCCTGGTCCGCGCCAAGGTCAAAAAAGCGCCGAACGCCTTCCGCACGATCAGCGAGGTCGCGGACGACCTGCATATCCCGCAACATGTATTGCGCTTTTGGGAAACCAAATTCCCCCAGGTCAGGCCGATGAAGCGCGGCGGCGGCCGCCGGTACTACCGCCCCGCCGATATCGGGCTGCTGCGCCGGATCGCCAACCTGCTGTACACTCAGGGCTATACGATCAAAGGCGTGCAACGCCTGTTGCGCGAGGGCGGCGGCCATCTGGCCGAGGACATCCCGCCCGCCCCCGACGAGGAACGCGCGGCCGCGAAAGCCGAATACGACGATCTCCACGATACCGCCCAGGATGTGGGGGAGTTGCTGATACCGGGTTTGGAACCGCCCGCCGTCAAACCCGCTGCCGCGCCCCGCGCCGCCGCCCGCCGCCGCGCCGATCCAGAGGCCGAACGCCTGCGCGCCGTGCTGACGGAAACTCTCGCGGAACTGGAAGCGATCCGCGCGTTGCTGGGATAAACCGGGGAAGGAAAAATGGTGGGCGCGACAGGGATTGAACCTGTGACCCTTCGCGTGTGAAGCGAATGCTCTACCGCTGAGCTACGCGCCCGTTTGCCGGGGCCGGAGACATAGTCGGCGGCCCTGTCCGGTGTCAACCCGCCGCGCGTTCATTTCGTGGCGCGAGGAATATCCCGGCTTGACCGGCGGGCCAGGTTTCATGGCGCGCGCACGCGATTATATGTTATCGATGCGCCTCATCCCGGGACTCACGCCGCTGCTTGTCTGCCTCGCGCTGACGCCGCACCGCGCGGCCGCCGCCACCGAGCTCGCCTATACCCTTTATGCCCTCGGCCTTCCCATCGCGGACGCCACACTTGGCGCCGATCTTTCCGCCCAGTCCTACCGCATATCGTTGACGTACCGCACCGTCGGCCTCGCGGAACTGGCCATCGGCGGACGTCTGGAACAACAGGCGCACGGCGTCTTCTCGGGCCAGGCGGTCTTGCCGAAACTGTTTTCGTCGAAAGCCCGCGCCAGGGGCCGCGACCGCGTCGTCAGCCTCAGCTACCGCGACGAAACCCCGTCGATCGCGGCGATTCACCCGCCGCCGGAAACCGAGCGGGAGGAGGTTCCCGCGCCGCTGCGCGTCCGCACCATGGATCCCCTGAGCAAAATCGCCGCGCTGCTGCGCCGCGTCGCCGCCACCGGGCGCTGCGACGGCGATGCCCGCGACTACGACGGCCGCCGTCTGGAAGTGTTCCAGGCGCGCACCATGGGCGAGGAGACGTTGCCTGGCTCCGCCCGCTCCAGCTTCGCCGGTCCCGCGCTGCGCTGCGAGTTCGTCAGCCAGATCCTCGCCGGATTTCGTCTTGGCCGCGACCGGAACGAAGACGCCCGCCCGCATGGCGGCATTGTCTGGCTCGCTCCCGTCGGCACGGACGGCCAACGCTGGCCGGTGCGCCTGGAGATCGAAACCCGGTGGTTCGGTCACGCCGACATTTATCTCACGGGGGTGACGCGATAGGGCGAGACGGGGTTCGCGCGGCGGAAACCCAGGGGGATTTTTTTCCTCGCGGCGGCTGGCCCGGTTCGTGTTGGCGGCGCGCTATCGCAATCGCGGGACCCGATGCTATGATCGCGTTATCGCGAACTCTCAGGGATCACGCCGCGTGCCAGCCAATCGTTCACGACCGCAGCGCGTTTGGGCGCGAAATTTTCGGGCCGGCCGGCTTGCCGCCGCGCTGGTTTTGTCTCTGACCGCCACGGGGTGTTCGATGATTTTGCCGCCGCCGCAGACCCGCGGCAACAAGGTGGAGCCGGAGTTGCTGAAGCAGCTTGTGACCGGCGTGTCCACCAAGGCGGATGTTTCGGCGCTGATTGGCTCGCCGACCCAGAAGGCGACCTTCGACGACAACACCTGGCTGTATATTTCCGAGGTGACCCGGCCGCGGCTGGGCCGGACGCCGGGGGTTCTGGACCAGAATGTCGTGGTCATGAGCTTCGACGACCGGAATATTTTGACGGGGGTTCGGACGGTAACCCAGGACGAGGCGGTTTCGGTGAATGTCGCGGACCGGACGACGCCGTCGCCGGGGACGGAGGCGTCGTTCCTGCAGCAGCTTTTGGGCAATGTCGGGCGATTCAATGCCGGCGGCGGCGGGTCCAGCAGCATGTTCGGCGGCGGCGGCGCGGGGCCGAAATCGGGTTCCAGCCCCTGACGTAGCGGGTTTCCGGCGCGCGGCGTGGCGGCGCCGTTTCGTCCATCGCGCCAGGGCAATCGGGCGAAGGAAGAGAGTCCCAGGGCTCCGCCCCGGACCCCGTGGGGGGTGCTGCCCCCTCAACCCCCGCCAAGGCAGGACCTTGGATGCCGTCTGTTTGGGGGAGATGAAGAAGGGCGCCGACACGGACGTTGCAACCGTCTCGCAAGGCCCCCTTCTTCATCTCCCCCAATTAAATGGGTCCAGGCTTGCCCCTGCGAAGGCGGGGGGCCCCCGCCCTGGTGGGGTTCGAAGGGGCAAAGCCCCTCGCGGGCGCGATCCGCTTCGCGGCTCTCGGGGGCGGAGCCCCAAGGCTTTCCTTCCTTCTCCCGATTGGCCTGCCCACCGCGCGGAACGCTCTTCACGGAACGCCGTGTTGGCGGCATGCTTCGCGCTGAAAAAATGCAAGGGAAGCGTCTTCGCATGTCCACCTCCACATCCGTTTTCATTGTCGGCGGCGGCCCGGTCGGCCTCGCCATGGCGTTGTTGCTCGACCGCTTCGGGGTCGATTGCGTTGTCGTCGAGCGGAGTTCGACCACCACGGACCACCCGAAATCCCGGGGCTGCTGGATCCGCACCATGGAAATCTTTCGCCAATGGGGCATCGAGCAGCGGATTCGCGATCGCGGGTTGCAGGACGGCTCCGACATGTTCGTCTTCGTCGAGAGCATCGCGGGCCGCGAGATCGGGCGCACCCGTCCCGAGCCGAACGAGGGTCACACCCCCGCCTGGAAATCCCTGGTCGCGCAGGACGCGGTCGAGGAAGAGATTTACGAGGATCTGAAATCCTCCCGGCACGCGCGGGTTTTCTTCAGCACGGAATTTCTGGGCTTCGAGGAAAGCGCCGAGGGCGTGACCGTCCGCACGCGGCCCACCGATGGCGGGCCGGAAACCGCCTGGACCGCGAAGTTCCTCATCGCCGCCGATGGCGCGGGCAGTGGCACGCGGCGCGCGGCGGGGATCGACATGGAGGGCCCCTCCACCTTGGCCGTCATGTCCAACGAATACTGGAAGGGCGACCTGTCCCGCTTCCCGATCACCAAGGAAGCGGCGGGCTATCGTATTTTCTCGAAGACCCCGGGCACCCCGGTGTCCACGATTTTGAACACCAACGGCCGCGACCGCTGGCTGACGGTGACGCAGATCGGGCTGGAAAAGGACGACCGGCCGCATCCCTGGACCGACGACGAGGTCATCGCGCTGATCCGCGCCCAGACCGGGGTGCCGGACCTGGAGGTGACGCTGCTCAATCGCTCGACATGGCGGGTCAG
>CANJJS010000001.1 GCA_947474705.1 Acetobacteraceae bacterium | reverse complement strand
CGCAGGGCCATGATCGCGGTCATGTCCACCTCGTTGAAGGTGGTCAGCATGGCCGCGTTGTTCTGGGCTTCCTTCAGCCGCGCGGCGATGGTGCGGCGCAGGCGGGTCATTTTCACCCGTTGCTCCCGCGGGTCCTCGGCGCGCGGGGGTTGCGGCGCGGCGGGAGCCGCCACCGGCGCGGGACGGTTGAGGAAGGCCAGCACGTCGCCCTTGGTGATGCGTCCGTCCTTGCCCGAGCCGGGCCCGACAGCGGCGGGTGCCAGTTTCTGTTCCTCGATGATCCGGGCCGCGGCGGGCATCGGTTCGTGGGCGGCTCGCGGCTGGATCGGCGCCAGTACCTCCACGACCGGCGGTGCGACGGGCGTCGCCGCGGGTGCGGCCGGGCGGGCCACGGGGCCAAGGGGCCGCGGGGGCGGATTGATGCCCGCGGCGGGATTGGCGGCGGGTCTGGGCGCGGGTGCGGCGGCCTCGCCATCCAGCATCCCGAGCAGAGCGCCGACCTCGACCTCGCTCCCTTCGGGGAAATTGATCGCGGTGAGAACGCCGGCGGCGGGCGCGGTGACTTCCACCGTCACCTTATCTGTCTCAAGCTCGACCAATGGCTCGTCGGCGGCCACGCTATCGCCGGGATGTTTGATCCAGCGGGCGATGGTGGCGGTGGTGACGCTCTCGCCCAGGGCGGGAACAGTGATTTCGGTTGCCATGGCTCGGTTTTTCCTCAGCCCAGTCCAAGGGCGGTCGTGACGATGCGCGCCTGTTGCGCCATATGGGTGCGGGCGAGACCGGTCGCCGGACTCGCCGCCGGTTCGCGGCCGACATAGATCGGGCGGTGGGCTTTTGTCTCCAGCCGCAGCATGACTTTTTCGATACGCCGGTCGACGTAGTTCCAGGAGCCCATGTTCTCCGGCTCTTCCTGGCACCAGACGATGTCGGCGTTGATGTACGGCTTCAGCACCCGGACCAGCGTGTTGTCCGGGAACGGATAGAGTTGTTCCAGCCGGACGATGGCGATGTCGTCGATGTTCTTCGCGCGGCGTTCCTGCAGAAGATCGTAGTAAACCTTACCGGAGCACAGCACGACCCGGCGCACCTTCTCCGGCGCGGCGAGTTCGTCGATTTCCGGCAGCACGAACTGGAAGCGGCTGCCTTCGGCCATGTCGCGCAGCGGCGAAACCGCCAGCTTGTGCCGCAACAGCGATTTCGGCGTGAACACGATCAGCGGCTTGCGGAAATTGCGATGCAACTGGCGGCGCAGCGCGTGGAAATAATTCGCGGGGGTTGTGATGTTGCAGACCCACATGTTCCGCTCGGCGCAGAGTTGCAGATAGCGCTCGATCCGGGCGGAGGAATGTTCCGGCCCCTGCCCTTCGTAGCCATGCGGCAGCAGCATGACCAGGCCGGACATGCGCAGCCATTTGGTCTCGCCCGAGGCGATGAACTGGTCGATGATGACCTGCGCGCCGTTGGCGAAATCGCCGAACTGGCCTTCCCACAGCACCAGAGTGCGGGGATCAGCCAGCGAATAGCCGTATTCGAACCCGAGGACGCCCGCTTCCGACAGCAGCGAATTATAGATCTCGATTTTCGCCTGGTCGGGCCGGATGTTGTTCAGCGGCACGTATTCGTACTGGTTGGTCTGGTCGATGAGGAAGGCGTGGCGCTGGCTGAAGGTGCCGCGCTGGCAGTCCTCGCCGGACAGGCGGATGCGGCTGCCTTCCAACAGCAGGGAGCCATAGGCGAGGGCCTCGCCGGTGGACCAATCGATCCCCTCGCCGGTCTCGATCATGTTCTTTTTCGCGTCGAGCTGGCGGGCGATCTTGGAATTCAGGTCGAAGCCGGCGGGGACGCGGGACAGAGCCGCGCCGACCTGTTTGAGAACCTGTTCCGGGACGGCGGTCGGGGATTCCGCGTGTTCGACGTCGCGGTTGGTGGCGTGGAAGCCGGACCAATGCCCCTCCAGCCAGTCGGCCTTATTGGGTTTGTAAGATTTCGCGGCGGCGTTGGCGTCTTCCAGCGTTTTCGCGAAGGCATCCCACATCGCCTGCGACTCGGCCGACGGCACGGCGCCCTCGGCGGCGAGGCGTTCGGCGTAGAGCGCGCGCGTGGTCTTCAACTGGTCGATCGCGCGATACATGATCGGCTGGGTGAAGGCGGGCTCGTCGGTCTCGTTGTGGCCATGGCGGCGGTAGCAGACGATGTCGAGCACGATGTCGGCGGCGAAGCGCATCCGGAACTCGGCGGCCACGTTAGCGCAGAAGATCACCGCTTCGGGGTCGTCGCCGTTGACATGCAGAACCGGCGCCTGGATCGATTTGGCGACGTCGGTGCAATAGAGGCCGGAATAGGCGTGCGCCGGGACGGTGGTGAAGCCGATCTGGTTGTTGACGATGACGTGGACGGTGCCGCCGGTGCGGTAGCCGATCAACTGGCTCATCGCCAGGGTCTCGTAGACAAGCCCCTGGCCGGCGAAGGCGGCGTCGCCGTGCATCAGGATCGCCATGACGGAGGCGCGGCGCTGCGTATCGCCCGCCCGGTCCTGGCGGGCGCGGACTTTTCCGATGACGACGGGATCGACGGCCTCCAGATGCGAGGGATTCGGCTGGAGCGACAGATGCACCATCTGCCCGCCGATCTCCTGATCCGTGGACGTGCCCAGATGGTATTTCACGTCGCCGGAGCCCTGGACATCGTCCGGTTTGAAGCTTTCGCCGCCGAACTCCGAAAAGACCTGAGTCAGAGGTTTTTTGACGACGTTGACCAGTGTGTTCAGGCGGCCGCGATGGGGCATGCCGATCGCGACCTCGCGCACGCCCGCCTTGGCCGCGGTCTCGATGATGGCGTGGATCGCGGGGATGGTGATCTCGCCGCCCTCCAGGCCGAAGCGCTTGGTGGTGACGTAGCGCTTCTGACAGAAGGCCTCGAAGCCCTCGGCTTCTGTCAACTGGGACAGGATTTTGCGTTTGTCGTCGGCACCGAGGGCCTGGAGCCAGGGCGCGCCCTCGATTTTCCGCTGTATCCAGGATTTTTGCTCGGGGTCCTGGATGTGCATGAACTCGACGCCGATCGAGCCGCAATAAGTGTCGCGCAGGATGCGGGTGATTTCGCGCAGTGTCGCCGTCTCGCGGCCCAGTACGTTGTCGATGAAGATCGGACGATCGAGGTCGGCGTTCGTGAAGCCATAGGTCCGCGGGTCGAGTTCGGCGTGCGGCGCGGGGATTTGGAGGCCAAGCGGATCGAGCCGGGCCTCCAGATGCCCGCGCACGCGATAGGACCGGATCAGCATCAGCGCCCGCAGCGAGGCGATGGTCGCGGCACGCACCTGCTCGTTCGATGGTGCGCCCGTTACGGGCGGGACGGCCGCGGCGGGCGCCGGGTCGGGGGAAGACCAAGGGGCACCGGCGACCTCGGCGAGCACCGCCCGTGCCTCGTCGTCCATCGCGTCGAACAGATCGGCGAAACTCGGATCGACCGAGGCCGGGTTGACCGCCCATTTCGCGTATTGTTCGCCCAAAAACGCGGCATTTGCCCCGCTGAAGGCCTGCGCCAGAATGTCGACACCCGCCATGATCGCGATTCCCTGTCTGTCCGTCCGCTGTCCATATCCACGCCCCACGCATGCATGAGGCGCGCGCCTTTCGCCACGAAGACCCGGCGAAAATAAGGCACCGCGCCCACACGCGGTGACGCATGTATGCATCCCCCGGCGCCACACAAGCAAAAGGCGCGCCAGGGTGTGACCCCATGGCGCGCCTCTGTCTATCCGGAACCTGTTACCGTTCTCTTAACACCGGGACGGTTATCCGTGCGCGGGTTGCTCCGGCGGGGACGGCGGACGCGGGGCCTGGCGGCGTTCGGCCATGAACTGGTCGAACTCGGCTTTGTCCTTGGCGAAGCGCAGGCGCTCCAGGAACGAGGAAAACTCGGTCTGTTCGTCTTCCAGGCGGCGGATCGTCTCCGCGCGGTATTCGTCGAAGGCGTGGTTGCCGCTGGCTTGGGTTTTCCGCTGGCCGCCGCACCAGTTGGACCAGGGCGGCGTGATCGGCTGCCACTCGTTGTTGGCCTGGTACGGGGTGTTCGGCCCACGGTCCCAGCGGCGGCGGCGGCAGCCCAGGCGGCCGGAGGCGAAGAGAAACACGAGCATGGCGAGGCCGATCGGCCAGAACAGGACAAAGCCCAGGACCATGGCGGCGATCCCCACGGGACGGCTCATGCCGGCGGGATGCCAGAAGGGTGGCTCCTGCCACGCCTGATTGTCGAGCGGCCGGCCCCAGGGGGGAGCCGGGTAGGCGTTCGGGTTGGCGGCGGCGCTCATTGTTTGCCTCATGTGAATGTAAGACACATTTACATATAGAGGAAACGCCGCCCTCGTCAAGCGGAACCGGACGGCGGGACACCCAGTCCTTGCAGATAAATCAGCATGGAAGCCTCGAGCAGATCCTCAGCCGACATCGGCAAGGGACGGCGGGACGGATCGGGGCGGCCGAACAGCGACGCGATGCCGTGGGAGGTCGACCAGATATGCAGCGCGATCATCAATGCGGGCGGGCGCGGCTGAATACGGGCCGCGGCGGACAGACGATCCGCCAGCGCGCGCAGCACACCGAAGGCGCGATCGCCGGCGGCCTGTAGATCGGGATACGGATCCCGCGCGATGCGGGCTTCGAACATGGCCGCGTAGAAGGCCGGTTCCTCTCGGGCAAAGGCCAGATAGGCACGCCCGACGGTTTCCGCGGCGCGTGGCGGATCGGCGGGCGCGGAGTCGAGCGCGGCGGCGAGGCGAGTGCGAAAGGCCTCGAAACCTCGGGTCGCCACCTCGGCCAGCAGCGACTCGGCGTCGCGGAAATGCCGGTAGGGCGCGGCGGGACTGACCCCCGCGAGCCGGGCCGCCTCCGCGATCGTGAAGCCCGCGGGGCCTTTGGCGCCAATCAGCTCCTGCGCGGCCTGGATCAGCGCCTCGCGCAGATTGCCGTGGTGATAGCCGCGGCGGGGGGAGGACGGATTGGGATCGCGGGTCCAGCTCATGTAAGAGGGGTTTTACATGGGTTGGGCAGAGGAGGATACCTATGTTCCCGGGTGGTCCCGCGCCAGCAACGCGAGACGGCCGGGTTCCCTCACCCGTTCCTCCATCGCGCCAAGGCGGCGGGAGATGTCGGCGACGTGCTGGGATGCGACCATGGAGGCCACGGATCCCGCGGCGCCTTTCGCTTCGGCGACCAGGATGTCTTCCCGCGCCTCGACCCGAGCCTGCAAACGGTTGAGTTGATCCTGCAACGCCTGAATGCGTTCCGCCTGCGCTTCGATCAGGCGGCCATGCTTCGCTTCAAGCTCGAACAAGCGGTCGAGCCGCCGGAAGGCCGTCAGAAACCCAATCGGATTGAGCGCCACCCGGCGTCAGAGGCCGTAAAGCCGCATCAACCGGTCGGCGCGGGCTTCCGCGACCGGCAGTTCCCGGTCGATCTTCGCGCAGATCGCGGCAGCTTCGCGTTTCAACACGGCGAGGCCGCGGAACGGCCGGAACCATGGACCGGACGCGAACAAGGTATCGGGGGTCATGACCTGGGTATCCATCGCATCGCGCTCCGGCTGAGCCTCAACACGTGACCGGCTTTTCGTCACCTGGGCGTATGGATTTTCCATGGCGCGAATATAATGGGAATGATCGACGGTTTCAAACTTTTCCCGCGCCTACCCCCGCAACACCTCGAGCATCCGCACGCCCAGTTCCGCCGGACTGTCAGACACATGAATGCCCGCCGCTCGCATCGCCTCCTTCTTGGCATCCGCCGTGTCCCGTCCGCCGGAAATCACCGCCCCCGCATGCCCCATCCGCCGGCCCGGCGGCGCCGAGGACCCCGCGATGAACCCAACCGTCGGTTTCTTGACGGGGTTGCGCGCCAGAAACTCCGCCGCCTCGATCTCGCTCTGTCCACCGATTTCGCCAATCATGACGATCTGCTTTGTATCGGGATCGGCCAGAAACATTTCCAGAATTTCGATGAAGTCGGTGCCCTTCACCGGATCGCCGCCAATCCCGACGCACGAGCTCTGCCCAAGTCCGGCGGCCGTCGTCTGCGCCACCGCCTCGTAGGTCAGGGTCCCGGATCGCGACACGATCCCGACCGAGCCTCGCATATGGATATGCCCAGGCATGATTCCGATCTTGCATTCGCCCGGTGTGATGACGCCCGGACAATTTGGCCCGATCAGCCGGGACTTCGACCCGCACAGCGACCGCTTCACCCGCACCATGTCGAGCACCGGAATACCCTCGGTGATGCAGATAATCAGCGGCACTTCGGCGTCGATCGCCTCCATGATCGCGTCGGCGGCGAACGGGGGCGGCACATAGATCGCGGTCGCGTCGGCGCCCACCGTTTCGCGGGCTTCGCGAACCGTGTCGAACACCGGCAGCTTCAGATGCGTCGTACCGCCCTTCCCCGGCGTCACGCCCCCGGTGACCCTGGTGCCGTACGCGATCGCCTGTTCGGTATGATAGGTGCCCTGAGCGCCGGTAAATCCCTGCGTGATGACCCGGGTCCCGGCATTCACCAAAATCGCCATGTCAGGCCGCCTCTTTCACGGCCGCGACAATCTTCGCGGCTGCATCGCCAAGGTCTTTCGCCGCCACGATCGGCATGTTCGATTGCGCCAGGATTTGCTGGCCCAGCTCGACATTCGTGCCCGCCAATCGCACCACCAGGGGCACCGACAGGCTCACATCCCGCGCCGCCGCCACAACGCCTTCGGCGATCACGTCGCAGCGCATGATGCCGCCAAAAATATTAACCAAGATACCTTCGACGTTGGGGTCGGACAGAATGATCTTGAACGCCGCCGTCACCCGTTCCTTCGTCGCGCTTCCCCCGACATCGAGGAAATTCGCCGGCGCCATCCCATAAAGCTTGATAATATCCATCGTCGCCATGGCGAGGCCCGCGCCGTTCACCATGCACCCGATATTCCCATCGAGCGCGACATAGTTCAGCCCATGCTTCTCGGCCTCGAGGTCCTTCGGATCCTCCTCCGCCTCGTCGCGCAGCTTTTCCAGTTCGGGATGCCGGAACAACGCGCTGTCGTCGAAACTGATCTTCGCGTCCAGCGCGATCGCCGCGTCGTCCTTCGTGACAACCAGCGGATTGATTTCCACGATCGCGCAATCGAGCCCCACGAACGCCGCGTAAAGCCCGCGCGCCAGCTTGTCGAAGGCTTTGGCCGCGCCGCCGGCGAGACCCAGACCGAAGCTCAGCGTGCGAATATGGTGGCCCGACAGACCCGTCGCGGGATCGATCGGAACCCGTAAAATTTTCTCGGGATGATTCGCCGCGACATCCTCGATATCGATCCCGCCCTCGGCGCAGGCGACCATCGTCACCCGTCCGCTGACACGATCGACCAGCAGCGAAAAATACAATTCGCGGGCGATCTCGCAGCCCGCTTCCACGTAAACGCGATGGACCGGCCGTCCGGCCGCGCCCGTCTGCTTCGTCACCAGCACATGCCCGATCATGGCATCCGCGGCGGCACGCACCTCGTCGATGGATCGGGCGAGGCGAACCCCGCCCTTGCCGTTCGGATCGTCCGCGAAGCGCCCGGCACCCCGGCCACCCGCGTGTACCTGCGACTTCACCACGAACACCGGGCCAGGGAGTTTCTCCGCCGCCGCGGCGGCCTCGTCGGCCGTCCATGCGACATGTCCGTCCAGAACCGAAACGCCGAAGCGCCTGAGCAGTTCCTTGGCCTGGTATTCGTGGATGTTCATCAGATCAGGGCTTTCGCTGCGTCCACCAGTTCCTTCACCGCGGCACAGGACTTGTCGAACGCGGCCTTTTCCGTCGCGTTCAGCTCGACCTCCACGATGCGCTCGATACCGCCCGCGCCGATCACGACGGGCACGCCGACATACAGGTCCTTCTGGCCATACTCGCCCGTCAACCAGGCGGCACAGGGCAGAACCCGCTTCTTGTCTTTCAGATAGGCTTCCGCCATCGAAATCGCCGAGGCCGCCGGCGCGTAGAAGGCGCTGCCACGTTCCAGCAATTTCACGATTTCGCCGCCGCCATTGGCGGTGCGGTCCACGATCGCGTCGATTTTTTCCTGGGTTGTCCAGCCCATCTTGATCAGATCGGGCACCGGAATGCCGGCCACGGTGGAGTAACGCGTCAGCGGCACCATCGTGTCGCCGTGCCCGCCCAGAACGAAGGCCCGCACGTCTTCGACCGAAACCCCGAATTCCTGCGCCAGGAACAACTGGAAGCGGCTGCTGTCCAGAACGCCCGCCATCCCGACGACGCGGTTGGCCGGAAGTCCGGACTTCTCCTTCATCACCCACACCATCGCATCCAGCGGGTTGGTGATGCAGATCACGAACGCGTTCGGGCAATGCGTCTTGATGCCCTCGGCCACTTCGGCGATGACGCCCGCGTTTTTACCAATCAGATCGTCGCGCGACATGCCGGGCATGCGCGGAAAACCGGCGGTGACGATCACCACGTCGGCCCCGGCGATCGCCGCGTAATCCTTGGTCCCCGACATATTGGAGTCGAACCCGTCCACCGGACCCGACTGCATGATGTCCAGCGCCTTACCGGCGGCGACCCCCGGAAACACGTCGAACAAGACGACGTCCCCGAGTTCCTTGAGGCCGATCAGATGGGCGAGCGTGCCGCCGATGTTGCCGGCGCCGATCAGCGCGATTTTATTGCGGGCCATGAGGCTATCCTTTCGCGGCGCGCCCCCTGGCACGCCATTCTGCACATAAAGATTGGCCAGCGGACGCGCCCCACTGCTGGGTCTGGCCCGCGAAGCGCCGTGTTGCTAGCGGATCGGACCCGGGGCGGCAAGCATGTTGCACCGCGGCATGAGGCGGGTCAACGAAACATCGGTAACACTCCGAAGACAATTTGCGCCGCCAGCCCCAGCGCGCCCGCCGGGTCCCGGTATTGTAACAAAAAGCCACGGATCGATCCGCCGCCCATCGCCAACGACAACGCCAGTTCGGCGGCGATGGTCAGCCCGAACGCCAGCGCGCCCATCGCGAAGCGCCAGGACAAAGGCTCCGCGCGCCCGACAAGCCGGCCGCAAACGAACCAGCTCCACCCCAGAATCAGCGGACATTCCAGCGCCACCGCCGCGGTGGCGCCGATCGCCGGGGCCACGACGGTCACGCGAAACGCGCCAAGCACGAAACCGGCCGCGAAAACACACGCGAAATACAAAACACCCGCGCGGACCGCGCTCATGGCCGGCGGCGTCCGCGCGGCCCGCCATTGATCGGCGGCGATCCGCGGGCCACTCTGCCCAGACCATTCCGGACCAACGGAACGCGAAGCTCGGGAGAACGGATCGTGTCAGGCGCCAACTCATTCAAATTCGTCATGCTGCCCCCTCAAAACGACACTTATCGCCAATGGGCCGCCCGCCTCGCCGCCGAAGTGCCGGAAGCCCGCGTCGTCGTCGTCGAAGACGAGGGACAGGCCGCGAAGGAAATCGCCGACGCCGACGGCGCCTTTGGCTGGATACCCGCGGACCTTCTGGCGCAGGCGAAAAAACTGCGCTGGCTTCAGGCCCCGCAAATCGCGCCCGCCGCCGGATACTATCACGACGCGCTGATCGCCCACCCGCTGAAAGTCACAAATTTTCGAGAAATCTTCAACGATCACATCGGCGCCCATATCCTCGCCTTCGTGCTGGCTTTCGCGCGCGGCTTCCACGTTTTCCTTCCCCAACAGCAGCGCCGGGAATGGAAGAAATCCGGCCAGGAAGCGGGCGATGTCGTGCATCTGCCGGAATCGACCGCGCTGATCGTGGGTCTTGGCGGCATTGGCGCCGAAGCCGCGCGTCTGCTGGCCGCGTTCGGCGTCAAGGTCCTCGCCACCGATGCCCGCCGCGCCGCGCCCACGGAAGGCGTCGCGGAACTGCACAAGCCTGACGCGCTGGACGAGCTTCTGCCGCGCGCCGACTTCGTGATCCTCACCATTCCGCACACGCCCGCGACCGAGGGTCTGTTCAACCGCGCGCGCTTCGGAAAAATGAAAAAGACCGCCTTTTTCATCAATATCGGACGCGGCATGACCACGCGTCTCGACGACCTCGTCGCCGCCCTGAACGCGAAGGACATCGCCGGCGCCGCGCTCGATGTGTTCGAAATCGAGCCTTTGCCGGAAGCGCACCCCCTGTGGACGATGCCGAATGTCCTCCTGACACCGCACATGGCCGGACATGGCCCCTACCTCAACGACCGCCGTTACGATATCGTCGCGGAGAACTGCCGCCGGTTCGCGGCCGGAAAACCGCTGATGAACGAGGTCGATAAGGCCGGGTGGTTCTGAGACCGGCACAAGGCCAGACCGTCCGCTTCCGTTCCAATCTGGCGCGATCCATCTCGCGAAATTTGCCCTTTCCGCGGATATGCCGGACGTTGTTTCCCGCCGCGCGGCCTCAACCCCCGCGCGGGTACTTTCGCCCGAAACAACCGGACGCGGCCCACCGCGCCATCCAGGGGAAACCAATCCATGAGCGCGACCCTGACCGTCACGCCCGCCGCCGAGATCACCGCCCGGCTCGACCGCCTGCCCATGACCCGGCACATCTGGGTCCTCGTTCTGCTGATTTCGTTGGGCGGGTGGTTCGACGTCTATTCGATCTTCCTCACCGGAACGATCGCGCCGGGACTCTTCGCCGATAAAATCTTCACGCCGACCACCGTGGCGTTCTTCGGGTTCACCGGGCTCGCGTCGTTTATCGCCGCGCTGTTCACGGGCCTGTTCATCGGCACCTTCTTTCTCACCCGTTTCGCCGACCGCTTCGGACGCCGCGCGGTCTTCACCTATTCCCTTGTCTGGTACAGCCTTTGCACCACCGTCATGGCATTCCAGACCACCGCCGATTGGGTGAATTTCTGGCGCCTGATGTCGGGCATCGGCCTCGGCATCGAACTGGTTACCGTCGATACCTACATCTCCGAACTCGTGCCCAAACGAGTCCGCGGTCTCAGCTTCGCCGCGCAACAATCCATTGGTTTCGTCGCCGTGCCCGTGGTCACCTTTCTCGCCTGGTGCCTGGTGCCGCAGACCATCCTGTCGCTGTCCGGCTGGCGCTGGGTGGTCCTGTTCGACGCCACCGGCGCCATCCTCGTTTGGCTGGTCCGCTTCCGCCTGCCGGAATCGCCGCGCTGGCTGGCCCAACAGGGCCGTATCGCCGAGGCCGAACAGGTCATGAGCGCCATCGAAGCCAAGGTCGCCGCCGAATACGGCCGTCCCTTACCGGCGCCCGAGGCCCCCTCCCCCGAAGACCCGCGCGAAGGTCAACTCCGGGAGGCCTTCAGCCCGCGCTACCGCACCCGCACGATCATGCTGTCCGTGGTGAACTTCTTCCAGACCATCGGCTTCTACGGCTTCGCCAACTGGGTGCCCACCTTGCTGCTCGCCAAGGGCATCACGGTGACGAAATCGCTGGAATACACCTTCATCATCGCCTTCGCGTACCCGCTGTTCCCGATCGTCGGCGCCCTCTTCGCCGATAAGATCGAGCGCAAATGGCAGGTCTGTCTGTCCTGCGCGGGCATCGCCGCCTTTGGCCTGCTGTTCTCCACCCAGACCGATCCGGTGGTTCTGATCGCGATCGGTGCCTGCCAGACGATGATGAATTCCTGGCTGTCCTACTCGTCCCACAACTACATGTCGGAAGTTTTTCCAACCCGCTTCCGGGCCTCCGCCGTGGGCTTCGTCTATTCGTGGAGCCGGTTCAGCACCATCTTCACCGGCTTCGTCATCGCCTGGCTGCTGGGCCAGTTCGGTGTTCCCGCCGTCTTCATGTTCGTCGCGGGTGCCATGGGTGTCGTCATTCTCGGCATGGCGATCTGGGGGCCCAGAACCAATAATTTGGCACTGGAGGACATCGCGCACTGAGATCGAGGTCCGTCCGCCATCGCGATGGCGGACGGACGCGTCATTCGGACCATCCCCCTCCCGAGCGGACGGCGATCCTACCCGCCCCCGTTCTCCATCCGCCATTTCCCGGCGCGGCGCGCGACCTCGTCCTTTTCCGAAGGCGTCAACTGCGCCAGCGCGGTGCCCAAATTCTCCACCGCCTGGTCCCGCAATTCCCCTGGCGCCGCGCGATCCACCGCCAGGGTCAGCCAGAACGCGGCCTCGACATAATCGTACGACCCGCCCGCGCCGGTCAGGATCAAATATCCGAGCGAATTCTGCGACACCACATCGCCCGCGTCGGCCGCGCGCCGCGCCCATGCGAGTTGCTGGGCTTCGTCGCGGGCCACGCCGTCGCCGGTGCCATAGGCGACCGACAGCATCCGCGCCGCGACGACATTGCCCCCGCGCGCCGCGACCATGTAATGGCGCACCGCCACCGCGCGATCCTTCTCGATCCCCGCCGCGCCCATCCAATAGATCCCGGCGATGTTCGCCTCGGCCGTGGCGCTGCCCAGATCCGCCGCCCGCCGGTACAGGGTCAAAGCGCCCGCCTCGTCCGCCGTGCCCCCCCGGCCCAGCATCAGCATGGCGCCGAGATTCAACGCCCCTCCGGCATCGCCCAGATCGGTGGCCCGTAGGAACCAGCGCCGCGCCTCCGTATCGTCGGCCATCAGCCCCAGTTCGCCGTCGCGATACGCCCGCCCCAACCGGTCGCAGGCCATCCCGACACCCAGCTCCACCGCCTCCCGATAGGCCGCCAACGCCTCCGCCTGGCGGCCCGCCGTCTCGCGCATGATCGCGAGGCCCACCAGCGCCGCCGTCTGGCCCCGCGCGGCCGCCTCCCGATACAGACGTTCCGCCAGGACCGGGTCCTTCGGCTGGCCTGGACCGCCCTCCCGCGCCAGTTCGGCGAGCCGCATCGAGGCATCGGGACTTCCCAGCTCGGCGGCGCCCCGATACAGCGTCAGCGCCAGGTTTGGATCCGCCGCGGTTCCCTCCCCCATCTCGACCAGTGTCCCGAGGCGATACGCCGCCTCCGCGTCCTCCGCCGCCGCGAGTCGATACCATTTCACCGCCGCCACCGGATCCCGCCGTTGGCCGAGCTGTCCGAATTGCGACGCCTCGCCCATCCGCCGCTGGGCCGCGGCCACGCCCGCATTGGCCGCCAGCGCGTACCAAACGCCGGCTTCCGCCCCATCCGCGGTCATGCCGCGCCCGCTTTCGTACATGCGCGCGAGGCCGAGCCACGCGTCCGGCTCGCTCAACGCCGCGCCAATACGGAACCAGTGCACGGCCTCCGCCTCGTCCTTCGTCCCCGCCCACCCGTCGGAATAGGCCAGCCCCATCGCCGCCGCCGCGGCGCCAGAGCCGAACTCCGCCGCGCGCCGGAAAAACGCGACGGCACGGACATCGTCGCGCTCGGCGCCCAGACCCAGCCGTGCCGCGAGACCCATGCGATACAAAGCCGGCGGAATATCGCGGCCCGCCGCCTCGGCGATCAACCGCATCCCGCGCGCCATGTCCTTCGGCACGCCCGTTCCGTCCGCCAGCAGCATGCCCAGTCCAAACCCCGCCAGCGCCATGTCCTGACCGCTTTCGGAACGCGGGTCCTCGGGCTGCCCAAACGCGTTCGCGCGGCTCCGCTCAACTGCTTCGTTCAACCAGTACGCGGCTTTCTCCAGGTCCCGGCCGGGCCCATATTTGCCGGTCATGTAACCAGTACCGACCAGCGCCGCGGCACGGGCGTGGCCGTGGCCCGCCGCGCGCAGCAGATACAGCCAGGATTGCAGCCGGTCCCGCGGATAGCCGGGCTGGCCGTCCATCAGGGTCGCCACGAGGAATTCCGCCTCCGGGTCGTCGCGATCCGCCGCGCGTTGCAACCAGGTCAGCGCCACACCGGGATCGGCGCCAACGCCCACGCCGAGACGATAGGCTTCGCCCAGCGCGCGCTCGCCCGCCGGATCGCCGCGATCGGCGGCGGAGCGATACAGCGCGAAGGCCTTGTCCGGGTCGCGCGGCATACCCGCGCCAGCCTGATAGAGCGCGCCCAACCGCACCTCGGCGGGCGCGAAGCCCTGAGAAACGGCTTTCTGGTACCAGGCCGCGGCCTCCACGGGATCGGGCGGACCGGCGAGCCCCATTTCGTACGCGAGCCCCAGATTGGTCCGCGCGGCGGCGTTCGCGGCGGCGGCGGCGCGGCGGGTCCACTTCAGCGCCTCCGTCCAATCGCGCGGCACGCCGTCGCCATTGCCATACGCCGCGCCCAAAGCCGCGGCCGCGACCATGTCGCCCGCCTCGGCCGCCAGCCGCGCCAGCTTCACCGCGCGCTCCGGGTCCCGCGCGACGCCTTCGCCACGCGACAGCAGCAACGCCAGTTCCCGGCGCGCCAGCCGGTTCTTCGCCGCCGCCGCGCGGTTCAGCCAGCGCAACGCCTCCGCCGGATCGCGCCGCGCCTTCCAGCCATGCGCGTATGCCATCCCCAGTTCGGCCATCGCGGCGGCATCGTTCCCGGCGGCCTTCAACCGCGCGCTTTCGATGTCGATGGTCGCGAGATTGGGCCGCGGACTCTCCGGCGGAAACAACGGCCCCCGCGCCGCCGCCGGCCCGGTCCACAGCAACGCCAGGACCGGCAGCGCCGCGTGCATCCAGGCGGCGAGACCGGTCCGGCGGCGGCCACGCGCCATGTTCAGGCCTGTGCGACCGCGGCGGACCAGGGCGAGGCCGCGTCGCTGACTCCCCGTGTCTCGCCCGTTCCGTCGCGGACGATGACATTCGGACAGGCGAAATTGATGGGCATTACGGCATGCTCCACGACCTCCGTCGGCCCATCCGCGATCAACGCGGCGATGACATCGGCGGGGAGCCGCATATCGGCGGACACGCCTTCGGGACCCGAGACGTCAATCCGCGGCTGGTGCGCCGCCTGGTCCACGGTCATGCCGAAATCCGACACGAAACTCATGACCTGCGCCACGGCGGCGAGGATGCGCCGCCCGCCCGATGCGCCCGCCGCCAGCCAGGGCCGGTCGCCGTCCTTCAGGATAATGGGCGACATGTTGGTCAGGGGACGCTTGCCGCCGCCAATCGAGTTCGGCTGATTCGGCCGCGGGTCGAACCACATCACACCGTTGTTCATCAGCACGCCCGAGGTGGGCAGCACGACCCGGCTGCCCATCGAGGACAGCAACGTCGTCGTCATCGACACCATCGAGCCCTCGGCATCGGAGACCGTGAGGTGAGTCGTGCAGGTTTCCGCCGCCATCGGATCCGCGTCGCCCAGACCTTCCAGTCTTTCCGCGTACGCCGTCTTCATGGCACGGGCGAATGCGACGTACCAGGCCGCGTCGGGCGCTTTCCCGAAGTCCGCGCCCGCCATCTGGTCCAGCACCCGCATCATCGTCGGCGCCGCGGTCAGCCCGCCCGTCAGTTGCAGTGTCCGGTTCCGCCAGCGGTATTCGGTCGCCTGAAGAATACGGGCTTCGCAGCTTCGAAGGTCCTCGGCCGAGAGCACGCCACCCATCGCCTTGGTGTCGGCGACGAGGCTCGCGGCGATGTCGCCTTCGTAGAAGTCGCGCGGGCCGGCTTTGGCAAGGCGTTCCAGTGTGTCCGGCAGGTTGCCAAGGCGGAAATACCCGGTCGAGCCCTGGTAGGGCGCGATCGGCGGCAGTCCGCCGGGCAGATAAATCCGCGCGCTTTCGTCGTATTTGCGCAGCACCGCGGCAGAGGCGGCGACTTTGATCGTGGTGTACCAATCCTGGGCCAGGCCGCGCTTCGCCAGCGCGATGGCGGGGGCCAGCACCTCGGCGAAGGGCAGTTTGCCCCAGGTCGCGTGCATTTTCGAGTAACCCGCGACCGAGGCGGGCACGGCGAAGGACAGCGGGCCGTGGATGTTCGCGTCGTCCTCGACTTCCGGCCAGGCGAACAGATCCTGTTTCATCCGGCCCGTGAGTTTGAAGGCGGAGGGGTTGAGCCCCCGCGGCGCGACCGGTCCGAAATCCACGACATCCGCGCGGCTCTGGCCCGCGCGGTGCACCAGCGCGAAGCCGATACCGCCAAGACCGGAGTTCCAGGGCTCCAGCGCCGCCAGCGCGAAGGCGGTGCCGACGGCGGCGTCGATGGCGTTGCCGCCGGCGTCGAGGATCGCGACCCCCGCCTCCGCCGCCGCTTTGACCTGGGAGACGACCATGCCGCGTTTCCCCGTCGCCGACGGTTTCGTCAGCGACCAGTTTTGCGTGACATGTTGGGCGGGCGTGTAATCCATGACGGCGGCTCCTGCGAGGCGGTTTGCGTTAGTGAAGCACGGGCGGCGCCGCCGTCAATCGGATCAGACTTTTATGCCCAGTACCCGCGCGGCGTTGCCGCCAAGGATCGCGGCCTTTTGCGCATCGGTCAGGGATTTGGTGGCGAAGACGTGATCCACCGGGTGCATCTCCCATGGGAAGGGATAGTCGGAGCCCAGCATGATCTGGCTGGTGCCGACCTGCGCGGCGAGGTGGCGCAGGGCCTCCGGGGTGAAGATCAGTGAATCGAAATACATCTGGTTGAGTTATTCCGTCGGCTGTTTCTTCAGCTTGATGTTCGGATCGCAGCCCGCGGGCGAGACGAAGCACGCGTGATCGGAACGCGCGGCATAAGACGGCAGGAATCCGCCGCCATGCGCGCCGATGAGTTTGAGTTTCGGGAACTTGTCGAGTGTCCCTTCGAAGATCAGATGCTGCAGGGCGATGGTGGTAGCCAAGGGATTGCCGACGGTGTTGGTGAGCCAGCCGTTACCTTTGAGGGCGTCGGCGAGTTGCGGCACGCCTTGCGGGTGGATGAACAGAGAGGCACCCAGTTCTTCCGCCTTGGCCCAGACCGGGTGGAACATCGGATCGGAAAACGGTTTGCCGTTGACGGTGTCGCCGATGGCGGCGCCGCGCAGGTTCTAGAGTCTTCATCGCGTGTTCGAGTTCTTTGACGGCCTGCTGGGGGTCTTGCAGGGTCAGCGAGGCGAAGGCGGCGAAACGGTCGGGTTTCGCGGCGCAGAGTTCCGCGAGTTTCTCGTTCTGCAATTTCACCGCTTTGGCCGTCAGATCGCGGTCGCGCCCATACCAGAACGGGTTGATCGACAACACTTCCATGTCGACGGCCTGCGAGTCCATGGCTTTCAGGCGTTGTTCGATGACGATATGGGCTTCGTCGTTGCCCTTCACGGTCGGGTTGGTGCCGAGTTTCGAATCGCCGAAAATGGCGGCGGCCTCGGGGAACACGCAGTGCGCGTGGACGTCGATGGTTTTGACGCGTTTGCCGTTCACGCTGACCGGCAGTTTGGCCGCGGCGTGCGCGGTTTTGGGCAGGCCGCAGCCACAGAACACGATCCCGGCGGCGGCCGCGAGGAAATTACGTCTCGAAGTCATGGGCGTTTCCTTGCTTCTTCTTACCACGCCGGAGCGGATGTTCCAGCGTGGTGTGTGTCGACGGTCAGGCTTTTATGCCGAGCACCCGCGCCGCGTTGCCGCCGAGAATGGCCGCTTTTTGCGCATCGGACAGGCTGGTGGTGGAGAAGATGTGGTCCACGGGATGCAGTTCCCAGGGATAGGGGTAATCGGACCCCAGCATGACCTGGCTGTGTCCGACCTGCGCGACGAGATGGCGGAGCGCTTCCGGCGTGAAGATCAGCGAATCGAAGTAAAGCTGATTCAGATACTCGCTGGGCTTTTTTTTCAGCTTGATGTTCGGATCGCAATCGTCTGGCGAAACAAAACAGGCATGGTCGGAGCGCATCGCGTAGGACGGCAGATAGCCGCCGCCATGCGCCGAGATGACTTTCAGTTTCGGGAATTTGTCGAGCGTGCCCTGGAAGATCAGCTTTTGCAAGGCGATCGTGGTGCCGGTCGGGAAGCCAACCGTATTGAACAGCCAGCCATTGCCTTTCAGCTTGGCGGTCAGTTCCGGCGTGCCCTGGGGGTGGATGAACAACGCCGCGCCGAGTTCCTCGGCCTTGGCCCATACGGGGTGGAATTTGTCGTCGGAAAAGGGCTCGTTGTTCATGGTGTCGCCGATCGCGGCACCCTTCAGGCCGAGCTTCTTGACGGCGTATTCCAGTTCCTGCACGGCCAGCGCGGGGTCTTGCAGCGTCAGACCACCAAACGCCGCGAAACGATCCGGTTTCGCCGCGCAGAGTTCCGCCAGTTTTTCGTTCTGGAGTTTCACCGCTTTCGCGGCGAGGTCGCGGTCCTTGCCGTACCAGTAAGGATTAACCGACAGAACCTCCATGTCCACGGCCTGCGCGTCCATCGCCTTCAGACGCTGCTCGATGACGATCTTCGCCTCGTTGGCGCCACGCGTCGTCGGCGGCGGGCCCAGAGGTCCAAACATCTGCATCACGTCGGGAAAGAGACAATGCGAATGGACGTCGATCGTCTTCACCCGCTTGCCCGCCACCGTGACCGGCAGCTTCGCGGCGGCATGCGCGGCTTTTGGAATGCCGCAGCCGCAGAATACGACGCTCGCCGCGGCGGCGAGAAAGCCTCTTCTCGAGGTCATGGACGTTTTCCCTTTTGGTGGATTTTCGGTTCAGTAGATGGTCTCGCGCAGACGCTCTGGATAGGCCTTGTCGTATTCCGGCCCGCCCAGTTTGCCCTTGGTGATGTCGGCCATGATCGTTCCCGTGCTGGGCAGGGATTTGCGATCGATGTGCTTTTCGGGGTTCCAGAGTTCCGACCGCACCAGCGCCTTCGGGCACTGGAAATACACCGTTTCCGCCGTCACCGCGATCACCGAACGCGGCAGCGTGCCACGGAACGGAAACCGCTCGATCAAGGCGGGATCGGTGGAAATGACGGCGCGGCCGTTGATCCGCAACGTCTCGCCGACGCCGGGAATCAGGAACAGCAGCGCGACCCGGGGATCGCGAATGATGTTCCGCAAACTGTCGGCGCGGTTGTTGCCGCGGCGGTCGGGGATCAGCAGCGTCCGATCGTCGACGACATGCACGAACCCCGCGGGATCGCCGCGCGGCGAACAATCGAGCCCCTCCGGCCCGACGGTGGAGAGCGTCATGAACGGCGAGGCCTCGATCATCGCGCGATAATGCGGGTGGATGTAGTCGATTTCCTTGGCCAGAGAGCCCGGAGAGGCTTCCCCATACACCGCCGTCAAAGCGGCCTCGTCGCGAATCAGATATTGGTCGGCGTAAGGCGCGTCCATGGCTTCCTCCCATCGCGGAGCCAGGATCATGCCGGACTGGCGCGTGCGGACGCAAGGAGGCGCTGGGGCGTTGCCCCAGACCCCACGGGGGCTTTGCCCCATAGGCGCGAATCTAACCCCCCCCTTGCGCGGTCACGGCGTAGTACGATTCTCGGAGTCGATGACCCGCTCATCGTCCTCACCCCCGCCCCTGTCCCCGCTGTTCTTTGGCCGCTGGGACGACGTCGTCGCCACCATTTCCAAGGACATCGACCTCGCCGCGACCGCACGTGAGTGCGAGGCGTTCCAACGCAAGCGCAAGGTCCAGAGCGCGGAAGATTTGCTCTGCCTTGCCATGATATGGGGACCGGGCCGGCAATCGTACCGGGAAACCGCGGCGCTGGCGGCGTGCGGCGGCATCGTCGACATGAGCGATAAGGCCATCGAGGGCCGTATGCGCAAGGCCGGGAAATGGCTGGAAACCATCCTGGCCCGGCTTCTGGCGGCGCGTATGGGTCAGCCGGTTCCGGAGGGAGAACTCTCGATTTCCGCAACCGACGGTTCGGTGATCTGCTCACCCGGCAAGGGCGGCGACTGGCGCGTGCATGCCCGTTACGACGCGAATCTCGGCCGGTTCTCGGACTTCGAACTGACAACCGCGAAGAAAGCCGAATGCGCCAGCCGCACCCCCGCCAGGGAGCGGCAAATCACGATCATGGATCGCGGCTACGCGAAGGTGCGTTCCTTCAAGGCGGTGCTGGCCGATGGCGGCGACTTCATCGCGCGGATCGGCTGGCGGCAGTTGGTGCTGTTGGACGCCAAGGGCCAGCGGATCGACACAATGGCGTTGTTGCGCGCCACCACGGATAAGCCCACGGAACATAGTGTCTGGATCAAGGGCATCGGCCAGCCGTTACGGTTTATTATCCAGCCGCTACCGCCCGGGATCGCCGCGCGCCAGCGGGTGAAGCGGGTGCGCAAGGCGAGCAAGAAAAGCCAGAAGCTCGATCCGCGGACATCCGAGGCAGCGGGGTATTCGATGTTGCTGACCTCGCTGACCGCCGATGTGTATACAAAGGAGCAGGTCGTCGCGCGGTATCCGGACCGCTGGCAGGTGGAAATCGGCTTCAAGCGCATGAAAACCTTGGGCGGGATCGACGAACTTCCCGCATCGGACCCGGATCTGGCGAAAACCTGGCTTTTGGCTCACCTGATGGCCGTCGTTTTGATCGAGGATCTCGCCCGCGAGATCCTCGATTTTCCCCCCTGAGCCCGATGCGCCGCCGCCGGCGTCGCCGCTGTCGCTCTGGCGCGTTTGGGCCACTGGCAGGAACATTCTGATATACGCGATCATGCCGCCGCCAGTTTTGCATACCTCGGAGAATATGTGGCGGCTCAAGCGCAGGCTCGCGGAGGCGCCGAGACGCCGGACGGTCAGGGAATGCGAGCTGAGACCGCCGTAAAGTTCGCGCCTATGGGGCGTCGCCCCTCGCGGGGTTTGGGGCGGAGCCCCGGTGGCCTCAACCTTTGTGGCGCGAGAGCATGTCGCCGAACAGAACCCAATGATCGCCTTCGAACCGCGCGAGTTGCATGGATTGCAACGGATAGAAATTATCCGGGCTGGTATTGACCTTGATCCCCGGCAGCATCAGCGGCACTTCCATGTTCTTGATATTGGCCGCCTGACGCATCAGGTTCTCCCGCGTCAGTTCGTCGCCGCAGGATTTCAATATCCGCACGAAGGCGTAGGCGGCGGCGTAAGAACTGGCGTTCGAACCTTCGAGCACGTTCGCGGTCGGGTTCCATTTCGCCATGAAAGCACGCCATTCCTTGACGTCGGGGAAGTCGTCCCAACGGGGATCGGTGACGTCCTTCAGATATTGCGCGGTCAGAATGCCCTGGCCGTTTTCCACCCCCGCGGGCCGCATCACCGCGCCGACGGAGGCCGCGACGCTGACCAGATAATGGGTTGGCTTCCAGCCGATCTCGGCGATTTTCTTGATCGCCTGCGCGGCGAATTTCGGGGTCGTGACGTTGAAAATCACATCCGCGCCGGCGTTGCGCATTTGCAAGATCTGCGAATCGACGGTTGGGTCCGTCGCCTCATAGGTCACGTCGGAGACGATGAATTTCTTCAGGGTTTCCGTCAGCCCCTCGTGAAAGCCTTCGACGTAATCGTTCCCCATGTCGTCATTCTGGCGCAGGATACCGATTTTCGGCGATTTGTTGGTGGCGAGCAAATGTTTCGCGTAGATCAGACCTTCGGTGTGGTAATCGGGCTGCCAGCCCATGGTCCACGGGAATTGTTTCGGATTGCCCCATTTCGACGCGCCGGACGCGACGATCAGATGCGGAATTTTCTTTTGGTTGACGTATTTGTGGATCGCCGTGTTGGTTTGCGTCCCCAAAGTATAGAACAGGCAGAAGACCTGATCCCGTTCGACGAGCTGGCGGACCAGTTCAACGGTTTTTGGCGGGCTGTAACCATCGTCGAGCGAAATCAGATTGATCTTGCGCCCGTTCACGCCCCCCTGGGTTTCGTTGATCATGCGGAAATACGCGGCCTGATTGCGTCCCGCGACACCGTAGGCGGAGGCGTTGCCGCTGTACGGCTGTGTCTGCCCGACCTTGATTTCGGTATCGGTGACGCCAGGCCCGTATTTCTTTTCGGCGCGTCCTTCGCGCGAGAGAATGGTCAGCCCGGCCCCCAGCAGGGCGGAACGGCGCGCGAGTTTCATGCCTGTGTTTCCTTCCGGTGCGTCAATTTCAGCCAAAGTGTCTCGATCCCGCCCATGATGCCTCTCGGCATGAAATACATCAGCAGAATCAACAGAATTCCATAAATGGCCCATGCGGGCACATCGTAGCGCAGCGAGAACGTGACCTTCATCCAGTCGGAGATCGACTGCGACGAATTCTGGATCAGGACGATGAAGGCACCTCCCACGAGGCATCCAGGAAGCGACGCGATCCCACCGACCACCAACCCAACCAGGAACGAAACCGCGAGTTGCAGCGTGAAACTGTCCGGCGCGACATAGGCCACCGTGATGGCCGACAACGCGCCCCCAACGCCCGTGATCCCCGCGCTGACGCCGAACGTCAGCGTTTTGTATTTCGCGGTATCGATGCCCATCGTCCCGGCGGCCATGGCGTGATCCCGAATCGCCATCATTGCCCGTCCGCTGCGTCCCCGCAGCATGTTCCGGACAATCCAGAACGACAGCATCGCCAGGATCAGACACAAATAGTAGAGATACTGGTCGGTCCCAAGCCGGGTGAATTCCGGCGCGTCCGGCTTATCGAGGATCAGCCCGCCGACCCCTCCGGTCCAGCCCGCGATCGCCTTGTATTTCAACAGTTGCGGCACCGCGATCGCCAGCGTGAAAGTCGCCAGCGCCAGGTAATGGCCCTCCAGCTTCAGCGCCGGAAACCCGAACAGAAACCCCGCGCCGAAGCAAATAATCGCCGCCACCGGAATCGTCGCGTAATACGGCCAACCCGCGAAATTCATCAGAATCGCGGTAGTGTAAGCCCCGATCGCGAAGAACGCGCTATGGCCCAAGGAAATCTGGCCATTGAAGCCGATAAGGAGGTTGAGACCGAGGATGGCGATCGTGTTGATCAGCATCGATTGGCCCATGAACATGTAATATTCGAAGCTGGGGTCCTGTGTGAAAAACCCCGCCAGCGGTCCCACCGCCAGCAACACCCAGAACGTCGTCGCGATCCATCCCAGACCGCCCTTCGTCGCCCAACTGTTGTCGATCGCCGCCATGGTCAGACCCGCCTCACGATGACCTGGCCGAAGATGCCAGCCGGTTTCAACAACAGCACGCCCACCACCATCGCCAGCGCGAAGCTGAGTTTCAGCTCGTTGCCGATGAGATAGCTGCCCACCAGGTTTTCCAGCACGCCGACGATAAACCCGCCGGCAACCGCGCCCATTGGGTTCCCGATCCCACCGACCAACGCCCCGGCGAACCCATAAACCAAAATGCCCGTCATCATGTTCGGGTCCAGGAACACGATCGGCGCCACCAGCATCCCCGCGACCGCCCCGATCGCCGCCGCCAGCCCCCAGCCCAATGCCAGCATCCACGACACCCGCACGCCCATCAGCCGCGCGGAGGAGGCGTTCTGCGCCGCCGCCCGCATCGCCAGACCCAGCGTCGTGTACCGGAAGAACACCGTCAGAATACCCAACATGATGACGGTGACCGCGACGATCCCCAACTGCTGCGCGCTGACCAGGCCATTGCCAAAAATGTCTTTCGGCGGAAACGGCGTCGGAAACGGCTTGATCGTGAAGCTCCAGAGCATCCCCGCCAGCGCGTTAAAGAACGACAGCAACGCGATGAAACACACGACAAGAGACAAGACCGGCGCTGTCTCCAACGGTTTCAATATCACCCGTTGTATGAACAGCCCGCCCACGAACGCCAGCAGCACCGCGCAGACGAAAGCCATCCAATACGAAAACCCGACATCGATCATCGCCCATGCCAAATACGTCGCGAACATCGCCATCTCGCCCTGGGCGAAATTGATGTGATCCGTCGACACGAAGATCATCACGAGTCCCAGTGCCACGCAGGCGTAAATCGCCCCGCTGGTCAGACCCGCCACGAGTTGCTGGATGAAAAATTCCATCGTCAGTACCCCAAATACGCTTTTCGCAGCGTCTCGTCGTTCTTCACCAGTTCCGACGGCCCCTGCGTCACCACCCGCCCGGTTTCCAGCAGATAGACATGATCCGCGAGTTCCAGCGCCAGCGCCGCGTTCTGCTCCACGATCAGCATGGAAACCTTCTTCTCCACGTTAATGCGCTTCAAAATGCGGAAAATCTCCTGCACGATCAGCGGCGCGAGGCCGAAGGACGGCTCGTCCAGCAACATCAGCCGCGGCGCCAGCATCAGCGCCCGCCCCACGGCCAGCATCTGCTGCTCGCCACCGGACAGCGTGCCCGCCTGCTGCTTGATGCGTTCTTTCAGCCGCGGGAACAATTCGAACACCAGGTCCATGTCGCGCATCGCCTCGGCGCGATCCTTGCGGATATGGAAGGCCAGCCGCAAATTCTCGTCGACCGACAGGCCGGTGAACGTCCCCCGTCCCTCCGGCACCTGACCGATGCCGAGCCGGACAATGTCCTCCGTTGTGAATTTAGAGATATCCTTGCCGTCGAACGTCGTCGTGCCGGCACGCCGCGTCATGTTGCAGATCGCGCGCAATGTCGTGGTCTTGCCCGCGCCGTTCGCCCCCAACAGCGCGGTGACGCCGCCTTGTTCAATGGTCAGATCGAGATCGTACAAGGCCCGGATCGGCCCATACCAGGCGCTGAGGCCCTTTACATCCAATATGGCGGCCATCAGGCGGCGGTCCCCAGATAGGCGGCGATCACCTCGGGATGACGGCGGACCTCGTCCGGCGTGCCCTCGGCGATCTTGCGGCCGAAATTGACGGTGACGACCTTGTCGGAGACGGACATGACAAGGCTCATGTGATGTTCCACCAGCAGAACGGTCACGCCTTGCACGTCGCGGACACGCCGGATCTGGCTTTCCAGTGTCGCGACCTCCTCGTGATTCAGACCGGCGGCGGGCTCGTCCAGCAGCAGCAACTTCGGCTGCGCGGCCAGGGCGCGGGCGAGTTCGACGCGTTTGCGAATCGGAAACGGCAACCCGCCGGCGGGCCAATGCACAAAACTTCCGAGGTCCATGAACTCGATCAGTTCCATCGCCCGGTCCCGCGCCGCCTTCTGTTCCGCGACGACCGCGGGCAGGCGCAGGGCATTGGCGAAGAAGCTCGAGTCGGTCTTGCTATGCCGTCCGACCATGACGTTTTCCAGCACCGTCAGCCGGTCGAACAACGCCACGTTCTGAAACGTCCGGCCGATACCCATGTCCGCGATCAGATGCCGCGGAGTCGCCAGCACCGACCGGCCCTCGAACAGGATCTCGCCCTCGCTCGGCTGGTACAGCCGGCTGAGGCAGTTGAACAAGGTGGTTTTACCCGCGCCATTGGGTCCGATCAGGCCAAGAATCTGGCCTTGCTCAACCTCGAACGACACGTTGTCCAGTGCGACCACGCCGCCGAAGCGAACCGTCACGCCGCGCACATCCAAAAGCGCTTCCGCCATCCGCCAAACGTTCTCCCTTCCCGCGCCGTCGAACCCCTTGCCGGGATTTCATGCCGCGTGGCGACAATGCGGAACATGGCCGGTGGACGCAATGGGGGCTGGCGATCCGCGCCCGCCGGTTTCGAATCTCTCCTTCTGGCGCGCGAGCACGAAGCAACGAGACCGACACCCCCTCAACCCAGGTGGAGAACCGCCTTCCCCATGAAACTCCGGTCGAGCAACTGGCGCGCGACCGCGCCAACCTCGGTCCAGGGTGCCTCGATCTCGATCCTCGGATGCAACGTGCCACAAGCGATCATCGCCGCGAGGATCGCGAGCCCCTCCGACGCCGGTTCCACCTTTCGCAGTTCGGGAAACAGCACGAGCCCATAAAGCCGCGAACCGCCGACACGGAAAAACGCCCCGCTGTCGAACGTGGCCTTCGGCGCCTCCGATACCCCGAACGTAACGCAGGTTCCATCGGGGCGGAGCATCCCCATCGCGGCCCCCAACGCCGAGCCGCCCACCGAATCCAGGATCAGATGAAACGGCCCTTGCGCCGCGGCGGCGGACAGGTCCGGCGCGACGATCGTTCGCTCGCCGCACCAGGCCTGAACCATCGGCGCGAAGGCGGGATTGCGGACATGACCATACACAATGGCACCCGATGCCACCGCCATCTGGCAGGCCAAATGCCCGACACCGCCGGAGGCGCCATCGATAAGCACCTTCTTGCCGAGCAGCAGGCCACCCTGGCGCAACGCGTGCAACGCCGTCAGTCCCGCCACCGGCAACGCCGCCGCCTGGGCGTCGGTCACCGCATCCGGCAATGGCGCCACCGAGTCCTTGGGCACCCGAATGGTCTCCGCCCATGCCCCCGACGGAAGGATCCCAACCACGCGCGTACCCACGGCCGGGCCGCCGCCATCCGGCGCCAGTGCTTCCACCCCCCCGGCGAAATCCCAGCCCGGGCGCCAGCCGGCCTCGGCGGAACGCACCGCGCGATTGGTCTCGCCGCGGTTCAGGGAAATCGCCCGCACGCGGACCGTGACCTCGTCGCGGGCGGCGGGCGCCAGCGGGACGGTCGCGATGGACAGGCGTTCGTTGCTGGCGGGATCGACGACGATGGCGCGGGTCTGGGTCATGCGCTGGGGTCTCCATTGCGGTTTTGTTCGGCGGCCATCGCGGTGCGGCCAAGTAGCATCAAGGCGAGATCGTCCTGCGGCGGCTGGAACAAGCCGCCGCGCGCATCCCGGAAATACCGCTCCAGCGGCAGCGATTTCGTCATGCTGAACCCGCCGCCGACCCGCAACGCGATATCGGTGACGGAACACGCGGCATTGCTGCACAAATATTTCACCGCCGCGACCGACGACGCCACCTCGTCCTCGGCGAGTTCCCCCGCCCGCGCGGCGCGGGCGAGATCGTGCAGTGCGGCGCGGGCCCCGCGCAACGCGACATCCATTTGCCCGATCCATTGCTGGATATGCGGCTGAGTGGCGATGGGTTTGCCAAGCGCGGCCGGCACCCGGTTGTTGGCGTAATGCGCGGCGGCGTCGGAGGCGGCCTGGCCAATGCCCAAAGCGACGGCCGACAAAACGAGGTTCCAGGTGCTGCCCCCCTGCGGGCGCCGAGGCTGGCCGATGACGATGCGCTCGACGATCCGCTCATCCGGAACGAAGACCCGGTTGTAAACGACGTCGTCGTTGCCGCAGCCGCGAAGGCCCAGGGCACCATCCCAGGTGGTATCGACGGAGAGACCGGGGGTGCCGCGCTCGGCGATGGCACCCACCAACTCACCCTCGGGCGCGTCAGCGCTGGGGGGCAGCACCACGGCGGTCAGGAAGAAACGCAGCACCGGGGCGCCGGTGATGAAGATTTTCCTGCCCGTGAGCAACCATCCGCCCGGCGCGCGCTCGGCGCGCATCGCGGGCAGACCGCCGCGGGAGATCGAGCCCAGATCGGCCTCGGTGACGCAATTGTTGATCGCGCCCCCCTGGGCTGTCAGGGTCGCGCAAATGTCGCGCAGGACCGCGTCCGGCCAGGCCTTGCCCTCGATGACCCGGCCCATCAGCGCCTGGTTCATCCCGCAGACCAGCGCCGTCGCCGCGTCGCCTCGGGCCAGGATCTCCTGCGCCAGGATCGTGTCGAACAGATCGGCGCCCTCCCCGCCCAGCGCCTCCGGCAAGGAGAGGCGAAGATAACCGGATTCATGGAGAGCGTCGTAGTTCTCGATGGGAAAACGAGACTCCCGGTCGTTGGCCTGAACCCGCGCGTCGAAAGTGTCGGCGAGGCGCGCCGCCAACGACATCAGCCGGGTCTGACGCGCGGTCGGGTTCCGAAGGCCGGGCATATGGTCGAAACGAGACATGGTTCAGGCGGCCTCCGTCCACTCGCGCCAAAGCAGGATCAAGGCGGCCATGATGGCGGGGCCAAGAAAGAGTCCGAGCAGACCCCAGGTGGTGACCCCGCCGAGAATACCGAACAAGACCCAGATAAAGGGCAGTTTGGTGGCGTTGCCGATCAGCACGGGACGGAAAAAATGATCCGCGACGAACGTGACGGCCATGCCCGCCACGACGATCGCGACGGCCCCGCCATTCGACCCGCTGCCCGCCGCCAACAACGCCGCCAGACCGAAGGCCACGGGCGCGCCGAAGGGGATCATGGCGCCAATCGCGGTGGCGACGCCCAACAGCGCCGGATGTGGAACGCCGACGAACAGATAGACGATGTAGAGCAACACCCCTTCGGCAAGTCCGACCAGGACGAGCCCGTCCACGGTGCCGTGGATCGAAGCGACGATTTGCCGCCCGACACGCTCGCCGACCGGACCAAAGGCGCGGTTGCCGGCATGGGTCAGTTGCGTGACGACGCGGTCGCCATCTTTCAACAGGAAGAAGACCGTCATCAGACAGAAGCCGAAAATGACCGCGCGGTGCAGGATCGCGGCGCCCAGATGGCGGCCGGTTTCCAGAAATTCGGGGCTTTTGGCCCGGGCGAGAAGTTCGGCGACGGCCTCCCGGTCGGAGAGGTGGTCGCGCCACCATTGCGCGGCCTGGTCGCCTATCATGGGCAGGTGCGCGATGGCGTCGGGGACGGGCAGCCCCCCGGTGCGGGCGGTTTCGATCCAGGCGACGATCGCGCGGGCCTCGCGTCCCGCCTGGATGCCGATCAGAACCACCGGCAGCACGAAGACCAACGCGATGGCCAGGGTGAAAAGACCAGGCAGCAGCAGGTTATGCGGACCCGGCGGCCAGCGCCGGCGCGCGCGCTGGTAGGCGGGCCAGATCGCGACGGTCAGGATGGCGGCCCAGATCAACGCGGGCAAAAACTCGTGGAGAGTCCAGACACCAAGAGCAAGCAAAACAAGCGCGAGGACAGACCAGGAGACGCGGTGGGCTCGGGGTGGATCGAAAGGGGTCATGGGCGGGGAGTGGACACGAGCGCGCTGGCGCGGACAAGTGGGGCAGGCCGGCCGAAGGCGGGCGACGGCACCGGTCCCCAGAGGATAACACGTGTCCCATGGGGCTTGCGGCCCGGATCGGGCGCGCTTAAATTCAGCGGCTTAACGTCACGCCGCACAACCAAAACGTCTACCCGGGAGAGGGCCATGTTCAAGGGATCGCTCGTCGCGCTGATTACCCCCATGCGAGCGGATGGCTCGGTCGACGAAAAAGCCTACGCCGACTTCGTGGAATGGCAGATCGCCGAAGGCACCCACGGTGTTGTTCCCGTCGGCACCACCGGCGAAAGCCCCACCCTGTCGCACGACGAACATCGCCGCGTGGTCGAAATCGCCGTCGAAGTGGCCAAAGGACGAGTCCCCGTGATCGCGGGCGCGGGCTCCAACAGCACCGCCGAGGCGATCGAACTGACGCGCCACGCCAAGGAAGCGGGCGCCGACGCGGCGCTGATCGTGACGCCTTACTATAATAAACCGACGCAAGAGGGCATGTATCTTCACTACATGGCCATCGCCAACGCGGTCGACCTGCCCATCGTTATCTACAACATCCCCCCGCGCAGTGTGGTCGACATGAGTGTGGAGACGATGGCCCGCCTCGCGAAGCACAAGAACATCGTCGGCGTGAAAGACGCGACGGCCAATCTGGTGCGCCCGCTGCACACGCGCATCGCCTGCGGCGACGATTTCTGCCAGCTCTCCGGCGAGGATCACACGGCCCTCTCGTTCAACGCCGCGGGCGGAGTTGGCTGCATCAGCGTCACCGGTAACGTCGCGCCGCGCCTGGTCAGCCAGATGCAGACCGCGTGGATGGAAGGCCGGGTCAAGGACGCGATGGACATCCAGAACCGGCTGGTGCCGTTGCATGATTCGCTGTTCGCCGAAACCAATCCCGGCCCGGCGAAATACGCGGCCTCGCTGCTTGGCAAGACGTCGGAACATTGCCGCCTGCCACTGGCGCCGCTGATGGCGCCAACCAAGGAACGTGTCCGCGCGGCGATGACCGCCGTGGGCCTGCTCAACTAAGGCCGCCTTTGGGGCGCGCCACGGAGACGTTATGGCCGAGGCCAAGAAGAAAGGGCTTATTTCGCACGGCCTCGCCGCGCAAAACCGCAAGGCGCGCTTCGACTATTCGATCAAGGAACAGCTCGAAGCGGGCCTGGTGCTGAAAGGCGCCGAGGTTAAGTCGTTGCGCCATGGCCGCGCCACCCTGACCGACGCCTATGCCGGCGAGCGCGACGGCGAGATGTTCATCTTCAATCTGTACATCCCCGAATATCAGGGCGGCGTGCTGTCGAAGTTCGAGCCGAAGGCGCCGCGAAAATTGCTTCTGAAGAAAAAGCAGATCGTGTCGCTGCTGAGCCAGGTCGCGCGCAAAGGTGTGTCGATCATCCCGCTCGACATCCATTTCAACGACCAAGGCCGCGCCAAAGTCCTGTTGGGCGTTGGCGAGGGCCGTCAGAAACAGGACAAGCGCGCGGCGATCGCCGACCGGGACTGGAAACGGGACAAAGACCGGTTGATGCGCGCGAAGGGGTGATGGCGCCCGGCCGCGCCGATCTCGCCGCCGCGCGCCACAAGCGCGATTTTCACCAGGAAAACCGGGCGATCGCCGCGACCGGCGCCAGCCCATGGCCCCTCGCCTCTTCCGCCACCTCCGCCGGATCGTAACTCCCATCGGCGCGGCGCAGTGCCTCGCCATGCAGCCCGTCCAGCACCCAGCACACTTCCAGGCCGGCGGAGATGGCGCCCGCGATATCCGTCCGCAGCGAATCCCCGACCGCCAGCACCCGGTCTTTCGGCAACCCGAGTTGCGCCAGCACCGGCTGGTAAATCGCCGGATCGGGTTTTCCAAGCGAGCGGACATCGCCGCCCAGCACCTGGTACCGCGCGGCGAGGGAGCCCGCGCACAGCACCCGGACGCCGCCCCGGATCACTTCCAGATCGGGATTGCCGCAGATCATCGGCAGCTTATGCGCCCAACAATCCTGAAGCGTTGGCTCGAACTCGTTCATGTCGCTGGGGTTGCGATGATCGTCGGGGCCGGTGTTCAGGACGAAATCCGCCTTTGCCGGCGAGTCGACGACGGTCAAAGGCAGGCCCTCGAACACCGGGCGGTCGCGCTCGGGCCCCAGATGATAGACGCGGTCGCCAAGGGCGGCCCACCAGGGGTCGGGGGGCGATTGCAGGGCGCGGCGGACAGCCTCGCCGCTGGTGAGAATGCCGGTGTAAAGCGCGTCGTCGATGCCCATCCGGCGCATCATGGTCCGCACGGCGTCGTTGGGACGCGGCACATTCGACAGCAGCAGCGTCCGTTTGCCCATGTCGCGCAGCCGCGTCAGCGTCTCCACCGCATGCGGAAACGCGTTCACCCCGTCGTGGATGACGCCCCAGAGGTCCAGCACGAAGCCATCGTATTCGGGAGCGATGGCCGAGAATCCATTCAGAAAGCGCATTTTTCACAGACTCGCGAGTTGCGGTGCCGACGTGCCTACCGCGTCTTTCACCGAGGCGAAACCGGCCTCTTTCAGCGCCTTGGCGAGTTCCGCCTTCAGCCGCGGAATCAGCGCCGGTCCGCCATAGGCGAAGCCGGTGTAAAGCTGCGTCAGCGACGCCCCCGCCCGGATTTTTGTCAACGCATCCGCGCCGGAGGCGATCCCGCCGGCGCCGACCAGAACAAGCCGCCCTTTCGCCAGCAGGAAAGCCCGCGCCAGTACCTTATTCGACAATGCGAACAACGGTTCTCCCGACAACCCGCCGGCCTCCTTCGCCAATGCGGAGCGCAGGGAGGCGGGGCGGGAGATGGTTGTGTTGCCGACGATCAGGCCCTGAACACCCCCGGCGACACAGGTTTCGACCACGGCGGCGAGCCCCTCGTGGGACAGATCGGGCGCGACTTTCACCAGGATCGGCGGGCGATTGGGAACAGCGGCGACGGCGGCGAGGATGGCGCGGAGCTGTTCCTCACCCTGCAAATCGCGCAGACCGGGGGTGTTGGGCGAGGAAATATTGATCGTCGCGTAATCCGCGTGCGCGGCGACGGCGGCGATCAGCGCGGGATAATCGCGGACGGGATCGGCGCCTTCCTTATTGATTCCGACATTGGCGCCCAGCGGGACGGTCCGGTCCGCGAGGGCGCGCATCTCGCCGAGATAAGCGTCGAGCCCCGCGTTGTTGAATCCCATCCGGTTGATGACGGCACGGTCCGGTTCCAGCCGGAACAACCGGGGACGCGGGTTGCCGGGCTGCGGGCGCGGCGTGACCGTGCCGGTCTCGACGAACCCGAAGCCGAGCCGCATCAGCCCGCGCGCCGCGGTCGCGCCTTTATCGAAGCCCGCGGCGAGGCCGATCGGATTGGAGAAGCGTAAGCCCAGCGCCTCGACGGCCAAAACGGGATCGTCCGGCGCGCCCGCCCGGCCCGCGAGGCCGAGGCGAAGCGCGCGCAAGGCGAGATCATGGGCGCGCTCTGGGTCCATGAGGCGCATCAGAGGCAGAAGGGCGGAGGCGATGGCGGGGGTCATGGAAGCGGCTTATGCGCCCGTACGGCGCCCGCGTCACCTTGGCGGCGGCATTTACGACTTCGGCGCGATACCAACCAGGCGGAGATTGAGCACGGTCGCGATCTGGCTGCCGATCCGGCGGACAAAATCGGACAGGAATTCCATGTCAGCGCCCTCCGGCACCCGGATCCCCGCATCCCATAGAAGAAACACCGCGCCCAGAAGCCGTCCTTGCAGATCCGCGACCGGACAGACCAGAACCGTGCCGACATTCAGGCTTTCCATTCGCGACCGGATGCCCGCCGCACGCAACCGGCCGGGGTCCGCGACCTGGCAGGCGCCTTCCAACAGCGCGGGCAAAAACTCGCCCCATTCCGCCAATGGCCGGTTCTGTACCAAGGGACCCGCCGCATGGCCCGGACCGGCCACCGAATTGGCGATGTCGTAGCGCAGCAAGCCAACTCCGGTCAGACCGGTCACGCCGTTGTGGATCACGTCCAGACGGGCACGGGCGCTGTTCGGCGCCCGATCCAGCACCTGTTCCAGCAACTGGTCGATGACCCGGTTGGCCTCGGCCAAATGCCGCAACTCAGCCTGAAGGATCGCGTCCTCGCGCTCCCGCAGCCGGACGGCGCGCCCGGCGTTGGTTTCGAAAAAGGCGATCCAGAGCCCTTCGACGATGCTCCACTCGTGCACGCAATGATACCCGGCGTAGAGGCCGGTCAGCAGCACGGCGGTCAAAATCGGTTGCACCAGGAGGCGTCCGAGCGAACGATGGATATGCGACAAGGTTTCCATCGCGGTATTGAAAAAAATCATGATGTCGAGCATGGAAACTCCGCGATCGTTGAGATACAGGCTGGAAACCGTCCGCCTGGCGCCGGACGGGCGCGGTCAGGAAAGAGGAACGGCGCTCACGCCGGCATCCCCGGCGGCCGCGACGCACAACACCGTGGCGCCGCCGGCGCCGGAGACGAGGACCATGTCTCCCACGGCCATCATGTCGCTGGCGTCGGCGAAGAAGTTGTGCGCGGTCACCGCCGGCAGGGAATTCTTCCCTGTCTTGTAGTGCCACATCGTGAAGCCGTTGGCGTAAGCGAGAACCGACAGATCGCGGACAGCGAAGGACATGGCGACGTTCCTTGCAAAAAAAGCCGCGACCATTGCTGGTCGCGGCTTGGGTGGAAGTAGGAGGTGGAAGAGCGGGCGCACCTCGCCCGTTGATGAAAAAATCCTAGACCAGGGTAATTAGTCCTGTCAACGAAAATTTTTCCTGAAATCGTGTCACGCCACGATGCCCTTGACCCGCAACGGCCATTCCAGCCGCTCCAGCGCCTCGCGCCACAACCGGAAGTCGCCGCGTTCCATGGCATAGGCCGGGTTCGGCGCCGTTTGCCGTTCCCCCCAGATCCGCAGGATGCGGGCATGCACCAGGTCGATCCGGCGGGCGCGATACAGCGTGTCGAGGGCGCGCACCACATCGTCCGGTTCGCAGGGCCGGGCGGCCTTTCCATTATTGGCGGTGTACCGGGCCCCGTCGCGGCGCGCGCGCAGGGCCGCCATGGTCCAGAACCAGGCTTCCTCCGCCGATCGGAAGGGTTCGGCGCGCGGGGCCGCCGGGAAAATCCGGGTTTTCGCGATGGCGTCGGCGGCGAGGGAACTGGACATGCGCGGGCTCATCTTGGGTTAATATCCGGTTGATATGGCGCTCCCGAAACTAAACCACAGGTTGCATACAGTGGCAAGCGAGAACAGGCGATTTTCTTGTTTCAATTCCCCCGGGAATATAGGACAATGGACCTTGACGCGCGGGAAAACCGGGGCCTGGACAGACCTGTTTTCCTGACATTTGAGGAAATCCGCCGATACTCGCGGCCGGCAATGGGATGATGGTCATGAAACACGAGGAAATCTGGCGCGCGATCGATGCGCTGGCGGCGGAACACGGGCTTTCGGCCTCCGGTCTCGCGAAGAAGGCGGGCCTCGATCCCACGACCTTCAACAAGTCGAAACGCCGCACCGCGGAGGGGCACGAACGGTGGCCGGGCACCGAGAGCGTGTCGAAAATCCTGCACGCGACCGGCGCCAGCCTGGAAGCCTTCACCTCGCTGGTCACGGGCACGCGGGCGCTGTCGCCGGGGGCGGTGCAGCGCATGGTGCATCGCCGCATCCCTTTGATTGGGTTCGCCCAGGCCGGGGGGAATGGGTATTTCGACGATGGCGGGTATCCGGTGGGGGGGAGTTGGGATGAGGTCAGCCTGCCCGAGATCGCCGATCCCAATGCCTATGCGCTGGAAATCAGCGGCGATTCGATGGAACCGGTGTTTCGCGACGGGGACCAGGTGATCGTGTCTCCCTCCTCCCCCATTCGCCGCGGCGATCGGGTCGTGGTGCGCACGCGGGAGGGGGAGGTGATGGCGAAGCAGCTCACCCGCCAATCGGCCCGGCGGATCGAGTTGAAAAGTCTTAATCCGCTGCATCCGGATTATGGGTTCGATCTGACCGAGATCGACTGGATGCACCGGATCGTCTGGGCCAGCCAGTAACCGGTTTTCTCGCGGGGACGGAGCGGGCGGGCCGCCGGGGACGGAGCGGGCGGGCCGCCGGGGACGGCGCCCGCGACCCTGGCTTGACGGGCGTGGTATACAAAATCCATAATACGGGCGTTCGAAGGATACACTGCCCCCGCATGTCCGGCTCTCGCCCCGACACCCCTGTCCGGCTGGAAATCGCGCCGCTCCGCGCGCCCGCGGGCTTGCGCGCCCAGGCATGCGATGCGATCCGGGCGGCGATCACGCGAATGGATATTTATGGGCAGGCGGAAGAGATCCGCCTCGACGAACGTCAGCTCTGCGAGGATCTTGGCGTCAGCCGCACCCCGATCCGAGAGGCGCTGTCGGTTCTGGAACAAGAAGGTTTCGTTCGTTCCATTCCCCGCCGCGGTATCCAGGTCGTGCGCAAAACCAAGCGCGAAATCGTCGAAATGATCACTGTGTGGGCCGCGATCGAGAGCATGGCGGCCCGCCTCGCCGCCACCAGCGCGACGGAGGCCGACATCGCGGCGTTGCGCGGGGTTCTGGCGGCGTTCGACGACGACCCCAGCGGACAACTGGGCGAATATTCCGACGCCAACATGGCCTTCCACAAAGCCATCATCCGTTTGGGCGGCGTCGGACTGATGACCAGCATGACGGACACGCTGTTCATCCATATGCGCGCGGTGCGCGCGGTGACGATGACCCAGGACAACCGCGCGCGGCGCTCCATCGCCGATCACCGCGCGATCATCGACGCCCTGGCCTCCCATGACGCGGATCTGGCGGAGCGTCTGGTGCGCGAACACACGATGGGCCTCGCGGCCCATGTCGAACTGCACGGCGATTTTCTCGATGGGCCGAAAGTCCCGCGGGAAAGCGTCCGCCGCTACGCGTAGGGCAACCCACGCGTTACCGAACAACAACACGGCCGCCGGAACGGCGCGTCAGGAAGGAGATTATGTCCATGCCGTCTGAGCAGACCGCCGAAGCCGAGGTCGAAATGACCGACGGATTTCATCTCGTCATCGACGCGCTGCGTCTGAACGGGATCGAAAATATTTATACCGTTCCCGGGATTCCGATCACCGATCTCGGCCGCCTGGCGCAGGCATCGGGGATGCGGGTGATTTCGTTCCGGCACGAACAGAACGCGGGCAACGCCGCCGCCATCGCGGGATTTCTGAACAAAGCGCCGGGCGTGTGCCTGACCGTTTCCGCGCCGGGCTTTTTGAACGGACTCGTGGCACTGGCCAACGCGACCACGAACTGCTTCCCGATGATCCTGATCTCCGGCTCGTCGGAACGCGAGGTCGTCGACCTGCAACAGGGCGACTACGAGGAAATGGACCAGCTCGCGGTCGCGAAGACCCTGTGCAAGGCTTCGTTCCGGGTGCTGCACGCGGCCGACATCGGCATCGGCATCGCCCGCGCCATCCGCGCGGCGGTCTCCGGCCGTCCCGGTGGCGTTTATTTGGATTTGCCGGCGAAGCTGCTGGGTCAGGTGATAACGGCCGAAGCGGGCGCGCAATCGCTTGTTAAAGTCATCGATCCCGCGCCCGCGCAAATCCCCGGCCCTTCCGCCGTCGAACGCGCGTTGGACGTTCTTCGCGGGGCGAAAAAGCCGCTGATTATTCTGGGCAAAGGCGCGGCTTACGCGCAGGCCGACGACGACATCCGCGCCTTGGTCGAAAAGAGCGGTATTCCGTACATCCCCATGAGTATGGCCAAGGGCCTGCTGCCCGACCTGCATCCGCAATGCGCGGCCGCGGCACGATCGACCGTGCTGCTGGAAAGCGATGTCGTCATGCTGATCGGCGCGCGGCTGAACTGGCTGCTCAGCCATGGCAAGGGCAAGCAGTGGGGCGCGCCAGGCTCGAAAAAATTCATCCAGATCGACATCGAGCCGCGCGAGATGGACAGCAACGTGGAAATCGCCGCGCCGCTGGTTGGCGATATCGGGTCCTGCGTCGCCGCGCTGCTGAAGGGCATGGGCGATAACTGGCAGGCGCCACCGGCCGCCTGGACGGACTCCATCAACGCGAAGAAGGAATCAAACATCGCGCGGATGGCGACGCGGCTCGGCAAAAATTCGAACCCGATGGACTACCATTCCGCGCTGCGCGTGCTGCGCGACGTCATCAAGGAACGCCCCGAGGCGATCCTGGTCAACGAGGGCGCGAATACCCTCGATCAGGCCCGCGGCGTGGTGGACATGTATCGGCCCCGGAAACGTCTGGACGTGGGAACCTGGGGTGTCATGGGCATCGGCATGGGCTTCGCCGTGGCCGCCACCGTCGAAACCGGCAACCCGGTTCTGGCGATCGTCGGCGACAGCGCCTTCGGCTTCTCCGGCATGGAGATCGAAACGATCTGCCGTTACAATCTTCCGGTCTGCATCGTCGTGTTCAACAACGACGGCATTTACCGCGGCGACGGCGTCAACCTGTCCGGCGGCACCGATCCCGCGATCACCATGTTCGTGCCGGGCGCCCGCTACGACAAAATGATCGAGGGTTTTGGCGGGGTCGGCGTCAACGCCACCACCCCCGACGAACTGAAACAGGCGGTCGACGCCGCCATGGCCTCCGGCCGGCCCACGCTGATCAACGCCGTCATCGACCCCAAGGCGGGCACCGAAAGCGGCAATATCGGCAATCTGAATCCCAAAAGCGCCCTGGCGGCGAAGAAATAAGGAGCACCGTATCATGAGCAAAGCCCTCGACGGCGTCCGCATTCTCGACTTCACCCATGTCCAGTCCGGCCCGACCTGCACCCAGTTGCTGGCCTGGTTCGGCGCCGACGTGATCAAGGTGGAGCGGCCGGGCACGGGCGACATCACCCGCGGTCAGTTGCAGGACATCAAAGGCGTGGACAGCCTGTATTTCACGATGCTGAACCACAACAAACGCTCCATCACCATCGACGGGCGCAACCCCGACGGCAAAAAGGTGCTGGAGGAACTGGTGAAATCCTGCGACGTGATGGTGGAGAATTTCGCTCCCGGCGCGCTGGATCGCATGGGCTTCACCTGGGAGCGTATCCAGGAACTGAACCCGCGGATGATCCTGGCGTCGATCAAGGGATTCGGCCCAGGTCCTTACGAGGACTGCAAAGTCTATGAAAACGTCGCGCAGTGCGCCGGTGGCGCCGCCTCCACCACCGGCTTCGACGACGGCCCGCCGCTGGTCACCGGCGCGCAGATCGGCGATTCCGGCACCGGCCTGCATCTGGCGCTTGGCATTGTTTGCGCGCTGCATCACCGCCACGCCACGGGACGCGGCCAGAAGGTCGATGTCGCGATGCAGGACGGCGTGCTTAATCTCTGCCGCGTCAAACTGCGCGACCAGCAGCGCCTCGCGCACGGACCTCTTACAGAATTCCCGCAATATCCGGATACGCCCTTTGGCGACACCGTGCCGCGCTCCGGCAACGCCTCCGGCGGCGGGCAGCCCGGCTGGATTTTGAAGTGCAAGGGCTGGGAAACCGACCCCAATGCTTACATTTATTTCATCTGCCAGGCGCCCGTCTGGGAACCGATCTGCGACGTCATCGGCAAGCCGGAATGGAAAACCGACCCGGGATATGCCAAGCCGCCCGCGCGCCTTAACAAGCTGAAAGCCATCTTCGATACCATCGAGGAATGGACCATGACCAAAACCAAGTTCGAGGCGATGGATATCCTCAATAAATACGATATTCCCTGCGGCCCCATCCTCTCGATGAAGGAAATCGCCGAGGAACCCTCGCTCCGCGCCACTGGCACGGTCGTGGAAGTCCCGCACCCGACCCGCGGCAACTACCTTACCGTCGGTAACCCGATCAAAATGTCGGAACATGTCACCGAAGTCCTCCGTTCGCCCCTGCTTGGCGAACACAACGAGGAAATTCTGCGAGATGTGCTGAATTTCGACGACGCTACCGTTGCCCGCATGCTGGCCTCCCCCGGTCTGGGCGGCGCCCGCGCGGCCTGAGTTCGTGGCGATGCCGGGGCTTCGCCCCGGACCCCACGGCGGGCTTTGCCCCCTCGAGCCCCACCAGGGGATCGTCCTCGGGACGGCGATCGATTTTGGCGGGGTTCCAGGGGCGAGCGCCTGGCCGGGTTCGAAGGGGCAGAGCCCTCGCGAGGTTTTGGGGCAGCGCTCCAACGCTTCCATTAATACCGCCCTCGCCGTCCCGCCCATCCTGCCGGAGAAGCACGATGAAGATGCTGTCGCATTTGTTGACGAAGTTTGTGCGGAATGGGCGGTTGCATGTGACGGACCATGCGGGTGTGCGGCATTCGTTTGGGTCGGGGTTGAATGGACCGGAGGTTTCGATCCGTTTCACCGACAAGAAGGTGGAGCGGGAGATTTTCTTCAATCCCGAGTTGAAGGTCCCTGAGGCCTATATGGATGGCCGGCTGGAGCTGGGAGACGGTTCGGCGATTTTCGATCTGATTTCGTTATTTTCGGTCAATCGTTCGGGGCTGGCAACGCATCCGGTGCAGGTCATGTTACGGCGGGTGTGGCGGGCGCTGCGGCGGGCGCAGCAGAGGAATCCCATCGGTCTGGCCGCGAAGAACATCCGGTATCATTACGATGTACCGCCGGATTTTTATCGCCTGTTTCTGGATGAGACGATGACGTATTCCTGTGCGTATTATGCGTCGCCGGATGTGGGTCTGGCCCAGGCGCAGATCGATAAACTCAGACATATCGCGGCGAAGCTGCGGCTGGAACCGGGGATGACGGTTCTGGAAATTGGCTCGGGCTGGGGCGCGCTGGGGACGTTTCTGGCTCGCAATTACGACGTGAAAGTCGTTTCGGTCACTTTGTCGCCGGAACAATTGAAGGTGGCCCGCGAACGCGCGGTTGCCGAGGGTGTCGCCGATAGGGTGGAATTTCTGGAAAAAGATTACCGGGAGATGGGCGGGACCTACGACCGGGTCGTTTCGATCGCGATGATGGAAGCGATCGGGGTGGACGAGTTCGACACCTATTTCTCCTCGATCAAGCGCCTGACCAAACCGGGCGGGTTCGCCCTGGTGCATTGCATCGGGCGGATGTCGCCGCCTGGGACGACCGCGCCGTTCATCCGCAAATACGTGTTTCCCGGCGGGTATGTGCCGGCGCTTTCCGAGGTCTTCGCCTCCATGGAACGCACGGGCACCTGGTGCGCGGACTGCGAGAACCTGCGCCTCCATTACTACTGGACCATCCGCGACTGGCGCCTCGCCTACGAAGCAAAGCGCGCCGAGGGCGTCGCCATGATGGGCGAGCGCTTCTGCCGCCTCTGGGACTTTTACCTGGGCTCCGTCGAACTCGGCTTCCTGCATGGCTCCAACTTCGTGTTCCAGATCCTGATCTCGGACCGGCGCGACGACGTGCCGGTCATCCGCGACTACATCGTGGACGAGGAACGCCGCCTCGCTTCGGTGAACGCCCGCTGAGCCGGGCCTTGCCATTTCCGGCGGGGCCCTTATCCCCTCCCCCATCGCCAACCCGGGGACTCCCATCATGACCGGTTTCGACGCCCAATCCGCCATCGATTCCTTCTGGGCGGCACGCCAGCACGGCGAGTGGTTTCCCGCCGCCTGGAACGACAAATTGACCAACGATCAGGCCTACCAGGTCCTGTTCGGGATCATGGAACGCCGCCTCGCACAGGGCGAGCGCCAGATCGGCTGGAAAGTCGGCCTGACGTCGAAGGCCATCCAGGCGCAGTTCCAGGTGCATGAACCCGTGTTCGGCTGCATTCTTGAGTCGCGCGCCTCCGGCCACGTCTTCGCGCCATCGGACCTGATTTCGCCCGGCTTCGAGAACGAGTTGTGCCTGGTGCTGGGACGCGACCTCTCCGGCCCGATCGACCAGGCACAGGCGCGTGCGGCGGTGGCCTCAGTCCACCCGTCGCTGGAAATCATCGAGACCCGAGGCGACTTCACAAAGCAACTCGCGCTGGCGCTGGCCGACAACGCCCAGCAGAAGACCGTCATTCTGGGCCAGGCCGTCCCGCTGCCGGCGAACCTGGAAGCCATCCAGGCCACCGTGACCATCGACGGCCAGACCGCCGCCACCGGCACCGGCGACGCCGTGCTTGGCAATCCGCTGAACTCGCTGGTCTGGCTCTCCGAGAAACTCGCCGCCTTCGGCCGCGGCCTGAAGGCCGGCGACATCGTCATGAGCGGCTCTTTCACCCGCCAGTTCCCCATTCTCCCCGGCAACAAAATCCGCTGCGACTTTTCCGGCATCGGCGCCGTCGAAGCCTCCATGACCCCGGCATGACCCAAATGCGCGCCTTGCAACTGGTTTCCGACAAGGAACTGGTCCTCAACCGCATCGATCCGCCGCCGCCGCCCGGCCCCGGCGAGGTCCAGTTGCGCGTCCTCGCCGTCGGCCTGAACCACATCGACGTCTGGGGCCTCAGAGGCATGGCCTTCGCCAAACGCGCATATCCTCTTGCCGTTGGCGCCGAGGCCGCGTGCGAAGTCGTCTCCATCGGCGATGGCGTGACCAACGTCGCCCCCGGCGACCGCGTCGTCCCCTATTCCGCGCAGGTCTGCGGCACCTGCCGCGAATGCCTCCGCCACCGCGAAAATCTGTGCGAAAACGTCGCCGGAGTCAGAGGCTTCCACATCGACGGATGGGCCCGCGATTTTGCCAATCACCCGGCGCGGCTGTTGGTCAAAATTCCGGATAACGTGGCCACCGAGGACGCCGCCTGCGTCTCCGTCGCCTATGCCACTGTCGAGCACATGCTGTTCGACAACGCCCAACTCGAGCCGGGCGAAACGATCCTGGTCCAGGCCGGCGGCTCCGGCATCGGCACCATCGCCGTCAAAATCGCCAAATCCCTGGGATGTACCGTCATCGCCACCGCCGGCGGCCCCGAAAAAGCCGCGCGGGTCAAGGAACTGGGCGCCGACCACACGATCGATTACCGCACGGAACGGTTCGAGGGCGTGGTGCGAAAACTCACCAAACGCAAAGGCGTCGATGTCGTCTTCGAACATGTCGGCGCCGACACATGGGCGGGTTCGTTGCTGTCGATGAAACGAGGCGGACGCCTGGTCACCTGCGGCGCCACCTCCGGCCCCTCCGGCGCCATCAACCTGATGCAGTTGTTTCAACAACAATACCGAATCATCGGCTCCTTCGGCTCGCCCATCTCCGCCATCGCCCGCTCGCTCGACCGAATCGCCTCGGGCGTGCGTCCCGTCATCGACACCGTCTATCCCCTCGACGATTTCCGCCTGGGCGTCGAACGGCTGGAGCACCGCGACGTCTTCGGAAAAATCCTGGTCCGGCTGTGAAAAGCCTTTACTTTCGGTATCTTCTGCGCCGCGCGGCCCGCCCGCTGAAAACCGCCGCCGATTGGATCGGCGGCGGCTTCGTCCTGGCGCTCTTTGCCCTGCTGCGCCGCCTCGGACCCGAACGCGCGCCCGCCTTTTGCGGCGCCATCGCGCGGAACGTCGGCCCGCTTCTGCCCATCCACCGCACCGGACTCGCCAACATCTCCGCCGCCTTCCCCGAAAAAGACCCAGCCTGGCACAAAGCCCGCCTCCGCGAAGCCTGGGACAATCTGGGACGCGTCGTCGGCGAATACGTGCATTTGGCGAAACTCTGGGACCTCGACATCGAGAATCCCCGAACAGGCCGCGTGCAAACCGACGATATCGCGCTGTTCGAGGAACTCCGCCTCGACGGCAAACCCGCCTTGGTCTTCTCCGCCCATCTCGCGAACTGGGAACTCGCCGCGCTGGCCCCGCCGACTTACGGGATGCCCTCCGCGATCGTCTACCGGATGCCGAACAACGCCGTCGTGGCACGCGAAATCGGCAAAATCCGCGCGGCCTCGATGGGCCAGATGATCCGCACCCGCAGCCAGGCGCCGCTGGAAATCTCCGCCGCGCTCCAGGCGGGCAAACATGTCGGCATGCTCGCAGATCAGCATTTTTCCCGCGGCGTGGACGTCGTGTTCTTCGGCCGGCGCTGCAAAGCGAACCCCGCGGTCGCCCGCCTCGCGCGGCATTTCGATTGCCCGGTGATCGGGGTGCGCGTGATCCGCAGGCCGGATGGCGGCTTCGACATCGATGGCGAGGGTCCGCTCGACCTGCCCCGCGACGCCAAGGGACTGATCGACGTCGCCAAAGCGACGCAGGCCATGACCGATATCGTCGAGGCCTGGGTCCGCGAATATCCGGGACAATGGCTCTGGTTCCATCGCCGCTGGCGTTAACGCCGCGTCTCCTTTCGCCCCACTGCCGCGGGCGGGAGTATGCTACAGCGACACCCGAACCAGGAGAATGATTCGCGTGGAACCGCTCATCTCGCGACGCGCCATCGCATGGGGCGGGTTGAGTTTCGCCGCTCTGACCTTGTCCCGGTGCGGCCATGCGCCCGACCGCGCCGATCCGAATCCCGATGTCCCCGAGGCGTTCCGCGCCAGCGGCGCCGGTGCCGCGGCCGCATGGCCGGCCGAGGAATGGTGGACGGGTTTCAACTCGCCCGAACTGAACCTGTTGATCGCCAAGGCCCGCCGGCAGAATTTCGACATCGCCGCCGCGATCGCCCGGGTGCGGCAGGCCGACGCGCGGCTGCGGATCGCCGGCGCGGCGCTGCTGCCCGCGTTGAACGGCACGGGATCCGGGTCCTGGCAACACGCCGGTCTGGGCACCGGATCGGGCGGCGCGAGGGGCCGGACCGGCACCACCGCCAGCATCGACAGCCGGTCCTACGGCTTCGGCCTTTCCGCCGCGTATCAGATCGATTTCTGGGGCCATAACCGCGCCCGCCAGGACTCCGCCGCCGCCGCCGCCCTCGCCAGCCGTTTCGACCAGCGCACCGTCGCCCTGACCGTCACCGCCAATGTCGCCAGCCTTTGGTTCACCGCCCTGGCGCTGGCGGACCGCCTCCGCGTCGCCAGGAGCAACGTCGCTGATAGCGAGCGAACCCAGGCCATCGTCCGGGCCCGCATGGCGGCGGGTACCGCCAGCGCGCTGGATGTCGCCAACCAGGAAACCTTGCTCGCCACCGAGCGCGCCACCATCCCCAACTTCCAGAATCAGCTCGAACAGGCGCTCAACGGGCTTGGCATTCTTACCGGCGAGCCGCCGGAACGCGTCTCCGTCCGTCCGGGCACCCTGACCGCGCTGCGCCTGCCGCCCGTCGCGCCGGGCCTGCCGTCGGAGCTTTTGAGGCGCCGTCCCGACATCGCCTCCGCCGAGGCGCTGCTGGAGGGCTCCGGCTTCGACGTGAAGGTGGCGCGAACGGCGTTTTACCCGGCGATCAACCTGACCGGTTCGACCGGGTTTCAGGCGCCCGCGCTGAACGCGCTGATCAATCCCGGCGGTTTCATCGCCTCCCTTGCGGCGGGCCTGACCGCCCCCATCTTCGATGGAGGAACGCTGCGCGGCGCGCTGGAACTGGCGCGGGGGCAGCAGGCGGAATTGCTGGCAGATTACCGGAAGGCGGTTGTTCAGGCGTTCACCGATGTCGATAACGCGCTGACGGCCTGGCGTTACACGTCGGAGCAAGAGGGATTGCAGCGCGTCGCGGTGGAGACGGCGCGGCGGGCCGCGACGATCGCGCGGGCGCAGATGCTGGCGGGGACGGCCGATCTGCTGTCGGTTCTGACGGCCGAATCGGCGCTTTTCAACGCCGAGGACACGCTCGCGCAGGTGCGTTTGGCGCGCGCCCAGGCGCTGGTGGGGGTGTATAAGGCGCTTGGCGGAGGGTGGCGGCGTGAGATGGAAGAACGGCCGGAATTGACGCCGGGCCGCCTGAAGGGCGGTGTCGCGTTACCCGCCGGCGGCGCATAACGGCGGCATGGGCATAACGGCGGCAAAAACGGAGCGCGGATGGACGCCTTAACCCCGAAATCGGACCTCGACCGCCCTGTCCGCCGCCGCGGAAGCTGGGTCAGGATCCCCTTGGCGCTCGCGGCGACCGCCGGTCTGGGCGCGGCGATCTGGTTTTGGCCCGCCTCGGCGCCGGAACCCAAAGCGGCGCGCGGGCGCGACGCCGCGCAGATCGTGCCCGTCGTCGTGGCCCCCGCCGAAAAGCGCGACAAGGCTGTTTGGATGGACGGACTCGGCACCGTACAGGCGTTTCAAACCGCCACCATCCGCTCCATGGTCGATGGACCGCTGGTGGAAATCGCGTTCCAGGAAGGCCAGGACGTGAAGGCGGGCGACGTGCTGGCACGGATCGATTCGCGCGTGTATCAGGCCGCGCTCGACAACGCGCTGGCGAAAAAGGCGCTGGACGAGGCGAACCTCGCCAACGCGCGGCTGGACCTGGAGCGATATCGCAAACTGGTCGCGACCAATTACGCCACACAGCAGCAGGCGGACACCTCCCGGGCGCTGGTGGCGCAACTCGAGGCGCTGGTCCGCCAAGATCAGGCGCAGATCGATACGGCGCGGACGCAACTCGGCTACACGACGATCGTCGCGCCCTGGGATGGGCGGGTTGGCATGCGCCTGGTGGATCAGGGCAATATCGTGCATGGCTCCGATCCCACGGGTCTGCTGGTCGTGACCCGGGTGCAGCCGATTTCGGTCGTGTTCAGCCTGCCGCAACAGAGCCTGCCGCGCGTGGCCGCCGCGATGAAGCGCGGACCGGTGGAGGTCGTGGCCTATGCGCAAGGCGCCGCCATGGGCCGGGGCCCGGCGCTGGACCGGGGCACCCTGGCAGTGCTGGACAATCAGATCGATCCCACCACCGGCACTATCAAATTAAAGGCGACCTTTCCGAATGCCGCGGGCACGCTGTGGCCCGGAGGCTTCGTCGCGGTGCGGCTGCGCGCCGAAACCGTCGAAGGCGCCACCGTCATCCCCCAGGCCGCTGTACAGCGTGGTCCTCGCCAGAATTTCGTCTACACGGTCGGCGAGGACAACATCGCCCACCGCCAGACCGTGACCATGGGCTACGAAGACGAACAGACCTCGATCGTCGCCGAAGGCATCGCCCCCGGCGACCGGGTCGTGGTCGACGGCGCCTCGCGCCTGAACGAAGGCACGAAAGTCTCGATCGTCGCCCCGGCCGGTGCCCCCACGGCACGTCCCCCCGCGAACCGCCCGGCGGCCCCCGGCACCCGCCGCCCGGCGCAGGGCGGTTAGGCGATGGGCGGGGATGCGTGCCTCCGGGCTTTCGGTCTCGGGGAGGCAGGCGCTAGGGCGTTGCCCCAGACCCCACGGGGGGCGCTGCCCCCTCGACCCCCGCCAAGGCAGGGCCTTGGATGCCAACCCTTTGGGCCGGGAATGGAAGGGGGCCATGCTCGGCGTTTCAACGTCCGTGTGGGCCCCCTTCCATTCCCGGCCCAATCGATCGCGGTCCAGGGGCCGTGCCCCTGGTGGGGTCGAGGGGCAAAGCCCCCGCGGGGTTTGGGGCGGAGCCCCAACGCCTACCACCCTGAGATCGAACGCCCAGGGGCATGAACATCTCCGCGCCCTTCATCGCCCGGCCCGTCGCGACCTGGCTGCTGTCGCTGGCGATTTTGCTGGCGGGTACGCTGGGGTATCGCTGGTTGCCGGTTTCCGCGTTGCCCGAGGTCGATTTTCCCACGATTCAGGTGGTCACGCAGCTTCCGGGCGCCAGTCCGGAGACGGTGGAGGTTCTCATCACCGCCTCTCTGGAGCGTCAGTTCGGCCAGATCCCCGGTCTGGCCACGATGACCTCGCAGAGCGCCGAGGGGACGAGTCAGATCACGTTGCAGTTCCAGCTTGGCCGTTCGATGGATTCGGCGGCGCAGGATGTACAGGCGGCGATCAATTCGGCGGCGGGCACGCTGCCCACTGGCCTGCCGTACCCGCCCACCTATTCCAAGGTGAACCCGGCGGACGCGCCGATCCTGACCATTGCCCTGACCTCCGCCAGCCGTCCCGTGGATATCGTGTCCGACGCGGCGGACACGTTGTTGCAGCCGAAACTCGCCGAGATTTCCGGCGTCGGCCGGGTCTCGGTGCAAGGGCGCATGCGCCCGGCGGTGCGGGTGCGGGTCGATCCCGCCCGGCTCGCCGGTTATGGCCTGTCGATGGAGGATGTGAGACTCGCCATCGTCGGCGCCAATGTTAACGGCGCCAAGGGCGGCTTCGACGGGCCGCGGGTCGCTTTCGCGCTGGGCGCCAACGACCAGTTGCCGGACGCCGCCGCCTATACGGAGCTGGTCGTCGCCTGGCGCAATGGCGCGCCGGTGCGGCTGTCCGCGGTGGGTTCGGTCGTGGCCTCGGTCGAAAACGCGCGGGTGGCCGCGACCTTCGACGGGCGGCCCGCCGTGGTGCTGGATATCCAGCGTCAGCCCGGCGCCAACATCGTCCAGACCGTCGATCTCGTGAAGGAACAACTGCCGCGCCTGCGGCGGGCCCTGCCGACGGGGATCCAACTCACCATTGTCAGCGACCGCACGGAGACCATCCGCGCTTCCGTCGCGGACGTGCAGTATACGCTGCTGCTGTCGATCGCGCTGGTGGTCGGCGTGATCTATGTCTTCCTCCGCTCGGTTCGCGCCACCATCATCCCGGCCATCGCCCTGCCGCTGTCGTTGATTGGCACCTTCGGGGTCATGCACCTGCTGGGCTATGGCCTCGACAATCTGTCGCTGATGGCGCTGACCGTCGCCACCGGCTTCGTCGTCGACGATGCCATCGTGATGATCGAGAACGTCGTCCGATACATCGAGCAAGGGATGAAACCGCTCGACGCCGCCTTCAAGGGCGCCGCGCAGATCGGCTTCACCATCGTCTCCCTGACCGTCTCTTTGATCGCCGTGTTCATCCCGCTGCTGTTCATGACGGGCGTCGTCGGCCGCCTGTTCAACGAGTTCGCGGTCACCTTGGCCGTCTCCGTCATCGTCTCCGCCGTCGTCTCATTGACCCTGACCCCGATGATGTGCGGCCGCCTGCTCCGCCCCGCGGCCAAGGAGACGCACACTTGGTTCGGCCGCTGGACGGAGCGCGGGTTCGACCGGCTGCTGGACGGGTACCGCGTCACGCTCGACTGGTCGCTGCGTCACCAGCGCTTCGTCCTGTTGGTCCTCGCGTTAACGCTGGTTGGCACCGGATGGATGTATATCGTTGTTCCCAAAGGATTTCTTCCGCGTCAGGACACGGGCGTTCTGATCGCGACGACAGAGGCCGCGCAGAACATCTCCATCCCCAAACTCGCCGCGCTGCAAACCGAAATGGCCCGCATCGTCCGCGAGGACCCGGCGGTCTCCGGCGTCGTCTCCTTCGTCGGCGCGGGCACGATTAACGCCACGCCGAACACCGGGCGGCTGACCATCGCCCTGAAGCCGCCCCACCAGCGCGACGGCGCCGCCGCCATCGCCGCCCGGCTCCAGGCCGCCGTCGCGAACATTCCCGGCCTCGTCGCCTTCATCCAGCCGGTCCAGGATATCCAGATCGGTTCGCGCGTCAGCCGCACCCAGTTCCAGTACACGCTGATGGACACCGACGCCGAGCTGGTCGCCCAATGGGCCCCGAAACTCAAGGACGCCCTGACCCGCCTGCCGGAAATGCGCGATGTCGCCACCGACCAGCAGGACGAGGGCTACCGCACCAATGTCGTCATCGACCGCGACGCCGCGAGCCGTCTCGGCGTGCCGATGCAGGCGATTCAGGACACGCTCTACGACGCGTTCGGGCAGCGCCAGGTCTCGACCATTTTCGGCCAGGCCAACCAGTACCGGGTGATCCTGGAAGCCGACCCGTCATGGCAGGAAAACCCCGAGGTCCTTAACCTTCTGCGCGTCCCCGCCACCGCCGGCGCCGGCAACATCCAGGTGCCGCTGTCCGCGATCGCCCGCTTCGAGAAAACCCTGACGCCGCTGGCCGTCGTCCACCAGGAACAATTCCCCGCCGTCACAATCAGCTTCAACCTCGCCGACGGCTATTCGCTGAGCCATGCGGTGGAGGCCGTGGCCAAGGCCAGCCGCGACATCGGCATACCCGAAACCATCGTCGGCACCTGGTCCGGCGATGCCGCCGAATTCCGCAAATCCCTGGCCGCCGAGCCCTGGCTGATCCTGGCCGCCGTCATTGTCATCTACATCGTGCTGGGCGTCCTTTACGAAAGCTGGATTCACCCGCTGACGATCCTTTCCACCCTGCCCTCCGCCGGTATCGGCGCCCTCGCCGCGCTGACGATCTGTGGCATCGACCTGTCGCTGGTCGCCCTGGTCGGCATCGTCCTGCTGATGGGCATCGTGAAGAAGAACGCCATCATGATGGTGGACTTCGCCCGCGACGCCCAGCAGCACGAAGGCGCGTCACCCCACGACGCCATCCGCGACGCCTGCCTGCTGCGCTTCCGTCCGATTACCATGACCACCATGGCGGCGCTGCTTGGCGCCCTCCCCCTCGCGCTCGGCACCGGGCCCGGCTCCGAACTCCGCTTTCCCCTGGGTGTCACCATCATCGGCGGGTTGCTGCTCTCCCAGTTCCTCACGCTCTACACCACGCCCGCGATCTACCTGGCCTTCGAGCGGGGGCGCGCCGCCCGGTTCGGCGCCGCCGCGCGGCCCGCCGAGGCATGAACGGTTTTTCCGCCATCTTCATCGCCCGGCCCGTGGCGACGATCCTGCTGGCGATCGGGCTGTTCCTGTCGGGCCTCCTCGCCTACCGCTTCCTGCCCGTCGCCGCCCTCCCCTCCGTCGACATCCCTACCATCGTCGTCTTCGCCGCGCGGCCCGGCGCCGATCCCGAAACCATGGCCAACTCCGTCGCCGCCCCCCTCGAACGCCGGCTGGGCGAGATCGCGGGCGTCACCGAAATCACTTCCACCTCGTCGATCGGCAACACCTCGGTCGTCATCCAGTTCGATCTTTCGCGCGACATCCGCTCCGCCGCTTCCGATGTCATGGCCGCCATCAACGCGGCCACGGCGGATCTGCCCACCGACCTGCCGATCCGGCCCTTTTACCGGAAATTCAACCCCGCCGAGGCGCCGATCCTGACCATCGCCTTGTCCTCGGCGACCCTCTCCCCCGCCCGCATCTACGACACCGCGGACACGATCCTCGCCCAGCGTCTCGCCCGCGCCGAGGGCGTCGCGCAGGTCACGATCAACGGGGCGGAGAAACCCGCCATTCGGGTCCGGGTCGATCCCGTCCGCCTCGCCGCCGCCGGGCTTGTCAGCCAGGACCTCTTCAACGCGATCCGGGGCACCAATGTCCTCGCGCCCCTTGGCGGCTTCCATGGCGAGGGCACCGCCGAATCGCTCGGGCTGAACGGCCAGATCTCCCAGGCCGAGGACCTGGCGCCGCTGATTCTCCGTTCCGGCAATGGTACCGTCGTCCGCCTCCGCGACGTCGCCAGCGTCGTCAATGCCTCCGCCAACACCCGGCTCGCCGCCTGGGATGGCAAACAGGCGGCGGTGCTGCTGACGATCACGAAAGAGGCCGGCGCGAACGTCATCGAGACGGTCGATGGCATCAAGGCGATGCTGCCCCAGCTCATGACCTGGCTGCCGCCGGGCATCGACGTCACCATTATCTCCGACCGCACCGCCACCATCCGGGCTTCCGTCGCGGACGTGCGGACCACGCTGTTCCTCAGCATCGCGCTGGTTCTGCTGGTCGTGCTGATCTTCATGCGCCGCCTGGCCGCGACCGTCGCGGCGGCGGTGACGGTGCCGCTGTCGCTGTGCGGCACGTTGGTCGGCATGTGGTTCCTCGGTTACACGATCGACAATTTCTCGCTGATGGCGCTGACGATCTCCGTCGGCTTCGTCGTCGACGACGCGATCGTCATGATCGAGAACATCGTCCGCCTGATGGAACGCGGCGTGCCGCCGCTCCGGGCGGCGTATGAGGGCTCGAAGCAAATCGGCTTCACCGTCGTCTCCATCACATTGTCGCTGGTCGCCGTCTTCGTCCCCGTGATCTTCATGGGCGGCGTGCTGGGACGCCTGTTCCACGAGTTCGCGATGACGCTGACCCTGGCGATCCTGGTCTCCGCCGTCGTGTCGCTGACCATGACCCCGATGATCTGCGGGCATTTCCTGAAGGCACCGGCCGAGGACGCGGCGCATGGCCGCATCTGGCGCGGCATCGACGCGGCCTTGAACGCCGTCGCCCGGTTTTACGAGATCACCCTGGACATCGCGCTGCGCCACCGCCTGCCCATGCTGATGCTGACCGTGCTGACCGTCGTGCTGACGGTGAAACTCTACACCGTCGTCCCCAAGGGTTTCCTGCCGGAACAGGACACCGGCATCCTGATCGGGTCCACCGTCGCCGATCCCGATGTCTCCTTTCAGGCGATGACGGAGCGCCAGCGCGCCGCGGTCGATGTCATCCTCGCCGACCCCGCCGTCGCCAGTGTCGGGTCCAACGTCGGCGTCTCGGCGGGCTGGAGCGCGATGAACCGCGGTTCCATGACCGTCAGCCTGAAGCCGATGGCCGACCGCGGCGCGTCGTCGGAAGCGATCGTCAACCGTCTGCGCGGTCCGCTGCGCGCGGTGGGCGGTGTCCAGACCTTTTTGTTCCCGGCCCAGGATCTGCGCGGCGGGGCGCGGTCCGGTGGATCGCAGTATCAGTATTCGGTGGTGGCCCAGGATATTGGGGAGTTGCGGTATTGGTCGCAGTTGTTGCAGGACAGGATGAAGGAACTGCCGGAACTGACCGATGTGACGTCGGATCAGGACCGCGCCGGCCCCCAGGTCAATGTGGTCATCGACCGCGACACCGCCGCGCGGCTGGGCGTCAGCACCGCCGCGATCGACAACGCGCTGAACAACGCCTATGCCCAGCGGCAGCTTTCGACGATCTACACGCAACGCAACCAATATAAGGTAGTGTTGGAGATCGACCCGCTGTTGCAGACCGACCCCTCGCTGCTGGATCGCCTTTACGTCGGCGCCACCGGCGGCCGTCAGGTGCCACTGTCCCAGGTCGCGAGGTTCGAACGCGGAACCGCGCCGCTCGCCGTCCGCCACCAGGGCCAATACCCCGCGGCCACGATCAGCTTCAACCTGAAGCCCGGCGTGGCGCTGGGCGCCGCGCGCGAATCCATCCTCGCGGCCACGACCGCCTTACGCATGCCCGACCGGGTCCGCGCCGATTTCGCCGGCAACGCGCAATGGATGGAAAAATCCCTGTCCTCCCAGCCCCTGCTGATCGCCGCCGGCCTGATCTCGATCTACATCGTGCTGGGCGTGCTCTACGAAAGCTGGCTCCACCCGCTCACCATCATGTCCACTTTGCCCTCCGCCGGAGTCGGTGCGCTACTGGCGCTGTCGATCACCGGCACCGACCTGTCGGTCATGGCGATCATCGGGGTGATCCTGCTGATGGGAATCGTGAAGAAAAACGCGATCATGATGATCGACTTCGCGCTGGAGGCCGAACGGACCAGGGGCCTGACCGCCGAGGAAGCGATCCGCGAAGCCTGCCTCGCCCGCTTCCGCCCGATCACCATGACCACGCTCGCGGCGTTGCTCGGCGCCGTCCCCCTCGCCTTCGCCTTCGGCACCGGTTCCGAACTCCGCCAGCCCCTGGGCATTTCCATCATCGGCGGGTTGCTCGTCTCCCAGGCCCTCACGCTTTATACGACACCGGTCGTCTGGCTGGCCCTGGAACGGCTGGCGGGCCACCGGAAGGCCATCGTCGCGGCGGCGGAATAAAACCAGCCGCCCGAATGGATGCCTCTCGCCTCTCCCCATCGTGACCCGACTCGCCCGAACCACTGGCGGCGGCAGGAGATCTCGACCCCGGTCCGGAGTGAAATCCCGCCCGTGCCATGCCCTCCGTGCCAGGATTTCGCCCGCGCCCGCCCGGCCGTGGCGGGAATTTTCCCGCCGCCGCGAACGATTGTGCCGGGACTCGCGCGATCCTGTCTTGGAATCGCCACGAAGATCGGGAATGGTGGAGGGCGAACGAGGTTCCCGGCCGGCCATGAAACCACTCATCGGAATAAGCTGCTGCACCAAACAATTCGGTGTCTTTGGCATGCCCAACCACGCGGCCTCCGACACGTATGTCCAGGCCACCGATCTGGTCGTCGGCGGCGTGCCGGTGCTGCTGCCCGCGAACGGGCCGACCGCCGACATCGAAACCCTGCTGGACCGCCTGGACGGCATCATGCTGACCGGCAGCCGGTCGAACGTGCACCCCAATTTCTATGACGGCCCGCCGCACGCGGAGGGCACGTTCGAAGACACCAATCGTGACGAAATCACCCTTCCCCTGATCCGCGCCGCGGTGGCGCGCGGCGTGCCGGTCCTGGCCATCTGCCGCGGCTTTCAGGAGCTGAACGTCGCCCTTGGCGGGTCGCTCCATCAGCGCCTGCAGGATCTCCCCGACCGGCTCGACCACTCGACGCCCATGCAGGCCAACCCGAAAACGCGTCAGGGCAAAGCCCATGCCATCGAGGTCGCGCCGGGCGGCTGGCTGCACCAATTGTGCGGGGCACGGCGCATCGCGGTGAACTCCTTGCACAACCAGGGCGTGGACCGGCTCGCCCCTGGCCTGGAAGTGGAAGGCACCGCGCCCGATGGCACCATTGAGGCCGTGCGTGTCCGTGCCTACCCCGCCGGACCGGCCCGAGGCTTCGCCGTGGGTGTCCAGTGGCACCCGGAATACGACTGGCGCGCCGATGCCCTGTCCCGGCGCATCTTCGCCCAGTTCGGCGACGAGGTCCGCGCCTATGTCCGCCGGGAACGCCATCCCCTGGCCCTGGCCGCCGCGGGTTAAACTTCGCGCACCTGGTCAACGCGCGGCGGAACACCCGCCGGGCGCCGGACGCCGGTACAATTCGCCCCGCCCGCCCGAGGTGCGTAGCACCAGCCGGTACCGGGCCACATGGGCGCGAATCGCCGCGTAGGGTCCGGGTTCGTCCGGAACGTCCCAAAGCAAAACATAATCGACCGGAACACCCGACGCGGCCTCGTAACGCGGGATGTCGATCGCCCGGACGCGCGTGTCGCGCTGGCCCTTGTCCCAGCCATACAGAAGCCTCTGCGAATCGGCATCGGCCCGGAAGCGCGCCGGATACATCGGCAACCGCGCGACATAGCTGAACAACGCGACACGATCGCCGCGGTTTTCCAACCGGCTCGCGAGGTGAAACAGCGGGTGATAAAACAGCCGCGCGGTATTCGCCGGATCGAGCTTGAACTGCCCCAGCACTGGCGCGACCGTGCAACCCGGTCCGATCGCCGGGTCGATTTCGTCGAATTCCGCGACCGCTTTCGGAACCTCGATGGCCTGCACCCAGGCCATGGCGCCGATGCCGGCGAGACCGCAGGCCACGGCCACCGCCATCGCGCCCCGGCGAACGCCCGCCGGCACCGGCAGCATCGCGCAGGCGAACACCAGGCCGAGATAAGGAAAGGGCTGCGCGCGCCAGACATGGGTCCACCCGCCGCCCGCCTCGTCCGGCACGACGGCCAGCACGGCGAGGAAACTCAGCGGCAACAGGCACACGCCGGGACAAAGCTTGTCGCGCGCGGCGCCGCCGCGCCACAGCGAAAAGGCACCCGCCGCGGCCGTCGCGGCCAAAACCGCGCCCGCCAGGAATCCGGTCAGTGCCGTGGTCCGGCCGATCGGCGCGAAGGCCTCGCCCCGTGCCACCGAGAGCAACCGTTCCGTCAGCGCCATGCCGTAACGGATTTCCTGGCCGCCGCCGCCGAACGCGGCGAAGAGCGCGAACAGGGCGACGCCCGGGGACAGGATCGCGAGGACCGCCGCCAAAGGCCGCGCCGCGACGAGAACCGGTTGCTTCGCCCGAAGCCGCGCGAGCGAATCCATCCCTCCAAGCGTGCCGATCGCCGCCACGGCCTCCATCCATCCCGCCGCCTGACATGCCAATGTCGCCAGCAGCAGCCCCGCAACCGCCGCCGCCCGCCCAGTGCCTGGAGTTTCCCGAAAGCGCAGGTATGCCCAGATGGAAAACAAACAGCCGCCCATCGAAAGGCAAAAATTATACAAGCCCATGAAAAACATTATTTGCAGCGCGGCGGGCATGCAAAACAGCGACAGCCAGAGCCTCTCCCGATTCAACCGGCCCAGCACCAGACGCGCGCCAAGCGGAATCGCGGCGAGGCAGATCGCCTGTAATACTTGCTCCGCCACCAACGGCGGCATGACACGCGCGAGCGCCGCCAGAAGATAATGACCCGCCGCGTTGGGCGAGAGGGCCGGATTGAGCTCGAACAAACGGTTGAGCAAAGGCGCCGCCGGATCGCCGGCGCGCGTGAGGAAGCGCGCGATGCTCGCATGCGCCGGGCCGTCGCTGGTCAGCACGGGGCCCAACACCGCGACAACCGCCAGCATCGCGGCGAGCAGCGCCCAGAACAGAAACGGCTCGGACGGGACTCGGCGAAGCACGGTCATCGGCGGCGCATGATGGCGAAGTATCCTGACCGGGACAACGGGAATCCATCGCCTCCGCGATCCCGCCGGTGGACGCGGGGGTCCGGTTCCCGCATGGGATTTGACCCCGCCGGTTTCCAGCCTAAACTGTTCGGGACGACTTCGCGTCGCCGGCCCGAGCGAACCAGAAGCAGAGGATAACCCATGAAATACAACCGCATATCGGCGGATTGCCATCTCGACATGCCGTGGATGCCGCCCACCGTGTTCACTGAAAATTCCAAGCGGGAACTACGCGACCGCATGCCGTATGTCGAGGACGGCCCCGACGGCCCCTTCTGGGCCACCAAGTCCGGCGCGAATTTCGGTCTTTTGAATGGCGTCGGCCCCGGCGGCGCGAAGCTGGTGCCGGGCCAGAACAAGCGCGTCGACATCATGGCCACGACGGGCATGTTCGAAGATGGCAAGATTGGCCGGCCTGAGGCTCGTAACGCCATTCAGCGCCCCTCCGACCCGCATCTGCGCGTCAAGGAAATGGAACGCGACGGCGTCGATGCCGAGGTCATCTTCGGCATTCTGGGCGGCGCGTCCAAGATGCAGGACGTCGAAGCGGCCAACCACATGCTGGAAATATACAACGACTGGCTCGTGGATTTCATTAAACCCTACCCCGATCGCATGATCGGTCTGGGCTGCATTCCCTATGGCGACCCGGAACTGGCCGCGGCGGAAGTCTATCGCTGCGCCAAACTCGGCCTGAAGGGCGTGGAAGTCTCCTGCTCTTGGGATATGCAGCCGATGTGGGACCCGATCTGGGATCCGCTGTGGAAAGCCGTCAACGACGTGCAACTGCCGCTGCATTTCCATACCTTCCCGACGACAGCGCCGCAGGCGCGCGAGCAGATGAACGTCCAGGTGCGCCGCGCCGCGATGTTCACCGGCGTCTCCGCCTTCCAGATGGGTCTGATCCACATCCTCGCGGCCATGATGGGCGCGGGCGTGTTCGAGCGGTTTCCGAACCTGAAGGTCTCCTTCGGCGAGAGCGGCATCGGCTGGATTCCCTACGCGCTCGACCGGATGGACTTCGAGTTCGAGGACCGGTTCCGCGACCTGATGAAGCTGAAGCCCTCCGAGTACTGGCAGCGCCAGTGCAAGGCGACGTTCCAGTACGACGTCATCGGGCCGAAGCTGATCGGCACGAACAACCTGATGACGGTGGACACGCTGATGTGGGGGTCCGACTACCCGCACACCGACGGGATCTGGCCGGAATCCACCAAGTACATCGACGAGCAGTTCGTGGGCCTCTCGGCCGAGGACATCAAGAAGATCACCTGCGACAACGCGGCGAAATTCTACAATCTGACGAACTGAGCGAAACGGCGGAATGGCGGGGCTCCGGCCCCGCCATTTTTATTTTGGGGGAGGTTCGATGCGGATCGACGGCGCCTGCCATTGCGGGAAGATCGCGTTCGAGGCCGAGGCCGATCCCGGCACAGCGCGCGTGTGCCACTGCACGGACTGCCAGACCATGAGCGGATCGTTGTTCCGGGCCAATATCATGGCAACGGAAGGAACCTTCCGGTTGTTACGGGGAACGCCGAAGCTTTATATCAAAACGGCCGATAGCGGGACACTTCGCGCCCAGGCGTTTTGCGCGGATTGCGGGACGGGGCTTTATTCGACGCAACCGGAAAATTCCACGACTTACACGCTCCGCGTTGGAACCATCGCGCAACGGGCCTCGTTTCGCGCGAAGCAACAGATTTGGTGCCGCTCGGAATTGCCCTGGACGGCCGATGTGCCTGGGCTGGAGCGGCGGGACGGGCAGTAAGCGGGAACCTCGCCCGCGTTCGCGCTTCCGGGTTGACCGGCGATCGTTACGCCGAATGGATTTCGATCGCGGCGGTCTGAGGACCGCGAGTGCCGCGCATCTTTCATGGCCCGGCCCGCATCCCGCGTCCGGCGCCTGAAGCGGCGCCCGCTTTCCGGTTGCGTTTGGCCGGAAAAACCGCGCAAACTTCGGGCGGTCCACCGGATCGAGAAAGGGAACACATGAAACGTTCGACATCGCTGGCCGCTTTGGGGCTCGGCGCGCTGCTCAGCCTCGCGGCATGCAATCCATATGACCCCACGCAGCGCGCATTGGGCGGCGCGGCGGTTGGCGCGGGCGCCGGCGCGGCGCTGGGCGCGATCGCGGGTGGCGGACGCGGCGCGGCGACGGGCGCCTTGATCGGGGGCGCCGTTGGGGCCGTCGGTGGCGCCGCGACGACACCGCGCTATCAGGGCGGTTACTAAAACGGGCAATACCCGGCCGGTCGTCCCCGGGACAACCGGCCGAACCCGCGAACCAGCAAGCGGCACTCGTCCCCGTGCCGGCCGGACGGAGTCGGCGCCGGAACATCGGCGATCCCCGCGGTTTTCGCACTTGCAAAACCCGGCGCGCGGGCGCATTTGACGCCGCAATGGGTTGGCCCATCTCTGGGCCACTGAGATCGATACGGGCGCGCGGGGGAATGACCGCAAGACGCGCCCGTTTCCGTATGGAGGCTACCAGTGACAGATACGCCGCTCGACCGAATCCGCAACATCGGCATCACCGCGCATATCGACGCGGGCAAGACCACGACGACCGAGCGGATTCTCTACTACACCGGTGAATCCCATAAGATTGGCGAGGTTCACGACGGCAATACCACGACCGATTACATGGACCAGGAGCGCGAGCGCGGCATCACCATCACCTCCGCCGCGGTGACGTGTAACTGGAAAGACACGCGCATCAACATCATCGACACGCCCGGCCACATCGATTTCAACATCGAGGTGAACCGTTCGCTCCGCGTGCTCGACGGCGCCGTGTTCATCATCGAAGGCGTGGCCGGCGTGCAGCCGCAGTCCGAGACCAACTGGCGTCTCGCCGACCGGTACAATGTTCCGCGGATCATCTTCATCAACAAGCTCGACCGCACCGGCGCCGACTTCTACCGCGCCTTCGACACGTTGAAGGAGAAGCTCGACATCGTCGCGCTGCCGCTGCAGCTCCCGATCGGCGAGGAAGACAAGTTCCTTGGCGTCGTCGATCTCGTCGAGATGAAGGCGATCATCTGGGAAGGCGGCGAACTGGGCGCGAAGTTCCACGACGAGCCGATTCCCGCCGACCTGGTTGAGAAGGCCGCCGCGTATCGCCAGGAACTGCTGGATACCGCGCTGTCCGTCGACGAAAAGGCGATGGAAGAATATTTCGACAAGGGCGACGTCTCCGTCGAGACCCTGAAGCGCTGCATCAAGCGCGGCACGATCGACGGCACGTTCCGTCCGGTGCTGTGCGGCACGGCGTTCAAGAACAAGGGCGTGCAGCCGCTGCTGGATGGCGTCATCGATTACCTGCCGAGCCCGGTCGACGTTCCCGGCATCGCCGTGGCTCTGGACGAAGGCGTGGATGAGAGCGAGCACCCGAATCGCCGCCGCATCCCGGCCAATCCGAAGGCGCCCTTCGCCGGCCTCGCCTTCAAGATCATCAACGACAAATACGGCACGCTGACCTTCGTCCGCGTTTACGCGGGGACGCTGAAGACCGGCGACACCGTGATGAACACCACGAAGGATCATCGCGAGCGGATCGGCCGCATGTTCCAGATGCACGCCGACAAGCGCGCGGAAATCAAGGAAGTCGGCGCCGGCGACATCGCGGCCTTCGTTGGCCTGAAGGACACCGGCACCGGCGACACCCTGGCCTCCGCCGACGACCCCGTGATCCTGGAGCGCATGGCGTTCCCGGTGCCCGTCATCGACATCTCCGTCGAGCCGCGCACCAAGGAAGCCGTCGAAAAAATGACCCTGGGCCTGCAAAAACTGGCGGGCGAAGACCCCAGCCTGCGCCTGCGCACCGACCAAGAAACCGGCCAGACCATCCTGTCCGGCATGGGCGAGCTGCATCTGGAAATCATCATCGACCGTCTGCGCCGCGAATACGGCGTCGACTGCGCGATCGGCGCCCCGCAGGTGGCCTATCGCGAGACGATTTCCAAGCCGTGGACCGAAACCTACACCCACAAGAAACAGTCCGGCGGTTCGGGCCAGTACGCCGAAGTCAAAATCATCTTCGAGCCGCAGGAGCGGAACCAGGGCGTCCTGTTCGAGAACAAGGTCGTCGGCGGCTCCGTGCCGAAGGAATACATCCCGGCCGTCGAAAAGGGCATCAAGGTGCAGGCCGACACGGGCGTACTCGCGGGCTTCCCGACGGTGGACTTCAAATACACCCTGGTGGACGGCAAGTACCATGACGTCGACTCGAGCGCGCTGGCGTTCGAAATCGCCGCCAAGGCCTGCTTCCGCGAGGGCATGAAGAAGGCCAGCCCGATCATTCTGGAACCGATCATGGACGTCGAAGTCACCACGCCGCAGGATCACGTCGGCGACGTCGTGGGCGATCTCAACCGCCGCCGCGGGATGATCCAGAACCAGGAAAGCTCCGGCTCGACCATCCTGGTGCGCGCGCAGGTGCCGCTGAAGGAAATGTTCGGCTACATCTCTCACCTACGCTCCATGACGAAGGGCCGCGCGTCCTTCACCATGCAGTTCCATCACTACGATCCGGTGCCGCGTAACGTCGCCGACGAGATCATGAAAAAGAGCGCCTGATCGCTCTTCGAAGATCGACGGTAACAAAACGCCCGGTGACCCATGGCCACCGGGCGTTTTCTGTTCCGGGAGCATGCGACGGGCAGTCCAGGCGCGGGGTCCGCGGCCCACTCCATTCGCCGGGAACATTTTTCGCAATACCCCCCTAAACGCGTGGCCACCTTAACCCCTCCTTCATCTCCCCATGGCAAACTCCGCCGCTGCCATGCTGTTCCATTCGCAAATCTTCATCCTGGCCTTCCTGCCCGCGGCACTCGCCGGGTTTTTCCTCGTCGGCCGCTTCCTCGGCCCTGTCTGGGCCATGCGCTGGCTCATCGCCGCGAGTCTTTTCTTTTACGGATGGTGGGATCCGCGCTTTCTTCCGTTGTTGACCGGTTCCATCCTCGCCAACCACGCGATCGCCCAGACCATCCGCCGGCTGGATCCCGTCCGCGCGCGATGGACCCTCATCGGCGGGATCGCGCTCAACCTCGCCGTGCTCGCCTGGTTCAAATACGCCGATTTCCTGCTGGCCACCGTCGCGCCAGACACGTCCCCTCTCGGGATCGCGCTACCTTTAGCGATCAGCTTTTTCACATTCCAACAGATCGTCGCCCTGGTGGACGCCTGGCGCGCGCCAGATCGAGAAATCTCGCTGCTTCAAACGATGGCCTACGTCACCTTCTTCCCGCATCTGATCGCGGGCCCCCTGGTCCGGCCCAACGACATACTTCCGCAACTGCGCGCGCCCGGATTCGAAAAACCCAACGCGGAAAACCTCTCCACCGGCCTCGCGATCTTTCTTCTCGGCCTGGGCAAAAAACTCGTCCTCGCCGATATGTTCGGCGGCTTCGCCGACACCGGCTTCGACGCCGCCGCGCGCGGCGAAACGCTGACGTTCTTCGAGGCCTGGTACGCCACCCTCGCCTACGCGCTACAGATTTACTTCGATTTCTCGGGATATTCGGACATGGCCACCGGCCTCGCCCGGACCATGAACATCCGATTCCCCGCGAACTTCGACAGCCCCTACCAGGCCCGCGACATCGCGGCCTTCTGGCGCCGCTGGCACATCACGCTCGGCCTGCTGCTGCGCGATTACGTCTATATCCCGCTGGGAGGCAGCCGCGGCGGCGCGGGCCGAGCAACCAGAAATCTCCTGGTCACGATGCTGTTATGCGGGTTGTGGCACGGCGCGGCCTGGCAATTCGTCTTGTGGGGCGGGATTCACGGACTCTTCCTCGCGGCGCACGCGATGTTCCGCCGGAGCGGACGCCGCCTGCCCGGCGGAATCGCGCATGCCCTGACCCTGACCGCCGTCGTCCTCGCCTGGGTTCCCTTTCGCGCGCCCGGCCTCCCGGCCGCCTGGTCCATGTTCCAGGCCATGGCCGGCGTCAACGGCATCGCGCTCCCTACGATGATCGTGGGATTCCTCCCGCCCTTGGCCTGGATCGCGACGCCGGTCCCGGTGCTGCCCTTTCTGGGCGATGCCCGCACGCTCAGCTTCCCGGAAGTCTCCGCCTGCCTCGCCTTTGGCTGGCTCGTGGCGCTTGCCCTCCCCAACACTCTGGCGATGTCGGAGCGCGCGCGCGCCTGGACCCTGACCGCCAGCTTCGCCTTCGCGGCACAGGCGCTGTTCTTCGCGCCCAGGGTCGCGCCGTTCCTGTATTTCCGGTTCTGAGACATGGCGCGACGGATTGTTCTGCCGTGCCTCGCCTCGCTGCTCCTCTATTGGACGTTGTTCGGCTTCGTGCTGGACCGCCCTTTGTCGCTGGGTCTGTTCCGAAATCAGATCGAGTCCAGCCTCGCCCGCGGCGCCTCCATCCAGGGGCGCAAACTGGTCCTGATCGCCGGTTCCAACGGCCCCTACTCGCATCGCTGCGAGACCATCGAACCCATCCTCGACATCCCCTGCGTCAACGCGGGAATCGCGGTCGGCATCGGGCTGGACTACCTGTTCGCGCGCTGGCGCCCGTTGCTACGCCCAGGCGACGCCGTCTATTTGCCGCTGGAGGAGGCGCAATATTCCCGCCCGGCCTCGACGCTGGGACCGGATGGCGCGATCATGTTCCGGCACGATCGCGCGACCCTCGCCACCCTGGCACCGGCGCGATGGGCGGGCGCCGCCTTCGCCTCCGGCCCGCGCGGCGTGGCGATGAGCGGAATCGAGACCTCGCTGGTCTGGAGCGGCTTCCTCGACCCGCGCGCGGCCATGGGCGGGGAGCGCAACGCCTGGGGGGACCGCGCGGGGCACCTTCCCTCGCTGCCCGGAGCCAACCCGGGCTGGCTGGCGCTTGTGGTGCCGGCGCATGAAAGCCCGGACCGGGTGGCGTCCGGAGCGGGGACGGCCACGGTCGCGGCGTTCCTCCGCTGGGCAGGCGAGCACGGGGTCGCCGTCGTCGGCGGACTGCCCGCGGGGTTCGCCGATTCGCCAATACCCGCCGAAACCCGCGCCGCCATCGCGCATGTCTTCGAATCGCATGGCGCCAGCTTCATCGATCCTGGCGACCGCGCGCGCTACCCGCGCTCGGCCTTCTTCGACTCGCCGGATCATCTGGCGGAACCCGCGCAGATCGCGCACTCCCGGCTGATCGCGGCCGAACTCGCCCTTATCTTGGCGCCAGTACGGGCTGCGAGCCGGTAAGGTCGCAGGCAAGCTGATGCTTGGTCTCGCAACGGCCGACGGCGGCCGCGATCGCCGCCTCGGGGGAATTGCCGCAGGCCACGGCGCAAAGCTGCGCCTCCCCATCGGCGCGCGCACAGGCGATGCCGATGTCGGACGCGCGATCGGACGCGCAGCGCGACGTATTTTCCGCCGTGTTATTGGCGGTCGGACGCTTCAGAAAATCCCGCGCCATATCGCCATAGACACAGGTTCTGGGCTCGGCGGCCCGGACGACGCAGGCGTCCAGCGCGCGGGCGGCTATGCGCGGGGCAACCATCTTCGGGCACGGCATCTGGTTGTCCACCGGGCGCTCGTTCGGCGCCGAAGGCACCAGCATACGCGCGACCAGCGTGTCATGTGTCGAAAGGTCGGTCACCAGCCAGGCGATGGTGCAGGACGCGGCGGACGTGCTGTCCTCAATCACCGGCGGGACGTCGTCTTCGACCTCGAAGCCCTGAATCACGGCGCGCGCGGGCAACGTCCAGAGGAGCACGGCCGCCATGGCCAGGCGAAGAAGCAGGCGGATCATCGCCTCTGCCTGTTTTGCCAACGGATCGGGATCAGATAACCGCCCGCCGGGTCCGTGACCTCGACGACCTCGGCCTTGTTCGGACGGTAATGGGTGGTCAACGCGGCGGATTGATCGATCGCCAAAAACCGCGCGAAAATATCTTCCGCCGACGCCCTGGGCGACGGGCACGCGGCGTCCGGTATCAGACGCCAGGACATGCGGAACAACCCGCCGGCACGAAACAAGAAGACGACATGGCTGGTGGCGCCAACACACGAACCCACCCCGGCGGCCAGGTCCCGCAAACTGTCCAGCCGCACCAGGAAAAACCGGACGTCTTCCGGAAACTCCGCTGCCGAACCCAGGCTGCTCCACTCGATTTTGGGCAGAGGATTGGGAAGCCTGCGGTTGACGTCCCGTGGTTGCATCCCGAACACGATGCCGCCCGTCAGATTGCCGAGATCGGACGGGCCATGGATCCGCGCGGGCTTGTCGCGCGCCATTTCCCGGTCCCATTGCAAGGGCGGCAACGCGAACAAACGTTTGGTTTCCGCCTTGGCGGCCATGCCGGGCGTCAGCAAGCCCAGGGCCAGGCACGCCATCGCGAATCGCCGAAAGCCGATGATGTGTCCCTCCCTCCGATCGTCCGTCCGTTCGCGCCGTCAGAATGCCAAGGCCGTCGCCTGCATCACAAGAGGCAAGGTGCGCACCATCGCCAGAACGTCTTCCGGCACGGTTTCGTCCACCGAGACCAGGCAAATCGCATCCCCTTCCCGTTCGGCGCGCCCCAGATGGAAGGTGGCGATGTTGATCCCCGCGCCCGCCAGCGTGGCGCCGAACCGGCCGATGAAACCCGGCTTGTCCTGGTTGGTGACATACAACATATGCGGCGCGAAATCGGCCTCCACCTTGATGCCCTTGATCTCCACGATCCGCGGCCGAGACCCCGCGAACAGCGTGCCCGCCACCGAGCGCTCCATGTCCCCCGCGCCGATCGTGATCCGCACCAGCGTCTGATATTCGCTGGGACGGTCGTGCACGGTTTCCGCCACGTCGATCCCATGGTCGCGCGCGGCGATGCCGGCATTGACCATGTTCACCCCCGCCATCAGTGGCGACATCAACCCGGCCAGCGCCGCCGCGGTCATGGGGCGGGTGTTGAGGCCGGCCGCCAACCCCTCGAACTCGATCGACACCCGCTTGATCGCGCCGTCGCGCGCCTGAGTCAGTTGACCCGCGAATGCGCCCAGAAGCCGGCACAGCTCCATATAAGGGCGCAGCCGCGGCGCTTCTTCCGCCGTCACCGACGCCATGTTGATCGCGTTGGAAATAGCGCCGGTCAGCAAAAAATCGCAGATCTGATCGGCGATCTGACGCGCCACGTTCTCCTGCGCCTCTTCCGTCGCGGCGCCGAGATGCGGGGTGCAAACGACATTGTCCAGGGCGAACAGCGGCGAGTCCGTCGCGGGTTCGTTTTCGAACACATCCAGAGCGGCGCCCGCGACATGGCCGGATTTAATCGCCTCCGCCAGCGCCACTTCCTCCAGCAACCCGCCCCTGGCGCAGTTGATCACGCGCACGCCTTTGCGGGTTTTCGCCAGTGCCTCGCGCGAGAGAATATTGCGTGTCGCGTCGGTCAGCGGCGTGTGCAGCGTGATGAAATCGGCGCGTTCCAGCAGCGTGTCGAGATCGGCTTTCTCCACGCCCAGATCGAGCGCCTTCTTCTCCGAGAGATAGGGATCGTACGCCACCACCTTCATATGCAGCCCGACGCCGCGATTGGCGACGATCGAGCCGATATTGCCGCAGCCGATCACGCCCAGCGTTTTCCCGGTCAGTTCGACGCCAAGGAAGCGGTTCTTTTCCCATTTTCCCGCGCGCGTGGAGGCATCCGCCTGGGGAATTTCCCGGGCGAGAGCGAACATCATGGCGATCGCGTGCTCGGCGGTCGTGATCGTGTTGCCGTGCGGTGTGTTCATGACCACGACGCCGCGCGCGGTCGCCGAACGAATATCGACATTGTCGACACCGATGCCCGCGCGTCCCACGACTTTCAGATTCGTCGCGGCATCCAGCAGTTCCTTGGTGACCTTGGTCGCGGAGCGGATCGCGAGGCCGTCGTAACTCCCGATAATCGCGCGAAGTTCGGCGGGCGAGAGTCCCGGTTTGAAGTCCGCGTCGACCCCCCGGCGCCGGAAAATATCGAGGGCGGCGGCGGAGAGTTTGTCGCTGATGAGAACCTTGGGCATTTGGGAAGGTCCTGTCTTAACCGTATGTTTTTGAACACTCCCGCGCGAATGGGCGGGAAACGAGAGCCCGAATCAGCCTCGGCCGGCCACGACATCGTGCGCCCAGGCGGTCCAAAGCATGAGGGCCTGGATGTCGAAGGTCTGCACGGTGGCGCCGCCCCAGATGCGCAGGCCCGGCGGGGCATCGCGATAGGCGCCGATATCGTAGGCGATTTTTTCTTTTTCCAGCAGCGCGGCGATGTCTTTCGCCGCCTTCGCCTGCCGCGCGGCGTCAAGCGAGAGGAACCAGGGCGAAACAATCTTGAGACATATGGACGTGTTGGACCGCGTTTCCGGGTCGCGCGCCAAGAAATCGTACCGCGTGTCCGTCGCCACGAAATCGGCGATCGCCTGGAAATTCGCCTGGCTGCGCGCGAACAGCGCCGGCAGGCCACCGACGTGCTCGGCCCAGCGCAGACCGTCCAACGCGTCCTCGACGCAGAGCATCGAGGGCGTGTTCATGGTGTCGCCGCGGAAGATGCCCTCGGTCAGCTTGCCCTTGTTTGTCAGCCGGAACAGCTTAGGAAGCGGCCAGGCGGGGGTGTGGGTTTCCAGACGTTCGACGGCGCGGGGCGAGAGCGCCAGCATGCCGTGCGCGGCCTCCCCGCCCAGCACTTTCTGCCAGGACCAGGTGACCACATCGAGCTTTTTCCAGTCGATGGGCATCGCGAACACGGCGGACGTCGCGTCGCAGATCGCCAGCCCCAGGCGATCGTCCGCGATCCAGTCCGCGTCTTTAACTTTCACGCCGGAGGTGGTGCCGTTCCACGTGAACACGAAATCATGCGCCGGATCGACGGAGGCCAGATCGGGCAGCTCGCCATAATCGGCGGAAATCGTCCGCGCGTTCGGAAGTTTCAGTTGCGACAGAATATCCGTGGCCCAGCCGGCCCCGAAGCTCTCGAAGGTCACGATATCGACGGGGCGTGCGCCCAGCAGCGACCACATGGCGATTTCCATGGCGCCGGTGTCGGAGCCCGGAACCACGCCCAGCCGCCAATCGTCCGGCATGCCCAGCAGCGCGCGGGAGCGGTCGATGACTTCGGTGATTTTGGCTTTGGTTTCCGTGGCCCGATGGTTTCGGCCCAGCAACGCGCCATTCAGTGCTTCCATCGTGAACCCTGGGCGTTTCGCGCAGGGGCCGGAAGAAAAACATGGGTTCGCGGGACGGATGTCTGGCGTGGGGATGGTGTTCATTGTCGGCTCTCCCTTTCAGAAGAGAAGCGCCCCGGTGGGGAGGCGTGGCCCAGGCGGGGAGATAGGGCGGGGGACGGGGCGCGTCAAATGAATATTTGGAACAGGCGGGCCGTCCGGTCCGGGTGCCGGTACGGCGCGGCAGCGGCGGACGGCGTCCCGCACATCGCGATCTCTGGACATCCGCTGACACCGGCGGAACGGACCACGAAGGTGACGACACAGTTCGAGGTGTGCACGCCCTATGTTGTCGCCCGTTCGCATCCGGGCGCGGCGAGGCTTGACCCCGCGGATATCCCGGCGTTGTTGGCCCGGATCGATCCGGTCCGTCCGGACGGGACGCCGTTGAAAATCATGCTCCGCCCCAAGGCCGAGTCAGACAATCTCACCGTGGCGTCGCTGTTTCCCGGCATGGATGCGGCGGTCGCCACGGCCAGAAGCCGGGACACCATCCCAATTGGCGCCACCGACCAGGACAACGCGGATCTGGGCGGGAAAATCTCCGGCTCGCCGATCGGCACCACATCGATGCAAATGACGACCGAGAAACGGACCCTGAAGTTGGTCGCGATCGGCGGCGTGACGGCGGGCCGTCCGCACGTTCCGTGGTGCGGCCGGCACGATTTTTGCCGCGACGCCGCGGCACGCGGCGGCAGTCGTCGCAGCCCGTCTGAATGACCAAGAGGCGTTGGGCGACGCCGGCATCGCCTCGCTGTTTGAGATGTTCGAGAAAACCAGGGCGGTGTCGATCGGTCTGCCGCCTCTTGACCGGGTGCCGGAGGCGCTCGTCGCCGCCTGCGCCGGCCGGCCGCGCATTGTCCGGGTACGCAACGGTTTCCATGGGCAAAAGCGGGCATGTTCCCGCATCTGGCGTCCCGCGTGGAAACGGATTACAAACGCGCCATGAAGGCTCAGCGGATCGCGGCCAGAGATTGGCCAAGGCTGTTTGTCGCGCTGATGGCGCTGACATGCATGCTGATTCGCGGCGCGATGCCACTACCCGCGCAAGCAACGCAAGTCGCGGGGATCGACACGGGACTGAAGGCGCTGGGCGCCACGCTCTGCCACACCGATCGGACGCCGGACCAACCCTCGCCAGGCGGCCCGCCCGCTTGCGAGCACTGCCCGGTCTGCGCCTTCGCGTTCGATGGCCATGCAACATTGCCGGACCATCCCACGCCGCCAGAGTTTCCGGTTCTGGCCGGTGGCGCCGTTCCCGCCGGCTTCAACACCGATGCCAGCCCGCGCGGACCGCCGCGCCGCGCGCATAACCCCACCGGACCGCCCGCGACTCTCTGACACCTCCCAATCCGCCGCGTTATGACGTCCGGGATCGGGCGGCATGACGCGTTCGTAAGAGTTTCACGTCAGGATCGGTCATGTTCCATCGAAACACAGCAGGCGTTTTCCTCGCTGTTCTCGCATGCGCCACGGAGACGGCGCGAGCGCAAACCGCTGTTCCCCTCGAAATGCCGGCGGTCGAGGTGACCGCGCCGCCCGCCGGAGCGCTGTTCCCGCAAATCCCGGTATCCCGAAACATCGAGAAATTCGCGCTGCCGCAAACGGCGGAAAGCGTGAACCGCCAGCGCATCGAAGACACCGTCAACATCGTCGATACCGAGGACGCGGCGAAATATCTGCCCAGCCTGTTCGTGCGCAAACGCAACAACGGCGACACACAGCCGGTGTTGCAAACGCGAACCTGGGGTGTCAGTTCCAGCGCCCGCAGCCTGGTCTATGTCGACGATGTCCCGATCTCCGCCCTGATCGGCAACAACAACACCATCGGCGCGCCACGCTGGGGCATCGTCGCGCCGGAACAGATACTGGGCGTCGACATGCTCTACGGCCCCTTCGCCGCGGCCTATCCCGGCAATTCGATGGGCGGGATCATGTTCATCACCACCAAGATGCCGGAAAAATTCGAGTCAACCTTCACCCAGACCCAAACCTTTCAGGAATTCAACCACAACAAAACCAACCAAATCTTCCCGACGACCCAGACCGCGGCGAGCGTGGGGAGCAAGGAAGGCCGCTTCTCCTGGTATATCTCCGCCAACCGCCAGGACAGCTACAGCCAGCCGCTGGTCTTCGTCACCAGCGCCGCCATCCCCGCCGGGACCCGCGGCGCGATCGTGGAGCAGAACAAACTCGGCGCGCCGGCCAACGTCGTGGGCGCGGGCGGCCTGTTGCACACCGTCACGTACAACGTCACCGGCAAGGTCGCCTTCGACATCGCCGACTGGATGAAAGTCACCTACACGCTTGGCGTCTGGGACGGTAACACACAGTCGCGGGTGCAATCCTATTTGACCGACGCGGCGGGCAACACAACTTATGGCGGCGTCGCGGGCTTCGGCACCAACACCTATAACTGGCGCTCGACCCACGTCATGAACGCGGTCTCGGTGAAAACCGACACGCGCGAGAACTGGGACGGCGAACTGATTTTTACTCGGTACGACTTCCTCAACGACATCCAGCGGAGTTCCGCCGGGGTTGGCGCGGGCGCAACGCTTCGAAGCAATGGCCTGATCGCGCGACTGGATGGCACGGGATGGACCACGCTCGACGCCAAGGCAATCTGGCGGCCCACCGGGCCCGGCGGCGCGCACGAGGTGAGTTTCGGCGTCCACCGAGACGAATACACGCTCAACAACCCGACGTACAACACACCCGACTATCTCGGCTCCGGCCCGGCCGGCGACGGCACCTTCGCCACGCTCGGAAAAGGCAAAACCACGACCAACGCGCTCTGGGCACAAGAGGTCTGGAAGTTCGCCCCCGGCTTTAAACTGACACTTGGCGGCCGCCTCGAACAATGGAACGCCTCCAACGGTTTCAACCTGGGCACCGCCGCCAACGGCACCGTATTCAAGGGCACGCAACCCGGACAGAACGCGACGACGTTCTCGCCCAAGCTGTCGCTGGAATGGAAATTCTCGCCGGGCTGGACCGCGACGGCGTCGTACGGACGGGCGAACCGGTTCCCGACCGTGGCGGAACTGTATCAAATTGTCTCGACGGGGACGACGTTCGCCATCCCCAACGCGAATCTGACGCCGGAACGGGTCGACTCCTTCGAACTCGCGGTGCAGCGGGAAACGGAGAACACCCGCGTCCGGCTGTCGTTGTTCAATGAGAATGTTTACCAGGGGCTGGTGCAGCAGACCACGCCGATCAATGGCGTGTTTGTCTCGACCTGGCAGAACGTCGCCGAACTGCGCAATCGCGGGATCGAACTGGTCACGCAGTTCAAAATCCCTTGGCTGCCCGGCCTGGAGATTTCGAACAGCCTGACCTTCCTCGACGCGAAAATCGTCTCGGACCCAACGTTCAGGAGCGCCGCCGGCACCACCGCCACCGGCAAACGCGTGCCGAACGTTCCCGACTGGCGGGACACGTTGCAGATCTCCTACCGGCCGAACGACGAACTCGCGATGTCCGTCGCGGCGAAATACAGCGGTTCGATGTTCTCGACTCTGGACAACACCGACGTGCGGAACGGCGTCACCGGCGCGTTCGATCCGTTCTTCGTGGTGGACGCGCATGTGCGATACCGCGTGTCGGATTTTCTGACCGTGGTGGCCGGGATCGATAACGTGTTCAATCACCGGTACTACGAGTTCCACCCCTTCCCAGGCCGGACATATCTGGCCAGCGCGAAACTGAAGTTTTGATCACGCGAACGCACCCCGTCCCGGCCATGGCGATCGCCATGGCAGGACGGCCCCGACACCCCGATGAAAGACCCGCCGCGATGCGCGTCCGTCTGTTCGATCCAGTTCGCGAGTGGCTTTCTCGCGGCACCGCCGCGGCCGGTCTGGCGGCGCTGTTCGCCGTGGCCGCGCTTCTGGCTTCGCCGTGGTCGTCCGCCGTGGCCCAGACCGCCATAAGCGCAGCCCCCCCCGGAGGGCTCATTGGGGGCGCCCTGCCCCGAGATCTTTCGCCCTGGTCGATGTTTATGGGCGCGGACCTGGTGGTGAAGGCCGTGATGGTGGGACTGGCCCTGGCCTCCGTCGCGACCTGGACGGTCTGGCTGGCGAAAACCGCCGAACTGCTTCAGGCCCGCCGCGGCGCCCGCCGTGACCTGGTTCTGCTGAACGCGGCCAAGGGATTGCGGGACGCCGACGTTGGACCCGGAGGAGTTGGACCTGGCGGGGCGGCGCGGGCGCTGCTGGACGCCGCCGCGGAAGAATGGCGTCAGTCCATGGGCGCCCTTGAAGACAGCGAGGGCCTGAAAGAACGTGTCGCCTCGCGGCTGGAGCGGATAGAGGCGGCGGCCGGCCGGCGCATGACGGCGGGGACAGGCGTTCTCGCCACCATCGGGGCGACGGCGCCCTTCGTGGGCCTGTTCGGCACGGTCTGGGGCATCATGAACAGCTTCGTCGGAATTTCGCGGTCGCAGACCACCAGCCTGGCCGTGGTCGCGCCTGGCATCGCCGAGGCCTTGCTCGCGACCGCCTGCGGACTGATCGCCGCGATCCCGGCGGTCACGATTTACAACCATTTCGCCCGCCAGATCGCGGGGTACCGCGCCACGGTCGCCGATACCGCCGCCGCCGTGCTGCGCCTCGTGTCGCGCGATCTGTCCTTTGGCGCGTCCCGGCCACCCGGCGAGGAGGGGTAAACGCCATGGCGCTCCGGCTTTCTCGCGGCGACGACGGCCTGGAAGTCGCGCACGAGATCAACGTCACTCCCTTCATAGACGTGATCCTGGTGCTACTGATCGTGTTCATGGTCGCGGCGCCGCTGGCGACGGTGGACATCGCCGTGGACCTGCCGTCCTCCACCGCCACCAGGCAACCGCGGCCGGAGACCCCGATTTATCTGACCATTCGGGCCAGCCACGCTTTGGCGCTCGGGGACGATCCGGTCGCCATGGGCGAACTTGGCGTGGCCCTGGACCGCGCGTCAGGCGGGGACAAGGAACAGCGGGTTTACCTGCGGGCCGACAAGACCGTGGATTACGAAACGCTGATGCGGACGATGAACGAACTGCGCGCCGCCGGATATTTGAAGGTCGCGCTGGTCGGCCTGGATCGCGGCGGCCCCATGCCATTGGCCCGCGAAACCCATCCCCCTGGGCTTGCCCCACCAGCGGAAGCCCTCCCGCGATGACCGCCCGGACCTTCCCCGCCATGCCGTCGCCTGGGTGCGCCGCCGGCGCATACGCGCCTCACCGGGATCCCTGGCCACTATCCCAGCCCAGAACCGGACCCGCGGGGCAGGCGCGCGGTGGATGGCTCTGGGCGTTGTGTTTCGCGGGGGTCGTCGGGTTGCACGGCACGGCGGGGTGGCTCGCCGCGAACTGGCCGATGACACCGGCGGCCGAACCGGCGGTCCCGCCGGCGATCCTGCTCGATTTGCCCCCCGTGGCCGCTGCGCCGGCCGTCCTCCCGGCGGCGGAGTCGCCATTGGTGCCTCCAACGGTGGAGACACCTCCGTTGGAGGCACCGGCGGAACCGCCACCCGCATCCCCGGCGGCGTTCCAGCCTCCGGCGCCAGAGACCGCGATCCCGGACCTGTCGCCGCCCCCCTCCCCCGCCGTCGTGGCCCCCATCCCGGCCGTACCGCCCCCCATCGCCGCGCCCCGAACGGTCGCCGCGAAACCGCCGCCGCGTCCGCTCCCGCCGCCGAAGCGAGAGCCCAGGCCCGTGGACAGAGCCGTGGATCGCCAGCCGGCGGGTCCCGCGGCGGCCCTCCCGATCCAGCCTGGACCGGTCCCCCAATCGGTGCCAGCCGCTGCCCGGCCGGTCCCGGCATCCGCTCCAGCCACGACACCAAACGCGGTGCCCGCCTGGCAGGGCCAGGTCATGGCGCGGCTGCAAGCCGCGAAACGCTACCCAGGCGAAGCCCGCCTCAATCAGCAGCAGGGCGTCGCTTATGTCCGGATCTCCCTGAGCCGTGCCGGCGCGGTGTTGTCCGCCAGCCTGGATCGCGGCTCCGGCGTCGCGTCGCTGGACGCCGAGGCTTTGGCGCTGGCGGCGCGAATATCGCCCCTCCCCGCGCCGCCGCCCGAACTGCCGGGCAATCCGGTGATCCTGTCGGTGCCCATTCGGTTCAATCTGCGATGAAACAGACCCATCCGCGCGCGCCCGGCACCAGCCCGGAGAATGAAACATGATGCCAGCGGGCCGAAAGATCGACATTGGAGTCGCCTTGCATTGCCTCTCCGCCGGGGCCAACCCGGTCCGGCGAAGGGCGAACCGCCCCTACGGACAACGGTGTGCCACAGCCAATGGCCCAATCGCCGCGCGCCACGACGGGGAGACGCGAAAACCAATCGTTCCAGCGCCTGGCCCGCGACGTTTGTTTTGCCTTGGCGCTTTGCTGGCGGCCGGGTTGCTGGCGATGGGCGCGCCGTTTTCAGGCCTTCAGGCGCAATCGGTGTCCGGCGCGGGGGAAAGCGCCGGACACCGCCATGAAGCACACCCATCGAAAGGCGAGGGACAAGCCGGAACCGAACGAGGCGACCGCCAACCCGCCGGTCAGGCGCCTGGTCGCCCGGCGCACGGTGACGGGGCGCGGGTCGGCGGGACGCACGGGGACCCGGCGCGCAATGCCCCGGCACCTGGCGGCCCGGCCCATGGACGGCATGGCGGCGGCAAGGATCGGATCGCCGCCAGCGGTCGCGCGTGCACCGAGCCATCCCTCGCCTGCGCCACTTCGGCCACACCGGTCTTCGCACCGGATGGCGCCTTGTGGCTGGCCTGGTACGCAAGCGGACACCTCTCCGTGGCGCGCTCCGCCGACAAAGGCGCGACCTTCGACGCCCCGGTCCAGGTCACGCCACGGCCAGCGAGGCTGGACCTGGGCGCGGACTCGCGCCCTCAGATCGCCATTGGCGCGGACGGCCGGGTGACGGTGGCCTACGCCATCCTCCGCGACGACCGCTATAACGGTCAGGTCCTGGTCGCGCGTTCCAGCGACGGTGGCCGCCATTTTTCCGATCCGGTCCCGATCGCCCCCGGGACGGCGAGCCAGCGCTTTCAGGTTCTAGGCCTCGACCCGGACGGCCACGTCTTCGCCGCCTGGCAGGACCGGCGCGACGACATCCCAGGACACACCTCGAAGGCCCCGGGTCACGCGGATGCCGCTCTGGTCTTCGCCTGGCTCGACGCCAAGGGGGCCGCGCCCGCCCGTGTCGCGGCGGGAACAACCTGCGAATGCTGCCGCCTCGGTCTCGCCTTCGCCGGTCCAGGCCGGCCCGTGGTCGCGTTTCGAAACATTTATCCCGGCAATATCAGAGACCACGCGGTCGTCGCCTTTCAGGACCGCGACGCGCCCGGCCCATTGGCGCGGATCAGCGAGGACATGTGGGCACTGGAAGGCTGCCCGCATCAGGGGCCCGCGCTGGCCGTCTCGGCCGCCGGCACCATCCACGCCGCCTGGTTCAGCGGCGGAGGCACACGCATGGGACTGTTCGCCGCGCGCCGCGTCGCCGGGGGCGGCTTCTCCGATCCCATGCCGGTTGGCGATCCGGGCCGCCAAACCTCCCGCGCCGAACTGCTGGCGCGTGGCACGGACGTCTGGCTCGCCTGGAAAAGCTTCGACGGAGAGCGGATGGAGATCCGCCTGATGCGCTCGCGCGACGACGGGGCGACATGGGGCCCACCCCGAACCGTGGCCGCGACGGAAGATGAATCCGACCCGCCATTGCTGATCGGCGACGCGCGGACGGTCTGGCTATCCTGGCTGACGAAACGGGAGGGTTACCGCCTGATCGCTCTGGACCCCGATTCATGATGCGCCGTACAGTCCTCGCCGCGGCCGTGGCGCTCCAGCCCGCGCCCGGTCTGGGCCAAACCACGCTCCGAGACTTCGGACGCGGAAGCTGGGCGGCGCTGCTGGCCGCCAAAGCAGGCCGGCCGGCGATCTTCCATTTCTGGGGCCTCACCTGCGCCCCCTGCCTGGCGGAACTACCGGAATGGGGCCGGTTGACGCGCGAACGCCCGGACGCGACCCTGGTCGCGATCGCCGCCGATCCCGCCCCCCAACCCCGCGCCCGTCTGGCCGGCGCGATCGCCAAAGCCGGCCTGGACCTGGCGGAACACTGGACGTTCGACGGGACATTTTCCGCCCGGCTGTATTTCGAGGTCGACCCCGCCTGGCGCGGAGAACTGCCCCGCACCACGCTGGTTCCCGCCGCCGGCGCGCCGGAACACGTTCTCGGCACCGCCGATTTCAATCGTATCCGCGCCTGGCTCGACCGCCAGCGCGCCTGAAGGAGACCGCGATATGCGTATTTGGATGCTACCCGCCCTGTTGTTCCTGCTCGCCGCCGGCGATGCCCCTTCGTTCCAGATCGACCGGCCCTGGTCGCGCGCCTCCCCCGGCGCCGCGCGAAACGGCGCGGCGTTCATGGTCATCACCGCGAAAGGCGCGGGAGACCGGCTGACCGGCGCCTCCTCCCCCGTCGCGGCGGCAACGGAACTGCACGAAAGCATCGACGACAAAGGCGTGATGAAAATGCGGCCCGTGACCGGCATCGCGCTCGAACCGGGAAAACCGGCGACGCTGGCGCCAGGCGGATACCACGTGATGCTGTTGGGACTGAAAGCCCCGCTGAAAGCCGGCGATACGTTCCCGCTGACGCTGAAATTCGAACGCGCGCCGGAACTGACGGTGACAGTCAAGGTCGAGGCCCTCGCCGGTGGTGGCCACGCCGGACACTGAACCCGGACGGAAGGCCAGAATTCGATTGCGCCGCGTCGTGCCGATCCGGTATCGTTCCGGAACACGAGCTAGGTGACCCATGTCCGGACTTTCGATGAGCCAGGCCGGTCTCGACGACCGGATCGGAAACAAGGCGAACGAGGCCCGCGGCGCGGGCGCCGACGGACTGGACGTCCGCCTGATGCGCGAGTCAGGCATGGATGCCCGCGATATCATGCACTTACGAAAATTCACGGCGGCGGAAAAACTCCTGATCGTCGTCCGCTGCCCGAAACGAAACGCCGCGGCCTTCCACGGCGATCTCCCCGGCAAAACCTGGGCCACGAAAAACAAAACAAACGAAACCGGTACCGTCCGCGACGCCCATGGCAACCTCATGGTTTCCGACTACGACCTCATGAGCGTCTGGCGCTATAACGGCAACGGATATACAAAAATCTACATTTCCGCCCTCGAACCCGGCGCAGCCTCCGGCCCCTGGGCGCCAGAAGCGACACGCCTGGTCCGCGAAATGAACAAATTTCTGATCACACGCATCCAACACGGATGCCAGGACGACTTTCTGAACCCGGCGAAAAACCCCGGCGTGAAAATGGCCGACCATTTCCTCGCTCTGGACGTCGGACACGGCGTGTACCTGCCGAACCCCATTTTTTGCGAGAATTTTTACCGCGTACACGCTCTGCTCTGGCCATACGACGCCCGTGGACGTCACACGGGGCTCGGCGGGTTCTGACAGCCCCGCCAACCGTCCTCGATCGCGGCGAGTCCAGGCCCCAAACCCGGCCAGGGCCACAGCGGCGAGAAGGCACGCGCCAGGACGAACGAAACGCGGTCCTGGCGCCGCCCGGCATCAGTCGGCGAAAAGCGCGACATCCGCGCCCTTGGCGGGCGCCGGAGCGCGGAACAAACCGCCAAGCGTGGGATATTGGGCCAGAACTTCAGCCGATTTTCCTTCGCGCAACGACGTCACGTACATAAACCCGTCGGCGAAACATGGCATTGTCGGTCCGGGCACCGGGAACGGCAGTTTTCGCAGCAACGCCCCGGACGGCGAGAAACAGTTGATACACCCCGCCGAAGGGCCGGCGGACCAGTAATTGCCATCGGTATCCATCGCCGCGCCGTCGGGACGCCCGTCCTCGTTGGTCAATTTAAGCAACTGGCGGTGGCCGGACATGGCGCCGGTGGCGGGATCGAAATCCCAGGCCTCGACGATCGCGGAGGTCGAGTCGGAATGGTACATGATCTTACCGTCCGGCGACCACGCGAGGCCGTTGGAGACGGCGTAACCCTCGGTTTTCTTTTCGATGTTTCCGTCGGCGGTCACGCGATAAAGGGCCCCCAAAGGCTGGCGCGGAGAATTTTCGTCCATGCTGCCAACCCAGAAAGCCCCGTCAGGCCCGACCTTACCGTCATTCAGGCGGTTGGTGACAGGTTCGACGACGGCGGGCGTCAGATCCGTCACCGCCTGTGTTTTCGTGTCGAACAGCACGACGCGATGGCGCAGTGCGACGACCAGGCGTCCGGAGCGGCAAAGCCCAAAACTGCCGACCACTTCTGGCAATGCCCAGGTTTCGCGCGCGCCGGTGTCGACGGACAGCGCGTTGATCTTCTTGCCGCCGATGTCGCAGAACAGCAGCCGCCGGTTGGCCTCGTCCCATACGGGCGATTCGGCGACGCCGCAGCGGGAGTCCCAGACCAGTTCGAATGTGCTCACGCGGTTCCTCCGTTGTCTCTCTGGCCGCAGTATGGCGTAAAGCTGGGTTTGTCCCAATCTCCGGTTTCAGGATGTTTTCCGCATGAATGAGGTTTTCGCGCCGCACCAGGCCCTCGCCGACCGGTTGTTGGGCGCGTTCGACGCCAATGGCACCGATGGGTCGCACGATCTGTCGCATATCGTCCGGGTCTGGCGGAACGTCGTCCGGATCGCGCGGACGGAGCCGGGATGCGACACCGAACTGCTGCTGGCGGCGACGATTTTGCACGATTGCGTGCCGGTGGAGAAAAGCTCCCCGCTGCGGTCTCAGGCATCGCGGCTTTCCGCCACGAAAGCGCGAGAAATCGTGGCGCCGCTCGGGTGGACGCCGGCGCGGGTGGACGCGCTGGCGCATGCGATCGAAACGCATAGCTACTCCGCGGGTCTGACGCCGGAAACGCGCGAGGCGATGGTGGTGCAGGACGCCGACCGGCTGGATTCGATCGGCGCGGTGGGGATCGCGCGGTGTTTTCATATCGGCGGGCGAATGGGTGGCGGGCTGTATCATCCGGCGGACCCGCGCGCGGTGGCGCGGGAATACGATGACCGGAACTACGCCCTGGATCATTTTCCGGTGAAATTGTTCAAGGTCGCCGATGGTTTTTTAACACCGGAGGGGCAGCGTCTGGCGGCGGCGCGGGCGAAGCTGATGCGGGATTACGTGGAGGCGTTCCTGGGGGAAGTGGAGGAATGATATTTGGAGCCCAGGAGGTTCCGCCGCGATACTTAAATCTGTTGCGTTTGTCCGGGACAACGTGCACAGATGCGCGAATAAACAATGCGAACAGGCGGAAACCATGTCCTTCACGGCTCAAGAACTCGACGATATCGTGACGCGGAGAAAGAATGTTCAGCTCTCTCCGCATTTTTCCTTGAACGAGATGGTCGCGACATCCCACACGGAGATAAATAACTGGCCGCAAGAAGCGGAAATCGTCCAGAACCTGCAACGGTGTTGCGAGACACTTCTGGAAACCGTCCGGGCGCGCTACAACAAGCCCATACATGTCAACAGTGGCTACCGCTGTCCGGCGTTGAACACGAAAGTGCATGGATCCGCCACGTCGCAACACATGACCGGCGACGCGGTGGATTTCGAAATCGCCGGTATCGCCAACGGCGACATCTGCGCCTGGATCCGGGATAACATGACATTCGGCCAGCTTATTCTGGAGTTTTACACACTGGGACAGCCCAGTTCGGGATGGGTGCATTGCTCCGCCGTGCCGCCGCCCGGACACAAAGCCGGAGAGGTCCTGACGGCGGTCAAAGACGCCGCGACCGGCAAGACCAAATATCTCCCGGGTTTGCACGTGTAACGGACGGGAGAACAATACCGATTGGCCCCCGTTCGCCGCCGCGGCATAGTCCGCGCCTGGAGACGGGCGACGGCCGATGGGCGGCCTCGAGACGCTTGTCCGCCGCGCTGAAGGGAACACCGTATGATATCCGCCGGAATCGCCGGACTGGGCTGGTGGGGCCAAAACCTCGTCAACAGCGTGGCGGGCAGCCAAACCCTGCGGTTCACGGCCGCCAACACCCGCACGCGCCAGACCGCGGAGGCCTTCTGCCGCGAGAAAAACCTGCGCTGGACCGATGACTTCGACGGCCTGCTGCGCGATCCGGCCATCCAGGCCGTGGTGCTCGCCACCCCGCACAGCCAGCACGCGGACCAGGTGCTGCGCGCCGCCGCGGCGGGAAAACATGTGTTCGTCGAAAAGCCTTTCGCGCTCACGCTGGCCGAGGCGGACCGGATGCTGGAGGCGGCCGATAAAGCGGGCATCGTCCTGGCGATCGGTTTCAACCGGCGCTTCCACCCCTCCATGCAACGTCTTCGGAACGACGTCCGGAGCGGCGGGCTTGGCACCGTTGTGACCATCTCCGCGGAGCAAACCGCGCTGCATGGCCTGGACCTGACGCCGGAGGCGTGGCGCGCCCAGCCGGAGGAAGCGCCCGGCGGCGCGATGACCGCCATCGGCGTCCATTTGATGGACGGAATGATCGACCTGATGGGGCCTGTCGTCAGCGTCTTCGCCCATGTCACAAGGCGTGCCGCCACCTTCGCGGACGATACGACCGATGTCGTTCTGACCTTCGCCAACGGCGCGCGCGGGCATATTTTCTGCTCCACCGTCGCGACGCCGAATTACCGGATGGCGGTCTACGGGACCGAGGGGTTCGTGGAAATCCTTGGCCACCCCATGGAGATTTACCGGCGGATTTCCTCCCTGCCCGGACAGTCGCGCACCCCCTCGCCGCCGGAAGTTTCGGAAACCAAGGGTTTCAACATGCTGACCGCGGAACTGGAGGCTTTCGCGAACAGCATCGCCACCGGCACCCGATTCCCCACGCCGTTATCCGAGATCCGGCATGGGGTCGCGGTGTTCGAGGCGATTCTCCGCTCCGCCGCGTCCGGACAGGCCGAAAAAGTCGCCTGACGGGTTTACGCCACCAGCACGGAGGCGGCGCGATCCAACGGCACCGGCGCGTCGCCCAACAGCAGCGCCGTCGCCTCCTCCTCCCACGCCAGCCCCTTCAGGCTCAGACCGGGACGGTCGTTCAGCCGATGTTCCAACGCGCAACGGGCAAGAATTAACCGCCGCGCGTCGCCGCCATCGCGTCCAAGCCGCATTCCCTCCGTGGCCAGCAACACAGCCGTCAACGCATGGTACAGTCCGCCCGTCGCGACCCGGCAGAAACGTTCGTATTCGGGCGCGGACGCCACCTCCTCGGCGAAATCGAAGGCACGCCCGACAGCGCTTTCAAGCCGGGTCCGGAACTGTCCCGGCAGGTCCTTGGCCGCGTCGAGCTGTTCGCCTAGATTTTCCCGCAGCGCGAGATGGGCGAGTTCCCTCAGCGTCGCGCGCTGGATCGCGTCGAGGCTGTTGATGTTGCTCGTGCCCTCCCACAGCAGGCCGAGATGGGCGTCGCGAACCAGTCGGGCATTCGGCCAGTCCTCAATATATCCGTTGCCGCCCCGAACCTCCATCGCACCGGTAGCGACCGTCACATTGTCGCGGCAGGCGCGGTATTTCACCACGGGTGTCAGAATGCGTAACGTTTTGGCGGCGGCGGGATCGGTTTTGGCCTTTTCCGAAATCGCCGATGTGAACATCAACGCTGAGAGCGCCTGTTCCGTTGGCACCATGATTTTAAGAAGCTGCCGGCGCAGCAATGGATGTTCGATAATCGCCTTGCCAAAGGCATTACGATGCCGCGCCGCCGCCAACGCCTCGTTCAAACACCGCCGCATCATCCCGGCGGCGCGCGTCAGATGCGAAAGCCGCGAGGAATTCACCATCTCCAGCATCTGCTTCATGCCGCGATCCAGCGCCCCGACCTGGAAGGCCACCGCGCCATCGAACAAAATTTCCCCCGACGGCATGGCCCGGCTGCCGAGTTTGTCCTTCAACCGGACAATCCGGTAATTGTTGCGCGTGCCATCGTCGAGCGTTTTGGGAATCAGGAACAACCCAAGACCTTTGCCGCCAGGCGGCGCCCCCACCGGACGGGCGAGTAGCACGGCGAGATCCGCATCGACATTCGAACAAAACCACTTTTCGCCGTAAAGGCGCCAGTGCTCGCCATCGCTGACCGCGGTCAGTTCCGCCGCGCCCGCGTCGGAACCGCCAATCTTCTCCGTCATGAACTGAGAACAGCGGAGATGCGTGGTGGGGTCCTGGCTCCACAGCGCATCGAGATATTTCGCCTTCAGTTCGGACGAGCCGAATTTGTCCACCAAAGCAGACGAAGAGTCGGTCAGATTGACCGGGCACAACAGCCCAAATTCGGCCTGCGCGAACAAGTAATGAAAAAGTTGTTTGGCGAGCGGCGGCATCGGCGCATGCCACCCCAGCACCCCGGCACGGTGCGTCATCGCATGCATGCCAAACTCGTAATAGGCGATACGTTCCATTTCGTTGTAAGCGGGATGATGCTCAATCCATTCCTCGTCGCGCCCAAACCTGTCACGCGCATGCAATACCGGCGGATGTCTCTCCGCCTGGGCTGAAAGATCGTTCAACCGCCCGCCCGCGAGCTTACCCAGACGTTGAAAATGCGGCGCGAGATGGGCCAACAAAGCCGCATCCATATAAAGCGGAAGCAACTCCCGAAAACCGTTGTCGATCTGGTAAAAATCGAGACCCGAACAGTCTGGAGCAAGCGCCTTGGCACGGGCGGCGGAGGCCGCCCGGCCGGCGGCGAGCATGGGGGCGATTGAGTCGTTCATCCGCGAAATCTCCCTGGATACGCCTCGATAGAGTCATTTCATGACACGGACAAGGGCACCGCGTGCCCGCATTCTCCGGCCACCGATACGCCCGGCCTGGCCACGCCTCGAAATCCTCACGCCGGGAACCTGACGGCCCTTCCCAACCGGCATTGACTCCGGTGGCACCTATTGTAAATTACGAGTTATATGAAATTCCCGCCGTCGAGGAACGGAACATGAGCGCGTCGGCCGCAACGAATATGTCGTCCAGCTCGGGCGGCGGGTCTCCGAATTACACCTATTCCCTGGCATTCTGGAAGACCGTCGCCACCGCGGCCGGCGACAACACGTTTCAAATTCTTCCAGGAAATGGATTCGGGATCACAACATCCGACAGCCCGGCCGGCAAAAACATGCAAAGCCAGACTCCCGCCGGAGCAATGTTTTGCGGCGCCCGGGAGACGGGAAAAGCATATACGCTCGACCTCCTCCCGCAAAAGGCAGAGAACGCCGTCCCGGTTTACTGGTTACCTTGGAAAGACAAGGCGACGACTTCGGTCGACAGAAAAGATTTCGAAGGCTCCAAGTGCGAGTTCTTCATGACGCCGCGCCTGGAAGGGTGCCGCTTTGTCCTCACGAAGGACAAAATCTTGCACGTCGCCTCCAACGCCGGCGGCGCGGCGGAAGGAAGCGGAGGATCCGCGACGCGCGACATAGCACAGTCCAAGGAGACCGGCGGCGCCCCATCGCGGCGCCTGTCGATATCGACCTCGGATATTAACGACGAATGGGCGGGTTATCCCTACGCGTACCAGGCGTGCGTATTTGGCATCAAATTCGGCGCCACCTGGAAATATAAAGCCCTTATGAAATCCAAAGCCGACGACATGGGACAGTGGACGTCGTACATTGACGAATAACCGGTCCCCCGAGGCGCGCGGGCCAGCCCGTCGAGGCCGCCTCAAACATCCACCTCCTCCACCGACTTCGCATGCTCCTGAATGAACTGAAACCGCAACTCCGGCCGCCGCCCCATCAGACTTTCCACCAGATCGGCCGTCGCCGCCCGCTCCTCCGGCGCCGAAACAACTTTTAAAAGTGTCCGCTTCGACGGGTCCATCGTCGTTTCCTTCAACTGCGACGGCGGCATTTCTCCCAGCCCCTTGAACCGCGACACATCCACCTTCGACCCCGCCTTAAACGCGGACTTCATCTTCCGTTCGCGGTCCCGATCGTCCATCGCGTAGATCGACTTCGCGCCCTGAGTCAGCCGGTACAAAGGCGGCTGCGCCAAATAAATGTGCCCGTGCTTCACCAATTCCGGCAGTTCCCGATAGAAAAACGTCATCAACAACGACGCGATATGCGCCCCATCCACATCCGCGTCGGTCATGATGATGACCCGCCCGTAACGCAACTTCGCCCGGTCGAACCGGTCCCCGACCCCGCACCCCAACGCCTCGATCAAATCCCGCAATTCCTGGTTCTGCCGCAACTTATCCGCCGACGCGGAGGCCACATTCAGAATCTTGCCCCGCAGCGGCAACACCGCCTGCGTCTCCCGGTTCCGCGCCTGCTTGGCCGAGCCACCCGCGCTGTCGCCCTCGACCAGAAAAATCTCCGTCTCAGCCGCGTTCTCCCTCGTGCAGTCGGTGAGCTTCCCCGGCAACCGCAACCGCCGCGTCGCGGATTTCCGAGGCGTATCCTTCGCCTCCTTTCGCCTGATCCGCTCCTCCGCGCGTTCGATGACGAACGCCAACAAATTATCGGCGGAAGCCGGGTCGCCCGCCAGAAAATGATCGAACCGGTCGCGCAACGCCGTTTCCGTCAAACGCGTCGCCTCGGTGTTCGTCAGTTTCTCCTTGGTCTGGCCTTGAAACTGCGGATCGCGGATGAACAGAGACAATTTCGCCGCGATCGGGTCCAGGACATCGTCCGCCACGATCTGCGCCGCGCGCTTATTGCCGCGCTGCTCGCCCCAGGCGCGCAACCCCTTGACCAGCGCGGCGCGAAACCCGGTCTCATGCGTGCCGCCCTGCGGCGTGGGAACGGTGTTGCAATAGGAATCGAGCGACCCCTCCCCCGTCTCAAGCCAACAAACCGCCCATTCGAGGCGTCCCGTCGCCTCGCCCGGCAAAGCGGCCTCGCCCGACCAGATCGCCGGCAACACCCTGGGCGCGGCGCCGATATCGGCTTCCAGACTGTCCCGTAAACCGCCGGGAAAGTGCAAAACGGCCTCCGCCGGGGTTTCGTCCTTCCCGCCCTTCAGCAGCGACGCATCGCAGTTCCAGCGAATTTCCACGCCCCGGAATAAATACGCCTTCGACCGGCACAATTTATACAAACGCGCCGGCTGAAACCGCGGGTTCGCGAACACCGTCGGGTCGGGCAGAAACCGGATCGAGGTCCCCCGGCGGTTATGCACCGGACCCGCGTCGATCAGTTTCGTGGTTGGCACGCCTTTCGAAAAACTTTGTTTGTACAAATGCCGGTCGCGCGCGACCTCGACCTCCATGACCTCCGACAACGCGTTGACCACCGAACTGCCAACGCCATGCAGGCCGCCGGACGTGGCATAGGCCTTGCCGCCGAACTTGCCGCCGGAGTGCAACGTCGTGAGGATCACCTCCAACGCGCTGAGATTCTTGAATTTCGGGTGCGGGTCCACCGGGATACCGCGGCCATTGTCGCGCACGGTGAGGTGACCCGACTCCGCCAGCGTGACCTCGATGAAGCTGGCATGACCGGCGACGGCCTCATCCATGGCATTGTCGACGATTTCGGCCGCCAGGTGGTGCAGCGCGGTGTCGTCGGTGCCGCCGATATACATACCGGGCCGGCGCCGGACAGGCTCCAACCCCTCCAGGACCTCGATATCCTTGGCCGAGTAATCGTCCGGGCCCGCCACATCCATGGGCCGCGCGCGCTTACCTGTGTCCTTGGCGATGGCCTTCGCTCCCGTTGGACCGGTCCCGGCGCCAAACAAATCGTTCATGCTGTGTTCCCGTCGCTTCGGCGCACATTACCCGCACACGGCGAGTCCCGGCAACAATCGCGTGCGGGCACACGCCGAACGGCTTTCCCGTTCTGTCCCCGCCTGATGGCTCGCGTGGATCGCGTGCCATCCCAAACCCCGGGCCAGGGCCAGTTGACCTCCGGCCCATGCGCGCGCTACCGGCGGTCAATGTTTGCCGGGAGGCCGATTGTGTCTGGATTTTCGTTTCCGCCGCCACCGCCCTCTCCCGAAGCCGAGGCTTTGCGCCAGGAGGTGCGGGATTTCCTGAAATCGGAGATTTCGGCCCGGCCCGGCGTGGAACGCGCGGAGTCCTGGACGGGAATGGACCCGGCGTTTTCGCGCGCGATGGGCCGGCGCGGCTGGATCGGCATGACCTGGCCCAAGGCCCATGGCGGGCATGAGCGGTCCGCCCTGGAACGCTATGTCGTGCTGGAAGAGATGCTGGCCGCCGGCGCGCCCGTCGGTCTGCACTGGATCGCCGACCGGCAATCCGGCCCCTTGATCCTGCGGGTCGGCTCCGACGAGCAGAAAAAAATTCTGCCAGGCATCGCGGCCGGCGAGACATATGTCTGCATCGGCATGAGCGAGCCGAATGTCGGTTCCGATCTCGCCTCGGTGCAAACCCGTGCGGCGAAAGTTCAGGGCGGATATCTGGTCAACGGCACCAAGGTCTGGACCAGCTTCGCCCATTTCTCTCAATACATGATATTGTTCTGCCGCACCGGCCAGGCCGAGGACCGGCACGGCGGGGTCAGCCAGTTTCTGGTGGATATCCAGAACACGCCCGGCGTCTCGATCCGGCCCATTCTGGCGCTGACCGGCGAACATCATTTCAATGAAGTCGTGTTCCAGGATGTCTTCCTGCCGGAAAGCGCGATTTTGGGCAAAGAAGGCGACGGCTGGCATCAGGTGACCAGCGAACTGGCATTCGAACGTAGCGGACCCGAACGCTTCCTGTCTTCGTTCTGGCTGGTCGTCGAACTGATCCGGGCCTTGGGGCCCGACCCGTCCGATGCCGCCGCCACCGCCATCGGACGCCTGTCCGCCCATTTCATGACCCTGCGGCGTTTGTCGCGCTCCGTCGCCGGAATGCTTCAGGCCGGCGAAAATCCGGCGCGGCAGGCCGCCCTGGTCAAAGATCTCGGCGCCCTGCTGGAACAGGAAATTCCGGAAATCGCGCGCCTGCTGGTGGAAGCCGAACCCGACCGAGGTTCGACACAGGCCTTCGCGGCGACACTGGCACACACCATGATGCACGCGCCGTCGTTTTCGTTACGCGGCGGCGCCCGCGAAATCCTGCGCGGTATCATCGCCCGCGGCCTGGGACTTCGTTAAATCCAAACTTTCGCTCGAAAAAGGGAACAAGCATGACCGACAAAGTATTGTACGAACAGGACGGACCGATCGTCACCATCACGCTGAACGATCCCGGCATGCGCAACCCGATTTCCGAAATGGAAATGGTCGAAGGCATCGTCGGCGCTCTGGAACGCCTGAACCAGGACAAATCCGCGCGAGTCGCGATCCTGACCGGCGCTGGCTCGGCGTTCTCCTCCGGCGGCGACCTGCGTAAAATGCAGGCGGACTTCGAAACGCGCGCGGAAAAGCCGCATCTGACGCCGCTTTATTACAAGCATGGCATTCAGCGGATTCCTCTGGCGTTCGAAAAACTGGACGTGCCGATCATCGGCGCGGTGAACGGCCCCGCGATCGGCGCGGGCCTCGATCTCGCCTGCATGTGCGACATGCGCATCGCGTCAGAAAGCGCGCGTTTCGCCGAAAGCTTCGTGAAAGTCGGCATCGTGCCGGGCGACGGCGGCGCATGGCTGCTGCCACGGGTCGTCGGCTTCTCTAAAGCCTGCGAAATGGCGTTCACCGGCGATATGCTGAACGCGGCGGAAGCCCTGGCCTGCGGCCTCGTCTCCCGGGTCGTACCGGACGCGGAATTGCTGGACGCGGCAAAGGCGCTCGCGGGACGCATCGCCGTGAACCCGCCGCACGCCGTGCGCATGGCGAAACGCCTGCTGCTGGAAGGACGCCACACACGGCTCGACACCCTGTTGGAAATGTCGGCCGCGATGCAGGCATTGACCCACGCCACCGCGGATCACCGGGAAGCGGTCAACGCCTTCCTGGAAAAGCGGAAGCCCGTCTTCAAGGGCGACTGAGCCCGGCGGTCCGGCGGCGGCGCACCCAACCCAGAAGCGCCGCCGCCGCACCGAACATTGCGAAACTGGCGGGTTCCGGCACGAAAGCCTGCGAGTAATCCAGCCCGGAACCCGACGTCATCGTGAAATTCAGAAGCGGCGACCCGCTGCCATCGCCCGCCAGCGCGTAAGCGCCCTTGTCCCAATAAATCGTGTTCTGCAATTGGTCGGACGAGACGTTCTGTATCACGGCGCCGCCGCTGGCGATTTCGCCCGCGCTGGTGGCGGCGTAAATGCCAAACTGAAACGCCGTGCCCCAGATGAACGGAATCGCGAACCTCACGGTTTCATTGATGTTCAACTGCGTGACCGTCAGCGAATCCCCGACACCGTAATCGGACGTCCCAAAGGGCTTCATCTGATAATCCCATCCGAACAGGATCGACCCCTCGGCAACCGAATTCTGGTGCAACACCGGATTGAAGGCGCTGTTCAATGTCTGAAACTTGCTGTAGGCGGCGGCGTAAACCGCGTTGTTATATGGCTGCAAAACGCCGTGATTCACATAAATCCCCAGCTCCGTCCGGCCCATCGCGCCCACACCGTTCGCCGTCATGGTGCCGTCGAAATGGATCGGGACGATCAAAATGCCGCTCTGCCCCGTCAGCGCCGCATTGTTCAACGTCAGCGTATCGTTCCAGCCACCTTGCGCCCCGGCCCCGGAAAACGACGTCGCCGATGACCCGGCGTTGTTGGCGAGAAGCTTGATAACGCCCGGCGCCGCGATCGCCAGGGCGTTATTGTTATACAAATTCCCGTTGAAACTGCCGCCCCCCACGATATTGCCCGCCTGCGCCTGCGCCCCTGGGCTTGCCGACGTCGCCGTCGCGCAATTCAACGCCTGGATGAACGCCCCCGAACCGGAGGAGGTCGACACCCCGCCATTCAACGCGTCGCCCGGCGCGCCAAAACCGCTAAAACCGTTGCCGGCGCAGACACTGGCGAAGGCATTGCCATTGGCCGTGGTGGACTGCCCAGGGACCGCCCAGGCGGCGGAGGGGAGGCAAATCGCCAGCGCACCCGCCAACAACGAAAATCGCTCTTTCAACATGCCTCGCTCCTCATGCCGCGCATCGTGGCCGAACCCAGAAAACGAACCCACAGAGGAAGATTTCATTCACCTCTCAATAAAGTATCTCACATTCCGATACCAAACTCAATCGAAATCGTTGCCATCGGATAAGGAGAACGTTCCGTCGCCGGACCGCCTCCCTCCCCGAACGGCGGCTCAGGGCTTTTCTATCACCGGCAGTGTCAGGCCGGGGTGAAGATGTTCGAATCCAACCTTCACCGGCATACCCACCTTAAGTTCCGAATTCTCGATCCCCTGCGCTTTCGCCTGCAGGCGTACGCCTTCCTCCAGATCGACCGTCAACAAGGCAAAAGGAAGCTGATACGTTAAGCCCGAATGGAACGGATGGTGCGTGATGGTCCAACTGTGCAAGGTGCCCTTACAACTCGCTTCGATCCAATCGTACTCCATCGAATGGCACGCATCGCAAACCGGCCGGGGATAATTCCGGATTTTCTTGCATGACAGGCATCGTTGCAGAACCAAACGGTCCTCTTCCATGGCAGCCCAGAACGGCTTCGTATCGGCGGTCGGCTCCGGTACGAGTCTATCGGGGTTTTCAGGGGTTTCAGACATCAGGCGGCCCTCCTCATGATCGCGATCGAACCATCGCCCAGATCGCCGTAACCGGTGACCAGGCCAATCTCGGCATCCTTAACCTGCACAGCGGCCTCGCCACGCAACTGCCGGGTCAACTCGACAATGTGGTTCATGCCGGCCATGTGAGCTTCCGACAGCAACCCGCCATGCGTGTTCACCGGCAACCTGCCACCGATACCCAACGCGCCGTTTTCGACAAAAGGCCCGCCCTCGCCCTTCTTGCAAAAGCCCATGTCTTCCAATTGGCACATCACGATATACGTGAAACAATCGTAGACTTCGGCCACATCGATCTCCGAATGCCGCACCCCGGCCATCTCGAAAGCACGCGGTGCGGCTTTCGCCAAACCCAGAGTCGTGATGTCCGGGCGTTGCGTGATCACGGACGGCGAATCGGGATGCCCCTCCGCGATCCCCATGACCACGACAGGCTTTTTACGCAGGTCTTTGGCGATGTCCGGGGCGCTGATAACCACCGCGGCCGCGCCATCGCTTTCCAGCGAACAATCCAGCAACCGGAACGGATCGGAAATCATACGCGACGCCTGATGATCCTCGATCGTCATGGGCCGCTGCATCGTCGCCCGAGGATTCATGATCGCGTGCTGGCGCGTGGTGACCGCGATCTCGGCCAGTTGGCGCGAGGTCGTGCCATACATCTCGAAATGCCGGCGCGCCATAACGGCGTAAAGCTGCGGCGGCGCGATCGCGCCAGAGGGCATCTCGAACTCGCCAATCGTGCGAAACTGCGGCATTTGCCGCACGCGATTGCCAATCCGCCCCCCGGAATAACCGGTCCGGCCCAAAGAAAGCAGAACGTGCTTGCAAAGCCCCGCCTTGATCACGGCCATGGCACACTGGATCGACGCCACCGGCGAGGCCCCGCCCATCGGCGTTGTCGCCGAAAAGCGCAGATCGGGAAGACCGAAATTGGTGATGAAGTCCTCCGCCACCGCGCCCATGCCATAAGGGATCAGACCGTCGATATCCGTCGGCTTCAAACCCGCATCGGCGATCGCGTTCAGCGAGGCCTCCATGGCCAGGGACACCGGCGTGCGATCCGTCCCCCGCATGTATTTCGTTTCGCCGACACCGGTTATGGCCGCGGCTTCGCGCAACGACATCGTCCTTCTCCCTCATCCACCCCCATAAAAATCGCCCGTCCTGGGCCGGGGGTCAACCTCCGGTCCTGGACGGGCGAAAGGGCGAACGATGGATCAGCCGCGCTTGCGGCGCAGGAACCCAAGACCGGCGATGCCCGCCCCGAACAACGCCATCGACGCCGGCTCCGGCACGGAAGAGGTCGCCGCCAGATCGTAACCGACCACGTCGAGCGCGACCGTTTCGGTGGAAAGCGCGGTCAGGAACGGCGAACCGGAATTGTTCGTGAACGCATCCTGCACCTGCGTCGGAGTATGGGTGACCCAATCGCCGTAATCGCCGCCGTTATCGCAGTTGTTGAACTGGTTCAGATTGGTGGTGCCACCGTCGATCGAAAAGAACGCCGCCGGCTCGGAGCCGCAGGCGTTGTTCGCGAAACTTCGAACGCCCGCGCTGGCGAACCGAAACAAATCCTCCGCCGCCGGATTGGTCTGCGTGGTCCCCTGCCGCAGGCTCGATCCAAGCCCGAGCGCTTCGTCGACTTCGTGCTGGACCACGGTGATCAGGCTGAAACCGCCGTTGCCGAGATCGACGTCGTTGGTGATGCCCAGATTGAGGCCGATACAACTGTCGCCAGTATACCCGTCGCAGGGCGAACTGGTGCCAGAAATCAACCCTGGATTACCTGACAAACCAACCGCCCGGGCATTCGCGGTCTTCAATTTGATAGATCCGCTGCCGGTCACCGGATTGGTGGCACCACCGGGGGTGTTGGCGAGCGCGGTTGTATCGTTCGCGCTGGTCCCGTCGAGGCCCAACGCGGTGCGATAGGCGTTGTACGACACTGTCGTGACGAAGCTCAGGCTCGATCCAAGGCCGGAGTTCATATTGTAGAACTTAAGGTTGACGGTGATCGGGTCGGAGAACGTGCTTTGATAAAATGCGAGCGCGTTGGCGATCACCGTCTGCGCGCTGGCGGAAAGACCGGGATCGTAGGTCGGATTGATGACCAACGCGGCGGAAGCCGGTGCAGCGGCCGCCGCGAGCCATGCGCCCCCCGCGAAAACCAACCCTTTGACACCATGTTTCATCGCGAATTCCCCTAGAACAAAGGCGGCGCGGTTGCCCAGGCACGCTCAAGATTTATGTCGTCCCCATTAGCAGTCATCCACAGAAGTGTAAATAGTGGGATTCCAGGCCAAATTGAAACCAGCCTGAGACGCCATGACGCGGCGAACCGGACCGGCGTCTGGCGCGTCTCCATCCGCCATTGACGTACAGCCCCTCGGGGGGGCACCCCAGGGATCGGCGACACGACAGGGCGATACGATGCAATCCGAACCTCGACCGTTTTATCACGATGGCATGCGCGACCTACAGGACCGCTTCGACGGCCGCCGGGTCGCGGACGCTTTGGCCACGCACCGCCGCCGCTACGACTTCTGGCCCGAGGACCGGATCCTGATCGAGCAAACCCCGTTCTTTTTCATCGCGACATCGTTCGACGGGTACACCGATTGTTCGATGCGATCCGGCATGCCCGGCTTCGTGAAAATCGTTGGCCCCGGCCTGATCGAATTTCCCGAATACGACGGCAACTCGATGTACCGCACGCTTGGCAACATCGCGCGCAACCCCAGCGTCGGCCTGCTGTTCGTGAAATTCGACGGCGAAACATTACGGATACGGATGAACGGGCTCGCCACGATTCTGGACGATCCGGAGACGCTGGCCCGGCACCACGCCGCGAAGCTCGTCGTAAGCGTGGATTGCGAAATGTATTCGAATTGCCCGCGCTCCGTGCACGACCTCGCGGGAGACAATTTGTCCGTCTATTTGCCCAGAGAAGGCTACGAGACCCCGGCGCCGCAATGGAAAAGCCGGGATTACATCCGGGATATTCTACCGGAAAACGATCCGCACCGGCGCTGACCGGCGCGGATCGCCGCGGGAAAAAATCCGTTTACAACCCGAGAAAGAATTTCGCGCGGGCGAGATACGCCTCGCGATCGGCCAGCCCGTTCGTCCCGCCATTTACCTTGCGCGTCACCGCCTCGACATCGTCCCGATCGGCCGGAACGTTGATGTTGTGTGTCTGCCAGAACCAACAGGCCGCATCGACCGCCAGGAACGGATCGGTTGCGACCACCGTTGGATTCGCGAGCAAATCCCGCCCAATCGACTTTCCATAGGCCGTGTAATTGGCTCGCCCGGTCAGTTGGATCAGCCCCCGGCCCTTGAACCGCGGCCCGTCGCCAGGCTCCGTATTGCCCAGGTCGGCGCGTCCGTTGTAGGCCGCGCCACTCGCGAGTTCCTCGTTGTAGATGAACCCGCCACTCTCATGGCCGACCTGCGCCAGGAAATGCGCGATCCGCAACGGCGTGTCGATCGCGCGTCCCGCCATCCCCTTCACCAGCGGTGCGAGATACAGATTCACCTTCTCTGGCCTGGAGACCGGCATGATGCCCTGCAACTTCAGCCCGTCGAGTGGGCCGGGCGGAATGCCCTTCCGCAGCACCGCCAGTGTCCCGCCGCGCGGGTCCACCCGCCCATCGGCATTCGCGACCTTCATCGTCCCGGTCTGAAAGGCGCGGATCGCCTCGATTGTCTTTGGGCCGATCCCGCCGTCGACCCCCAGCGGGGGCAGCCCGGCCCGGTTCATGTTCAGCAGGACCTGAACAATGGTCACGTCGCCACGGGCATTCGCGCCGCCCTCGCCCACCGATCTTTCGATACACATGCCAAATCTCCCCCCGCGAGATATCCCGCGTTGCGTTCATACACCGCGCGGAGGGCATATGGCCATCGTTTTGTAAGACGCCGCCAGACGGGTATTACTTACAGTTCGCGGCGACCTGCACATCGTTGAAGCGATCGTCCCCGATCGCCAGAAACGGCGTCAGCCCCTGAATACAACCGGGCTTGTACGCGTACACATTCGATCGCGTCATCAGCGGCATGTTCGCGGCGTTTTCCACCGCGACGCGCGCCACGCGCCGCAAAATTTTGAGCCGTTCCGCATCCTCCGGCAGCAACGCCTTCGCCTGCGCCAGTAACGTATCGATCTCCGGATGGGCCACGCCGGACGGATTATACGTCGCGCCCGTCGCGATCAGTTCCTGGAAGGTCTGCAACGGGTCCGCCCGGCCGCCCCAGCGCGCCATCAGGATATCGCCCCGATGCGGCGGACGCGTGAACACGTTGAACTGCGAGGCATCGACGACATCCAGCTTCACGCGGATGCCCGATTCCGCCAGCATCGCCTGCAAGGCCTCGCCAAGCTGTTTATACTCGGTCGTGTTGAGCAAAATCTGAGTAATATCGATGCCGTCCTTGTACCCGGCCTCGGCCAGCAACGCTTTCGCCCGTTTCGGATCGTAGGGATAGATTTTCTCCAGCTCCGGATCGAACAACGGCGAACTCTGTGCGAAGAACTGCACCGTTGGCTTGCCGCTGCCGAAACTCAGGGCTTCGGCCAAGGCCACGCGATCCACCGCGTGCATCCAGGCCTGGCGCACCTTCAGGTCTTTCAGTGGCGCGTGGGAAAGGTTGATGTAAACATCCCAAACACCGTTTTTCTCGTTCACCTGCACGGCGAGCCCAGCGGATTTCGCCTCCGGAATTTGCCGCGGATCGATCAACACGACATTCGCCTGGCCCGAGCGCACCGCGTTCAACCGCGCGCGGCCATCTGGCACATAATGATGCTCGAACCCGGCGGGCCGCCCGGCGGTGCCGCCCCAATAGGCATCGTTGCGCACCATGACCGTTTTCACGTTGGATTCGAAGTTTTTCAAACGGTACGGTCCGGCGCCCACGGCCTTGAAACTGGAGCCGAAGGCATCGCCCGCCAGCGACGCGGCACTGGCGATCATGCCGCCGATGCCGCCCATGAAGTAAGGAATCTGACCGCTGGGCGCCTTCAGCGCGAATTTGACCTGAAGCGGGCCCAGAACCTCCACCGCCGCGATCTGCCGGAGCGATTCCGCCATCGTGCCGCTTATTCTCCGGCCCAGCCCGATATGCCGCTCGATATTGGCCTTGACCAGCGCCGCGTCGAGCTTCGACCCGTCGTGCAACACCACATTGGGCCGCAACTGAAAGGTAAACGCCATCAGATCGGGCGCGGCGGTCCAGGATTCCGCGAGACCCGGTCCTGGGGTCCCATCGTCGCCAAGCCGGACCAGCGTGTCGAACAGCGCGAGCAGCGCCTCTTGCGAGAAACTGCTGCCACTTTGCGGCTCCGCCGGATCAAGCGTTTCGTTCCCCACGGCATCGTAATAAATCAACGTGGCGGCGCTGTTGGCCTCCCGCGCCACGGCGGGGACAGACAAACTCGCGGCGCAGGCGGCCGCCAAAACCCAACGAAACATCTCTATTTCCTCAAAATCCACTCACTCCACGCCTCCTTAGCCGCCCCTGGGCCTGGCGCGAAGATGGGACGCGCGCCCTACCGGCTCGCGACGGCCCCCCGGACGCCGCCGCGCCTGGGGTTGATCCGGCCCAGCGCGAACATACCGGCGACACCCGCGACCAACAGGCCAATCCCGAGCAAGGGACGGTGCGCGATCCAGGCGATCGCGATCGTGACCAAGGTGACCGGCACCGCCAAGGCGAACGCGACCAAAAACACCCCCGCCCCCACGATGGTTTCCAGTATCGGCAGCACCGCGAACAAAGTCGTCAAAGGCCGCGTCGTCAGCACGAAACCCACCAGAACCACCACAAAGCCCACGCCCCGTAAAATCCAGGTCAGGATGCCTTCCGACTTCTTCTCGTCGGCGAACAACACCGCGGCCGGAACGAAACCCGGTTCCGCGAGCCCGATCGTATAGCCATTGGTGTCGCGCCATGTCGTCAGCAAACCACCGGTCTGGGCCGCGGCCACCGAAACGACCTGAGAGGACAACGCGGAGAACGCGACGCGCACATCGCCAATCGCCGGGTTTTCCGGGCTTTGACCGCGATAGAACCCCTCGCCCGCCGCCCGGTATCCGGCCGGGGGCGCCGTGCGCGGCGCCAGCGGGGCGAACTTCGACAGCCGGTTCAAAATTGGCGAGTCCACCTTATAGGCACCGAGCTTCACTTCGGTGCCCGCGAAGATCTCGCTCCGTACCGGCATCGGGGGATTGCGATGCCCGTCAGGCGATTTAAAATGGGCCGAATCGATCGCGCGATCGGTCCAGACACGCTTATAGGTATAGGTTTTTTCGGTGGTCTTCGAACCGCCGACATTCGATTGCGAATGCGTGGAGATTTCCTCCTCCCACTGATACATCTCGACTTTCCGACTCAACCGTAACAATCCGTCCGCCGTCACGCCGAACACCGGATCGCGCGCCTGGGCGGTGGGGCGCATTTCGCCGGAGACATGCACCAGCCGGCCTTCGCCATTCGGATCGATCGCCGCCGCCGCGACCTCGACGATCGACGCCGCGCCTCGGTTCAGCGCGCGGATCGCGTCCACCGCCCTGCCCTCGTTCCAATAGAGCAGAACCACGGCGATCGGGACGAGGATCAACCCGGCGATCACAGCGCCCAAACTCCCCAACAGACGTGAGCCCCAGCCTTCGGTCGTGGTTTCGGTCACGCTGTCCGTGGTGGCGGATCCGCCGGAATCGTCGTCGAAAAGATCTGACATGGCGTGGTTCCTCCCGCGATCCGAACGGATTCGTTTTAAACCGCCGCGGTTCCGCTTGTCATCGGAAACCGGCCTCCGGCAACACCGCGATCCCGCGCCGCCCCGCGGCGTCCAACAGCGCGCGCGCGGTCCCCAGACCACGGGGATGGCGCCAGTCCGGCGCCACATCCAGTAACGGCATCAACACGAAGGCCCGCAGATGGGCGCGTGGATGCGGCAACACCGGGTCGGGCGCGTCCCTTACCAACCCGTTCATATCGATCAGATCGAGGTCGAGGGTGCGAGCCGCGTCGATTGCCGAACGCTCGCGCCCGAACCGCGCCTCGATCGCGTGCAGCGCCGCCAGCAACGCGGCCGGATCGCCCGGCGCTTCGGCATCGAGCCGGGCGACCCCGTTAACGTAATTCGGCTGGTCCGACGGCGGAACCGGCGCCGTTTCATACCAGCGCGAGACCGCGCCGACGCGATAGCCGGGCAAACCGTCCAACACCCGCGCCGCCGCCAGGCAGGTTTCGAGTGGCGGCGCGCCGTTTGGCCCGTTCAGGTTGGCGCCAATCGCGACAAGGATCATGTCAGGTTGTTCCGGGTCAGGAGTTTCATCTTTCTATCACTTGGTACATCATCGCCGTTCAACCGCGCGCCCAACGGCGATTATCGGGACGGCGCGAACAACAACATACCCTCTGGCTTACAAAGGTCGCTTCCATGATTTTCCTTCCGACCGAACGCACCGCGTTATTCATCGACGGTGCCAACCTCTATTCAGCGTCGCGCAATCTGGGCTTCGACGTCGATTACCGCAATCTGTTGGAGTTTTTCCGGAAAAAGACACACGTCATCCGCGCGTATTACTACTCCGCCGTGCTGGAGACCGAAGAATACTCCCCGCTGAAGCCGCTGACCGACTGGCTCGCCTATAACGGTTATACCCTCGTGACGAAGCCTGCGAAGGAATTCACCGATTCGATGGGCCGCCGCCGGGTCAAGGGGAACATGGATATCGAGGTCGCGGTGGACATGCTGGAACTCGCGCCGCGAATCGATCACGCGGTTTTGTTCAGCGGCGATTCGGATTTCCGCCGCCTGGTGGAAGCCATGCAACGCCGCGGCGTGCGCGTGTCCGTCGTCTCCTCCATCCGCTCCAGCCCGCCGATGGTCGCAGACGAATTGCGCCGTCAGGCCGACCAGTTCCTGGAACTGGCCGATATCGCGCCGGAATTCACCCGGCGGCAGACGGAACTGCGGCCGCGGCCACTGCCTGTGCGCCACACCCCCGCCGAGCCCTTCGCCGATCCGCACGACGCCGCGTGACGGCCGCGGCTCCCCTGGCGCCCATCCTGGCGCCGGAGCGCGATTGCGCGCTTTGCCCGCGGCTTCAGGACTATCGCGCGGCCAACCGGACCGCGCACCCGGACTGGCATAACGCGCCGGTTCCCAGTTTCGGGCGGGCGGACGCGCGCGTCCTGGTCGTCGGGCTGGCGCCCGGCGTGCGCGGGGCGAACCGGACGGGACGGCCTTTCACCGGGGATTTCGCCGGTGTGCTTTTGTACAGCACCTTACCCCGCTTCGGACTCGCCACCGGCTCCTATAGCGCGGCCACGGACGACGAACTCGGCCTCAACGACTGCCGGGTGACCAACGCCGTGCGCTGCGTGCCGCCAGGCAATTTGCCCACGACCAAGGAAATCGCGGCCTGCAACCCGTTCCTCGCGGCCGAACTCGCGGCGATGCCGGGTTTGCGCGGGATCCTGGCGCTCGGTCTTGTCGCGCATAAAGCCGTGCTGAAAGCCAAAGGCCTGAAAGCGAGCCACGCGGTCTTCCGCCACGGCGCCCTTCACGACCTGCCGGACGGCCTGGTGCTCTGCGACAGCTACCATGTCTCGCGGCTCAACACGAACACCGGCCGGCTGACCGAAGCCATGTTTCACGACGCCGTCGGCGCGTTGCTGGTCCGCATCGGTCCCGCGCCGGCCGCCTGAGACCTGGCTTGAACGCATGACCGCGGCACATCATATTCATTCGATGCAACCTTTGTTCGCCGTCGTCGACGAGTCCACGATCGCCGCCCTGGTCGATCGCTTCTACGCCGCCGTTCGCCAGGACGAACGCCTCGGCCCCGTGTTCGACGCGGCGATCGCACCGGACGCCTGGCCCATTCATCTGACCAAAATGTACGCCTTTTGGTCGTCGGTCATGCTGAGCACGGGCCGTTACAAAGGCAACCCGGTCGTGGTGCACCAGGGCGTGGACGGCCTCGCCCCCGAATTATTCGGGCACTGGCTGGAATTGTTCGAAGCGGCCGCGCTTGAATTGTTTGTTCCGTCGATCGCTCAGGAGTTCGCGGTCAGGGCGAGGCGAATCGCGGAAAGCCTGAAGCTGGCACTGTTTTTCCGCCCGAACCAGCCGTGGACGGACGACCTGCGCGACCGGCCGCCTTTGGACGCCTGAGCGTTCGCGAGTCCCGGGGCAAATGCATGGGGGCAAAACACCTGGGCTCCGCCCCGGACCCCGTGGGGGGCTCTGCCCCCTCACCCCCCGCCCTGGTGGGGTTCGAAGGGGCGAAGCCCCTCGCCGGGTTTGGGGCGGAGCCCCAAGGCTTTCTTTCCTTCGCCCGATCGCCCTGAGGAACCCAACCACCGGATTGCCAAACACCGGCCGCGCGGCCAACCTGCGGTCGAAAGCCGTCGACAGGAGCAACGACCATGACCCGAACCGTGACTCTCGAAGACCTCGCCGCGCGTATCGGGCCCGGTGCGAAAATCGCCGTCGCGCCGGATTACGCCGGGGTGCCGATGGCTTTGGCGCGCGAAATAATCCGTCAGGGACCAGGCGGGTTGCATGTGGTGTGCGTGCCCTCCGCCGGCATGATCGTCGATCTGCTGATCGGCGCGGGGCTGGTGACGACTTTGGAGACAGCCGCCGTCACGCTGGGCGAGGCCGGTGGCGCGCCGCGGTTTCAGCGGGCGGTGCGCGACGGGACGATCCGCATCATGGACGCGACCTGTCCGGCGATCCACGCGGCGTTGCTCGCGGCGCAAAAGGGCATTCCGTTCATGCCGCTACGCGGGATCATCGGCACCGGCATCCTGGAAAACCGCCCGGACTGGAAGACCATGCAAAACCCCTTCGCGGACTCGCCCGATCCAATCGTGGCGATCCCCGCGATTATTCCGGATGTCGCGATCTTCCACGCGCCGGAAGCGGATCGTTTTGGCAATGTCCGCATCGGACGGCGCCGGGAACTCGCGACAATGGCCTACGCGGCGAAGAAAACTCTCGTGACCGTTGAACGTGTCGTCGCGGGGAATCTGCTGCACGACGAGGCCTCGGCGGCCGGCGTTCTGCCATCGCTGTATGTGGACGCGGTGGCGGTCGTACCGGAGGGCGCGCGTCCCTACGGCATGTGGAGCGGCGAATACGACACGGACAGCGCGGAAATCTCGCGTTACGCGCGGATGGCGCGGACAGAGGATGGGTTCCGGGAATATCTGGGCCTCGCCGCGCTGGAACCCGCGCGATGAGCGTGCCGGCGACGCACCGGGAGCGGCTGATTGTCGCGATCTCCAGGCTTTTGGACGGATGCCGCCATGTGGCCGTGGGCGCGTCCTCGCCCATTCCGGCCGCGGCCGCGATGTTGCTGCGGGCGATGAAGGAGGCCGAGGACGAGCTAATTTATGTCTCCGTGCTGGGCTCTCAGGAACACAATTTCTTCACCAATGGCGGCGTGGAGTTGTTCGACTGCGCGGCGCAGGGCCGGATCGACGCGTTTTTTCTGGGCGGCGGTCAGATCGACGGCCAAGGCAACATCAACCTTGTCGGCACGGGTACCTATCCCCAGACCAATGTGCGCTGGCCGGGCTCGTTCGGGTCGGCGTATCTGGCGTTTCTGGTGCCGCGGCTGATTTTGTTCCGGGAGGAGCACACGGCGCGGGTCTTCGTCGAAAAGGTGGATTTCGTCAGCGCCCCCGGCACCAGCGCGCCGGAGGTTTACCGTCCCGGCGGACCCCGCGCGCTGCTGACGGGGCTCGGCCAGTTCTCGTTCGACCGGGAAACGGCCCGTTTCACGCTACAAACAATTCACCCCGGCCATACGCTGGAAGAAATCCGGGCCGCGACGGGATTTACCTTCGACCTGGCCCCCGATCTGGGCATCACGCCCGATCCGGACCCGGCGACGCTGGCACTGCTGCGCGGGCGGGTGCTGGAAGAAGTCAGCGAATGCTACCCCGAATTCGCGATGTCGGCGCGGGCGGAACTTGGGGCCGCATTATCCCCGGCGGCGTCCAGGGCCACCGCGACGAGGGCGATACCATGAGCGCGCGCGCGCCCCGCCGGAAACCCGCGAAATTCGCCGCGCCACGGGATGTGCCGGAAGTATCGGCGGCGCCCGCGAAGCCCGAGGCGAAGCCGGAGGCCGATCCGATCCCTGAAGACATCCGCAAAATGCTGGAAGCCGCCTATACCTGACGGGACCACCGGTCTTCCCACTGTGGCATCAATGGCGAGGCGGTCCGGACGTGACGGCCGACGCTCCGCCGTGGCCGCGGCGTGCGCGGCGCGAAGTCTTGCTGTCGCCCGTGCGGCCCCTCCCGCGTCCTGGCCGGGATTTGGTCCGGACGTTCCGATACGGGAGACGGATGGCTGACGCTGGCCGGGCGCGGCCATGGACTGGAGCGGCGGCGCCGGACCACGACATGTTTCTGGCGGACCAGCAACCGGCGCCGCTGGGAAAATACGCCAAAATCCGGCGCGCGCGATCCGGACGAAATGCGAAGGATTCGCAACGGCGGCCTCAACGGAATGCAAGAGATTCGCATTTGGACATCTGAAAAATGCGAATGATTCTCATCTGCATTATCGATACGGTTCGCATCCAATTTATGTTTACATTCGCGCGCGCCGTGCGCTATCGGTGCGGCGCCTCATGCGTCCCATGCGCGGTGCGCATGCCATGGCACGGGGTTTCGCGAAAAACGTAGGGTTTCGCGAAAAGCCACCGGGACGTCCCGGCGAAAGAAGCAGTCTCCGCCACGGCTTCCGGCGGGTGGGAAAAAACACTGGGCGGAGCGGTCGCGATGACACAAGACGCAATCGAATGGGGCACCGATGCACTGATCGCAGCCACGCCCGCGGCGTTCGTCGCCGCCATCGCCGCCAACCCCGCCTTACTCGACGAACCGCGGGTGCGCGCGCGCGACAACGCGATCCGCGCGAAATCCAGCGTGTGCAGTTATTGCGGCGTCGGCTGCCCCTACACGGTCGAAACCGACTCGCGCGGCGCCGAAAAGGTCGAACCTTTGTCGGACCTTGGCCTGTGCGTGAAAGGCAAGACGTCGTTGATGACCGGCGGCGACGCGGAGCGAGTGAAGCGCCTCGCCCGCCGCGGCATCGCCGACGACCGCATCCGCGCGCCGATGCTGCGCGGCCACGACGGCAAGATGAAGGAAGTGTCCTGGGATGAGGCGCTGGACCGCGCCGCCTGGCTGTTCCTGCATGCCCGCGAATGGGTCGGGCCGGACGCGGTGGCGATCTATGGCAACGGACAAAAAACCATCGAGGCGATCTGGATGGCCAGCCTTTACAAGCTGGTCTTCCGCCTGCCCACGATCGGCGCGAACTCGGAACATTGCCTGACCTCGGCCGGCGCGGCGCATCAACTCAATTTCGGCAACGAAGCCAGCTTCACCTGGAGCCAGTTCGACGAGTTGCTGGAATGCGACGTCGCCGTCATGCACGGTACCAACGCCTTCGTGACGTTTCCGCAGGCCTACGAGAAGATCAAGCGCAACACGCGCGCCATCAAGGTGGTCATCGATCCCGTCCGCACCGACACGGTCACCGACCTGGAAGAAACCGACCCGCGCACGCTGCATATCCGCTTCCGCCAGGGCGGCGACGTGAAGTTCAACCTGGCCGTGGCGCGCGTCATTCTCGACAATGGCTGGGAGGACCGCGACAGCCTCGCCGCCCGCGTCGATCCGGACAGCGAGGCCGCGTTCCGCGCGCTGTGCGCCCAGGACCGGTTCCAGGCGGAAGCGGCGGCGGCGAGCATCGCGCTGCCAGACCAGGATGTCGCGGCGCTGGCGGACACAATTCGACAATACGCCGCGTCGATCGCGCAACCGCGGGACGGACACAGGCCCCGCGCCGCTTTCGTGTCCAGCATGGGCGTCAATCAATCGACCGGCGCCTATGGGTTTTCCACCAACCTCAATCTGTTGCTACTGACCGGCGCCGTCGGCCGCCGCGGCGCCGGGTCGATGCGGGTCGCGGGCCAGTCGAACGCCACCAGCGAGCTGATGATGGGCTTCAACGGCCGCAAGCTGGTATTCAACCACGACCCGGACAATCCCGCGCACCGCGCCGCGCTGGCCCGCGCCCTGGACCTGCCGGAGGAAAACATCCCGCCGCACAAGGGCACACCCGTCGCGCGCATGGCGGAGGATGACCGGATCTATTGCTTCCTGTTCGTCGGCACGCAGATGACCAAGAACATGCCCCGCGTCGGCCATTGGGCCCGGCGCATGGGCCGGTCCTTCAATATCGTCATCGACAGTTTCCTCGCCGACGGCGTGCTGGAACACGCCGATGTGCTGCTGCCCTCGCTCACCTATGTCGAGCGGACCGGCACCATCCAGCGCGGCGACCGCACCCTCCAACTCCAGCAACGCCTCACCCCTCCCCCGCCCAACGCCTGGGCCGACGAGCAAATCCTCGCCCGCCTGGCCCTGAAAATCGCCGAGCGGCTGCGCGACCCCGACACCGCCGAACTGAACGGGCTGGACCCGGATGTCGTGCACCGGACCTTCGCGCGGTATCTGGACGAGTCGGGCGATGTACGGCCGGACAAGGTGTTCGACCACGCGGTCGCGACCACCCGCGAACTGGATATGTATTGCCGCCTGGAGGACTCGACGGGCGCGCCGATCAGCCACGCGACCCTGCGCGCGAACGCCGGGATGGGCGTGCAGTGGGGCGGCAACGGACGCTACGCGCCCCTTGGCGGCGGCGGCGATTCGTTTCCGGGCCTGCACGGCGGCAACCGGGCCGCCGCCAAACTCGTGTGCCCGCCGGACGATTTCCTGGCCCGGCTGGACGCGCCGCTGCCCAAGGGCACGCTGTCGCTGATCTCGGGCCGCGGCCGTCCCGGACGCCAGGCACTGCGCGGACGCGGCCGTTACAACTCCGGCATTAAAACCCTGCCGATCTACGGGCTCGACCCGGACGAGCATTTTTTCGAAATACATCCGAACGAAGCGCGTGCTCTCGGCCTGCCCGAGGGCACGCCCGCGACGATCGTCAGCGATCACGGCGCCGTGATCGCGGAAACCGCATTCAACGGCCGCATCCCCCGCGGCGCCGTCTTCATCGATTTCGTGCCGGGCGAGGTGAACCGCCTCACCGACTATGTCGAGGCCGACCAGTTCACCCACCAAAGCCTGATCAAGCGCACCCCCCCATCCAGATCCGCCCCCTGCGTCCCCTGGAGGCCGCGCTGTGGAACGGGCCGGACACCGAGTCTCTCGTGGCGGCCACCGATCGTCTGTTCGACTCCTGGCGCGCGATGTTCCCGGCCGACTCCGATTGGATCGACACCCAGCGCGAGACCCCGGACCGTATCGACTGGCTGCCGCCCGAACACCTGCGCGACCCCCAGAACCAGGCAACGGAACGGCTCAGCGAGGCGGCCGGCGCCATGACCGCCTTTTTCCAGCGCTACGGCACGGACGCCGCCTATCGCGCGGCGGCCGCCCCGATGTTGCGCGCCTTGCCGCCCGAACCGCGCGACCGGTTCCTGCGCGTGCTGCTGCCACTGATCCGCCGCTTCGACTACCATAGCGTGCTGCACCGCATCCTCTCCGATTTCGTCGGCGGCGTGACGGTGCTCGGCGGCGATGGCGGGCCGGTCGAACTGAACCTGCTGTCGGCGCACAAAAGCGCGGTGCTGGAGTTCAAGGAAGAAATCGTCGCCATCCAGTTGTTCATCGCCGCGAAACGCGGACTGGACCTGCTGTACGGGCCCGGCACCGTCGTGAAGCGCGACGACCTGGCCTTCGTCAGCGGCGTGGCGATCCCTTGCGCGGGCGACGTTCCCGCGCATTTCCTTGGCATCTCGCCCGCCGATCTGGGCGCGACACTGCTGGTCCATTCCCGCGCCATCGGCAACAGCGCGCTGATCATGGTGGACCGCCAGCGCAACCGCGCGGTGCGGGTCGATGTCGTCACCGGCGTGCTGCCCAAGGACCGCGAACTCACGCGTCTGCGGGGCGCGGTCATCAACCGCAAGCGTTCGGCGACCGGGAAAGAGCACCGGCGCTTCTTCGACCGTCTCGGCGAGCTGATCGTCGATTACGTCCGCACCGGCGACGCGAATTTCGAGGTCAGCGGCCCCGTGCCCTTCGACTGGACCGAATACCAATCGAAACTGGCCTTCTCCCCCGCGCATCCCCGCGCCTTCGCCGACCATCTCGTGCGCCAGCGGATCTCGCCCGATCTGATCGGGTCCCTCGCCGGGCTGGGCGTGCTGGACGAGCGCAAGGCCGCCGAAACCGCCGACGCGATCCAGGCCCTTGGCGAGGACGCCGAAGACCAGGTCGCACTTTACAATCGCGACGGCCTCTACACCGGCACACTGACGGAGCGCGTGGACCGGGTCGTCGCCTCCATCATCGAGCCCGTCCTGGCCAACGATGGCGGGCGGCTGGATATCCTGAACATCGACGAAGGTCTCGGCGAGTTGCAGGTGCGCTTCGTCGGCAGTTGCGCGAATTGCCCCTACTCGCTGCTGTCGATGGAACAGATCGTGAAACCGACCTTGCTCGCGATTCCGGGGATCCAGCGGGTGACGCACCGCGCGCGCGCGCGGGATCACGAACTGGAGAGCGCGCGGCTTGTTACCGCGGGGCATAAGGCGGAGGTGGCGGGCGCGGTGGCCTGAGTCGGGGCGCCCCTTCGCGCCAGGTTCCGCCAAGAGCGGGTCTCGTCTCCGCTGGCGATTTCAGCGACGTTCGCTCCTCGTGTCCCGCGCGCCATCCGCCTTCCCCGCCGCTTGCGCCGCCGCGCCGTTCCGGCAAGGGTGGCGTCGACGGGACGAGACAGGAGAAACGCAATGGCCGACGGACAAGCCCTTCTTAAAGCGCGCTTCGGGACCGACATGCCGGACGTCGAAATACCCGACGCGATCGCCCCCTTGCTCGACCGGCGGGTGGTGCGCCGCTACACAGACCAGGATATTCCAGATTCGTTGCTGGACGGGCTGCTTGCCGCCGCGCAATCGGCCCCCGCGAAGTCGGATCTGCAACAATATTCCGTCGTCGTCATGCGCGACAAACCCCGGATCAAGCAGATCGCCGACTGGATCGGCACCATGGACTGGATCGCCACCGCGCCCGTCTTCCTCATCTGGTGCGGCGACATGCGCCGCGGGCAATTGCTGTGCGATCTGCACAACATGCCGCACGCCAACAACAACCTCGACACGTTTCTCAACACCGCCGTCGATTGCTCGCTGGCCATGGCGCAGTTCATGGCCGCCGCCGAGGCGGTGGGGCTCGGCACCTGCCCGATCTCCTATGTCCGCTCGCATATCGAGCGTGTGTCGCCGCTTCTCGGTCTGCCCAACGGCGTATATCCCGTCGCCGGGCTGACCGTCGGCTGGCCGGTGTTCCGCAGGCCCGTTTCCATGCGCCTGCCGCCCTCGATCGTCGTCCATCGCGAACGCTACGACGACGTCCAGCTCGAAAACGACATCATGACCTACGACGAGCGGCGGCGCGACCGCGATCCCGTCGCCGCCTCGGGCCTGAAAAACAACGACGTCTATCCCCCGCGCGACGGGGTCGGCTGGAGCGAGAACGTCGCCCGCCAACTCTCGGTCCCCGAACGTTTCGGCTTCGCCGCTTATCTCCGCACGAAAGGATTCGATCTTGCCTGACGACCACCGCCGTCCCGCCACGCTGGTGGACCAACACGAGCCGCCGCGCCCGAAAACAATCCGCGCCCGCCATGCCGCCAGCCTGCTGGTCTGGCGCGAGACCGGCGCGTCCACCGAAATTCTGATGGGCATGCGCGGTGCCAAACATCGTTTCATGCCCAATCGCCTGGTCTTCCCCGGCGGCGCCGTCGATCGCGCGGATCTGACCGCGCCCGCCGCCTCCGCGCTTCATAAGCACACGGATTGGGCGTTGCATCGGGGCGCCAGCCCGAAACTCGCGCACGGACTCGCCATCGCCGCGGCGCGCGAGTTGCTGGAAGAAACCGGGCTGACCATGGGCGAACCGCCCAGGCTGGAGGGTCTCCGCTATCTCGCCCGCGCGATTACGCCGCCGGGCCTGCCGATTCGGTTCAACGCGCGCTTTCTTTGCATCCATGCCTCCCACATAACGGGCGAGCTTGGCGGCGACGGCGAACTCGACAATCTACGATTCTACGACTTCGACGAGGCGATGGCGCTCGACCTCGCCACCCCCACGCGAAAAGTCCTGGAACAGATGCGCCTGTTCCTGGCGATGACCGATGCGGAGCGGGACGCGCGGACGCACGTGCCTGTCCTGAAAAAAGACCGCGGCTGGGTTATGGAATAACCGCTCAGTGCCCCGCGTTGGCGCCGGAAAAATCCGGCGCCGCCAGGCCCGACGCGGCGAGCTGGCTAACCAGCGCGGCCTTCAGGGCTTCGAGACCGGCCTCGCTCTTCGCCTCCGCGCGCGCGACCAGAACCGCCTGGGTGTTGGACGCCCGCAGCAGCCACCAGCCGTCTTCCGTCAACACCCGCACCCCGTCGGTTTCCGACACATTGGCGCCCGCCGCGCGTAACCGCGCCGCGACCTCCTCCACGACCTTGAACTTGCGCACATCGTCGCAGTCGAAACGAAGCTCGGGCGTGTTGACGACCTGTGGCAGGGCCTCGCGCTGTGCCGAAAGCGGCAGGCCGGAGCGGGCGAGAATGCCCAACATGCGGACCGCGGCATAGAGCGCGTCGTCGAACCCGTACCATTTGTCGGCGAAGAAGATATGTCCCGACATTTCGCCGGCCAGCGGGCAGCCGGTCTCCGCCATTTTCGATTTGATCAGCGAGTGTCCGGTCTTCCACATCAAAGGCTTTCCGCCGGCGCGGGCGATTTCGTCGAACAGCACCTGGCTGGCTTTGACATCCGCGATGATGGTGGCGCCGGGGTGCGATTTCAGCACATCGCGGGCCAGCAGCACCATCAATTGGTCGCCGAACATGATCGTGCCTTTATTGTCCACCAGCCCGATCCGGTCGGCGTCGCCGTCGAAGGCGATCCCGATATCGGCGCCGCGGCTCCGCACTTCCTCGATCAGTTGCACCAGGTTGGCGGGCACGGTGGGGTCGGGATGGTGGGCGGGAAACGTGCCGTCGATCTCGCCATTCAGGACGGTGTGCTGCCCAGGAAGGCGCTTGACGAGGGCCGCGAGGATGTCGCCGGCGGCGCCATTGCCGTTGTCCCAGACCACCTTCAGCGCGCGATCGCCGCCGTCCCAGTCTTTACGCAAACGCCCGACATATTCGGCGGCGATGTCGATCGTTTTCTCGGTGGCGGTGGCCTCCGGCACGACATCGCCCTCTCGCGCCATGGTCCCGAGTTGTTGAATTTGCGCGCCGAAGAACGGCTTGCGGCCGAGCATCATCTTGAAGCCGTTATAATCCGGCGGATTGTGGCTGCCCGTGACCATGATCGCGCCGCCGGTGTTCATCGCGGTGGCGGTGTAATAGAGCATCGGTGTCGGGCCCAGACCGATATTGGTCACGGCGATGCCGCTGGCGCGCAGACCGGCCGACAGCGCCTTCGCCAGCGCCGGACTGGACAAACGGCCGTCGTAGCCAACCGCCGTGGTGGACCCGCCCTCGCGCGCGACGATTGTCCCGAAGCAGCGACCGATGGCGAAGGCATCCGCTTCGGTCAGCGTGCGCCCGACGATGCCGCGAATGTCGTATTCGCGGAGCGAGGTGGGGTCGAATGTGTGCCTGAATGTCATGATTTATCTCTGCTCAACGATATTTCTCGAGGAATTCGCGCACCGCGCCGGCCAGATCGGGCCGCTTCAGGGCGAAGGCGATCTGTGCTTCCAGATATCCCGCCTTATCGCCACAATCGAACCGCTTGCCTTCGTAACGAAGCCCATGGAACGGTTGCTGCCCGATCAATTTCGCCATGCCGTCGGTCAACTGGATCTCGTTGCCCGCCCCACGTTCCAACTTCGCGAGATGGCCGATCACCTCGGGCATCAGAATGTAGCGGCCAATCACCGACAGGGTCGAGGGCGCTTCGGCGGGCGCGGGCTTTTCCACGAGCCCCTGAACTTCCACCAGCTTGCCATCGTCGGCACCGGTTTTCAGGATCCCGTAACGGTTGGTGTGTTCGCGCGGCACATCGACCACGGCGACGATATTGCCGCCGGTTTCCTCGTAGGCCGCCGCGAGTTGCGCCATGCACGGCGTCTCCGACAGGATCAGATCGTCCGGCAGCAGAATGGCGAAGGGATCGTCGCCGATAAAAGCGCGCGCGCACCAGATCGCGTGGCCGAGACCCAGCGGCACCTGCTGGCGAACGGTCAGCAACGATCCGGGGGAGATGCGCATCGAATCCAGTTGCGCCAAGGCCTCGACGCGATTGCGCTCGCGGAGCGTCGCCTCAAGCTCGAACGCGACGTCGAAATGCTCCACCAGCGCCGTCTTCCCGCGCCCCGTGACGAAACAGAACTGCTCGATGCCGGCCGCGCGCGCTTCCTCGACCGCGTATTGAATCAAGGGCTTATCGACGACCGGCAGCATTTCCTTGGCCAGCGCCTTGGTGGCCGGCAGGAAACGGGTGCCGAGGCCGGCGACGGGCAGGACGGCTTTGCGGAGCTTCTTGGGCACGGAGTCTCTCCAGGTTCGACACGTGGCTTGCACCATGGACAGCGGGCGAAATTATGGCGCGGACCGCGAGCATTCAGCCCAATAACACATCCCGCGCCTGATTGATCCGCGACGCCAGCCAATCCGAGCCCCCGGCGTCCGGATGCGCCAGCCGCATCAGGCGCCGATGCGCGGCATGGATCTCCGCCGCATCCGCGCCGGGCTTCAGACCCAGCACCTCCAACGCCTCAGCCGGAGTCATCGCGCCCCCGGCCCCCCGCTGTTTCGGGCGCGGCCGATCCGAACCCGGCGCGCCCCTCGGCCCGGAGGCCTGACTCTCCCGCCAACGTTGCCAAAGCGCCGGCCCGGCCACGGCCAGCCCCACCAATGCCGGCAGGCCGCGCCCGCTGAGCAACAGCCCCAACGTCAGCACGATCCCGCCCAGCGCCGCCGCCCATTTCAGTAACGCGCGAATGGACTCGACCGAAGCCCGCTCGAAGGCCCTAAGGCCCAGCAGCAGACACGCCAGGATCGCGGTACCGAGCAATAGCCAGAACATCGAACCATGCGCTCCCCGAACGGCCTCTCGCAGATGGGCGCATACCCACCCGATCGCAATCCCCAGGCGGGATTCCCGAGACGGCTATCCTTGTCCGCCCGCCAGCTCCTGCGCCTCCACCACCGCCAACGCGCTAAGATTGACGATGCCGCGCGCCGTCACGCTGGGCACCACGACATGGATCGGCTTCGACATGCCCAGCAGCATCGGCCCGATCGGCAACCCGTCCGCCGCCGCCTTAAGCAAATTGAACGCGATGTTGGCCGAGTCGAGATTCGGCATGATCAACAAATTCGCCGTGCCGGTCAGCGTGCTCTCGGGCACCGCGTCGTCGCGGATCGCCTGCACCAGCGCGGCGTCGCCGTGCATTTCGCCGTCGATCTCCAACTCCGGCGCGCGGTCGCGAATCAACCGCAACGCGCGGCGCATTTTGCGCGCGGACTGGCTGTCGCTGGCGCCGAAACTGGAATGCGACACCAAAGCCGCCTTGGGCGCGATCCCGAACCCTTTCACTTCCTTCGCGGCCAGCAAGGTCATCTCCGCGATCTGCTCCGCCGAGGGATCGATGACCATGTAGGCGTCGCAAATGAACAACACGCCCGCGGGCAAAATCACGCAGGCCAGACCGTAAATCCGGCTCACCTCGGGCCGGCGGGGAATGATCGGCATGATATACTGGATTTGCCGCCACCAGGCGCCGGTGCCGCCGCAAATCGCGGCGTCGGCGAGCCCCGCGTGCAGCATCATCGCCGCCGCGACCGAAGGCCTTGTCGCGACCCGCCGCTCCGCCGGGGCGGGCGGCGTGCCATGCCGCCCCACCAGCCGCTGATATTCCGGCACCAAGGGCCCAAACACCGCTGTATCCCGCGCCGGGTCCAGCACCCGCACATTCTCGCCGGGCACCATACGCAGCCCCATCTCCTTGATCTTCGCGGCGACGACCTCGTGCCGGCCCAACAGAATGGGACGGGCGATGCCGTCGTCGATCAAGGTCTGCGCCGCGCGCAACACCCGGTCGTCCTCGCCCTCGGCGTAAACGATCCGCTTCGGATCGCGGCCCGCCGCCTCGAACACCGGACGCATCAACGAACCCGAGCGGAAGACGAAACGTTCCAGATCGCGGCGATAGGCCTCGAAATCCGCGATCGGCCGCCGCGCCACGCCCGACGCCATCGCCGCCCGCGCCACCGCCGGGGCGATCTCCAAAATCAGCCGCGGATCGAACGGCCGCGGAATAATATACTCCGGCCCAAACACCGGCGCGGTCCCGCCATACGCCGCGGCCACGACCTCGCTGGCCTCCACACGGGCGAGGCCGGCGATCGCCTCCACCGCCGCGATCTTCATCTCCTCGTTGATCGTTGTCGCCGACACATCCAGCGCGCCACGGAAAATAAACGGAAAACACAGAACGTTATTTACCTGATTGGGATAATCGCTCCGGCCCGTGGCGACGATCGCGTCCGGCCGGTGCGCCCGGACCAACGCCGGATCGATCTCTGGATCGGGATTGGCGAGCGCCAGAATCATCGGCTGTTCCGCCAACAGATGCAGCCACTCCGCCTTCAACACCCGGGGCGCCGACAGGCCGAGAAACACATCCGCGCCCGGCAACACATCCTCCAACGTGTTCGCGTTGGTCTCCTTGGCATAGCGCGCCATGTTCGCCAGCATGCCCTCCCGGTCCGCCCGCACCACGCCTTTGATGTCCGTCAGCGAAACATTCTCCGGCCGCAATCCCATCGAAACCAGCAAATCGACACAGGCCAACGCCGCCGCGCCAGCGCCGGATGTCACGAGTTTCGCGTCCGCCAGCGTCTTGCCGCGCAAAAGCAACCCATTGCGCACCGCCGCCGCCACCGTGATCGCGGTGCCATGCTGGTCGTCGTGAAACACCGGAATTTTCATGCGCGCACGCAAATTGCTCTCGATCGCGAAACACTCGGGTGCTTTAATGTCCTCCAAATTGATCGCCCCAAACGTCGGCTCCAGTGCCGCCACCACATCGCAAAATCGTTCCGGGTCCTGGGCGTCCACCTCAATATCGAACACATCGATGCCCGCGAACTTCTTAAATAAAACCGCCTTGCCCTCCATCACCGGCTTGCCGGCCAAAGCCCCGATGTTGCCCAGACCCAACACCGCCGTTCCGTTCGAAATCACCCCCACCAAATTGCCCCGCGCGGTGTAATCCCGCGCCGCTTCCGGATCGGCGACAATCGCCTCGCAGGCGGCCGCGACCCCCGGCGAATACGCCAGCGACAAATCGCGCTGCGTCGCCATGCGCTTCGTGGCCTCGATGGCCAGCTTTCCCGGCCGGGGATAGCGGTGGTAATCGAGAGCGGCTTTGCGAAAATCGTCATCCATGGAGCAGCCTTCCGGATCGGTCGAAACGACAATGGCCCTTCGCCCCCACCGCTGGCAACGTGGGGGGGCCGTTGGCGGTTGGACGGAGCAACCTACGCGCCGGGACGGAACCTAAATCTCCTCACGCGGTGGCCGATGCTACGACAGCAACGCGGCGGCCGCGTCCACGAACACCTGGCAGCCCAGCACCAGGTCGCCGTCGCTGGTGTCCTCACTGTAATGGTGGCTGATGCCGCCAATACTCGGCACGAACATCATCCCAGCCGACATGATCCCCGACAATATCTGAGCATCGTGCCCCGCGCCGCTGGGCATGTGCTGAAATTTCCCCGGCGCGTGCCGGGCCGCCGAGGCCGCGATCGCCGCCTGAAACCCCGGATCCATCGCCGCGGGCGCCGTCGTCCCGGTCCGGATCGCCGTCACCGCGCAGGGCCCAAGATTCGCCGCCGCGATCAGCGTCGCGAGTTCGGCGTCCAAAGCCTCCAGGATCGCCGGTTCGGTATCGCGGAACTGAAACACCATTTCCGCCCTGCCCGGCACGATGCTGGGCGATCCCGGATCGAGCGAGATGCTCCCGGTCGTCCACACCGTTCGTTCGTGCGCGATGGAGGGGAACCGGTCCTCAATCGCGCCGGCCAAACGGGTCAACGCCACGCCGGCGTCCTTCCGCCGCGCCATCCTCGTGGTGCCGGCATGATTTTGCGCGCCCTCGAACACAATCCGGAAACGGCGGCTGCCGACGATGGCGGTCACGATGCCGATGCGATCGCCGGCCAGTTCCAGCTCGGCCCCCTGTTCGATATGGGCCTCCAGAAAGCCAATATGACGGCCAGGCTCAGCCTGAACCCGCGGCCGCCCCGCCAGACCCGCGGCGGCCAGAGCCTCCGTCAGCGGCACCCCATCGCCCCGCCGCCTGGCCGCGCCGATCTCGGCGTCCGCGACCTGACCGCAAAACGAACGGCTGCCCAAAAAGGAGCCGAACCAGCCTTCCTCGTCGAACCAGGCGGCCACATCGATCCCGCCCCCTAACACACGTGCTGTTTCGAGGCCGTAGATCACACCCATGGCGCCATCCAGCCAGCCCGAGTGCGGTTGCGTTTCCAGATGACTGCCCAGCAACAGCTTTCGGCCCGGCGCGGCCGACCAGCCGAACACGTTCGCGATCCCGTCGATTTCGGCGCGCAACCCCGCCGCCGACATTTTTTCCACCAGCCAGCGCCGCGATTGTATATCCTCCGGCGACAAAGCGGGCCGATGGACCCCCGTCCGGTAGGCGCCAATCGCCCGCAGTTCATACAGGTCTTTCAGCAAACGGCCGGAATCGATCTGGGGCATGGGGCGTGATCCTCGCTTTCGCCGCGGCGCAACATAAATCGAGCGTAGGACCAGGCCCCGCCTGGACGCAACCGGACAAATCGGCGAGTCCTCCGCAGGGTGTCATCTAACTGTCATAAAATCGCAACACGGCGGTCACGGCCCGGCCCTACACCCACGCCCATTGAACGAAGGGGAACAACATGAGACTCGCAGCCACCGCCCTGGCCCTCGGCCTTGGCGTATTCGCGTTCGCGGCACAGGCCCAGCAGATCACCGGCGCGGGCGCGACATTCCCGGCTCCGGTTTACACCAAGTGGGGCGAAGCGGCGAAGGCGGCGGCCGGACTCGAACTGAATTACCAGGCGATCGGCTCCGGCGGCGGGCAGAACCAAATTTTGAATCGCACCGTCGATTTCGGCGCCTCCGACGCCCCGATGGACCCGGCCAAGCTCGAATCCGGCAAACTGCTGCAACTGCCGACGGTCATGGGCGCGGTCGTGCCGATCGTGAACCTGCCGGGCATCGCCTCAAACCAGTTGAAACTGACGGGTCCGCTGCTGACGGAAATCTACGCCGGTAAAATCGTCAAGTGGAACGACCCGAAGCTGGTCGAGCTCAACCCGGGCTTTGCGCTGCCGAACCTCGCCATCGCGCCGGTCTATCGCGCGGACGGATCGGGCACGACCTTCGTCTTCGCCTCCTACCTCTCGGCCGTCAGCCCCGAGTGGAAAGAAAAAGTCGGCGCCGCGACCTCGGTGAAATGGCCAGCCGGCACGGGCTCCAAAGGTAACGACGGCGTCTCCGCCACGGTCGCCAACCTGAAGGGCGCCATCGGTTACGTCGAAAACGCCTTCGCCAGCCAGAACAAGCTGACGACCGCGCAGCTTCGCAACCGCGACGGCAAATTCGTCTCCCCGACCGAGGCCGCCTTCGTCGCCGCCGCCTCCAACGGCGATTGGGCCAACGCCAAGAACTTCGCCGTCAACCTGATCGATCAGGCGGGCGCGGCGAGCTGGCCGATCGTGTCCGCCACCTTCATCCTGCTGCCGAAAGACCCCAAGGACCCCGCGCGCAGCGCCAACGTCCGCAAGTTCTTCGAGTGGGCCTATAAAAGCGGCGACGCCATCGCCAAGGGCCTCGATTACATCGCCCTGCCCGCCGCCGTGAAAGAAGCCGCCCTGAAAACCTGGTCGGCTGAAATCAAGTGAGCACGACCACCGAAACCGGCGCCCCGCCCCTCACGGGGCGCCGGGGAAGCAACCTGGGCGACACCATTTTCGCCGCCCTGGCCAAACTCTCCGGCATCTTCGTACTCGCGGTCCTTGGCGCCATCATCGCGGCCCTGGCCCTGGGCGGTTCGAAGGCCTTCATCGCCTTCGGTCCGAAATTCCTGTCATCCAACGACTGGGACCCGGTACAAGAAACCTTTGGCGCCCTGGTCCCGATTTTCGGCACCATCGTCACCGCGATCCTGGCCCTGGCCATGGCCGTGCCGCTGGCCTTCGGGATCGCCTTCTATCTGACCGAGCTGGCCCCCGCCTGGATGCGCCGCCCCGTCAGCACCGCGATCGAACTCCTCGCGGCCGTGCCATCGATCATCTACGGCATGTGGGGCTTCTTCGTGATCGTCCCGATCATGTCGCAATACGTCCAACCCTTCGTCATCGACACAATCGGCGAACTGCCGCTGATCGGCCCCTTCTTCCAGGGCCCGCCCTTCGGCACCGGCATTCTCACGGCGGCCCTGGTGCTGGCGGTCATGGTCATCCCCTTCATCGCCGCGACCATGCGCGACGTCTTCGACACCGTCCCCGCCGTCTATAAAGAATCCGCCTACGGGCTGGGATGCACGACCTGGGAAGTGATGCGCTCGATCGTCATTCCCTACACACGCGCCTCCGTCGTCGGCGGCATCATGCTCGGTCTGGGCCGCGCCCTCGGAGAAACGATGGCGGTCACCTTCGTCATCGGCAACACCAACCGTATCGCCACCTCGCTGTTCGGGCCCGGCAACACCATCGCCTCGATCGTCGCGCTCGAGTTCCCGGAAGCCGAAACCGGCAGCCTGAAACTCTCCTCGCTCCTGGCTCTGGGCCTGATCCTGTTCGCGATCGCCTTCATCGTCCTGGCGATTTCCCGAACGCTCCTGAAACCGGGGATGAAAGCATGAGCGCGACACTCTCCGTCATTCCCGGACCGGCAAAGGACATGAACGCGTCGCTGGCGCTGGGGCGAAAACGCAAACGCGCCAACCGGATCGTCAAAACCCTCTGCCTAACCGCGACCGGCCTGGGCTTGATCTTCCTCGCCTCCATCCTGGCGACGCTGCTGTCGAAAGGCATCGCGGGCCTGAGCCTTACGGTCTTCACCACCTCCACTTTGCCGCCCGGCTCGCACGGCGGCCTGCTGAACGCGATCGTCGGCACGCTCATCCAGACCGTTCTGGGCGCCGCGATCGGCACACCCATCGGCCTGATGGTCGGCACCTACCTCGCCGAATACGCCCGCGACTCAGCCCTTGGCAACGCCGTCCGCTTCGTCTCCGACATCCTGCTCTCGGCGCCGTCCATCCTGATCGGGCTGTTCGTCTACCAGATCGTCGTCTCCCCCCTTGGCGGATTCAGCGGCTTCGCCGGATGCCTCGCGCTGGCGCTGATCGTCATCCCGATCGTCGTCCGCACCACCGAGGACATGCTGCGCCTGATCCCCTCGCAATTGCGCGAGGCGGTGATCGGACTCGGCGCGCCGAAGTGGAAAATGATCGTCCTGATCTGCTACCGCGCGGCCCGCGAAGGCATCGTCACCGGTATCCTGCTGGCCGTCGCCCGCATCTCCGGCGAAACCGCGCCGCTGCTGTTCACCAGTCTCGGCAACCTGAACTGGTCGCTGAGCCTGACCAAACCAATGGCCAGCCTGCCCGTGACCATCTACCAATACGCCGGATCCGCCTTTCAGGATTGGGTCGATCTGGCCTGGGCCGGCGCCCTGCTGATCACCGCCGCCGTGCTTGCCGTCAACATTGTCGCCCGCACCCTGCTCCGGGGCCGGAAGTGAGGATCGCATGAGTACCACCATCGAACAGAGCTCGACCCACGGCGGCGTCCAGACGCGCCCGGAAACAGCCATTAACACCGCGAAGATCGACATCGAAAATCTGGATTTTTTCTATGGCGAGCACCGCGCCCTGAAATCCATCGAACTGAAACTGCCGAACCGTCAGGTCACCGGCATGATCGGCCCCTCCGGCTGCGGCAAATCGACGCTGCTCCGCGTGCTGAACCGGATGTACGACCTTTACCCCGGACAGCGCGCCACCGGAAAGGCGATGATGGACGGCCAGAACATCGTCGATCCCGGCGTCGATCTGAACAGCCTGCGCGCGCGGATCGGCATGGTGTTCCAGAAACCCACGCCCTTCCCGATGACGATTTTCGAGAACATCGCCTTCGGCGTGAAGCTGCACGAGAAACTGTCCAAATCCGAAATGGAAGAGCGCGTGGAATGGTCGCTGAACCGCGGCGCGCTGTGGGGCGAGGTGAAGGACCGGCTGCACACCTCCGCCATGGGTCTGTCCGGCGGCCAGCAGCAGCGCCTGTGCATCGCGCGGACCATCGCCGTCCGTCCCGAGGTCATTCTGCTCGACGAGCCGACCAGCGCGCTCGATCCGATCAGCACCTTGAAGATCGAGGAATTGATCGACGAGCTGAAGAACGATTTCACGATCGCGATCGTGACCCACAACATGCAGCAGGCCGCGCGCTGCGCCGATCAGGTCGCGTTCTTTTATCTTGGCGAGATGGTGGAGGTCGCGCCCGCCGCGCAGTTGTTCACGGCGCCGAAGGAAAAGCGCACGCAGGATTACGTCACGGGACGATTTGGCTGAACCGGAAAGGAAACGAAACCATGTCGGAACAGTCCGAACATCTTGTTAAAAGCTTTGACAACGACCTGAAGAAGCTCACCGATCTGTTGTTACGGATGGGGGGCATCGTGGAATCCCAGGTGTCGATGGCGGCGGAAGCGATCTTGCGGCACGACGCGGAGGCGGCCACGCGGACGGTCGAAGAAGACCTGAAGGTCGATGCGCTGGAGCGTGAGATCGAGCAGTTCGTGATTCGGATGCTGGCCTTGCGCCAGCCGATGGCGGCGGATTTGCGGCTGGTGGTCGCGGCGTTGAAAGTGACGGGCGATCTGGAGCGGATTGGCGATTACGCGTCCAATGTCGCCAAACGCAGCGTCGTTCTGGCGCAATTCCCCGCGGGCTACGCCATGGGCGGGTTGAGTCACATGACCGGTTTGGTGCGGGAGCAGTTGCGCTCCGTCATGGACGCGCTGGGCCACGCCGACGCGGAGAAGGCCATCGAGGTCTGGCGGTCCGATCGCGCCGTCGACGACATCTATAACACGATTTTTCGCGAGTTGATCACCTACATGATGGAGGATCCGCGCAATATCACGCCTTGCACGCATCTTCTGTTCATCGCCAAGAATTTGGAACGGATTGGCGATCACACCACCAATATCGCCGAAACGATCCACTATGCCGTCAAGGGCGAGGTCCTGCCCGACGCGCGTCCCAAGGGCACCAGCGCCGCCTTCGCGATCGTTCGTCCAAAAGAATGAGGGAAAGCACCATGCCGGAAGGTCTCTCCAGCCTGCCAAAACCCTTGGCGCTGGTGGTGGAGGACGAGCCCGCGCTTGTCACGATGCTCCGCTACAATCTGGAAAAGCAGGGGTATCGGGTCGAGGACGCGGCCGACGGGCAGGAGGCGTTGAACCTGATCCAGGAGCAGAAGCCGGACATCGTGCTGTTGGACTGGATGTTGCCGACTCTGTCGGGCATCGAGGTGTGCCGGCGGATCAGGCGCGAGCCCGCGACCCGCGACCTGCCGGTGATCATGTTAACCGCGCGGACAGAGGATCGCGACGCCGTGCGCGCGTTGAACACCGGGGCCGACGATTATATCACCAAGCCGTTCGGCATCGATGCGCTGCTGGCGCGCATCCGCGCGTTGTTGCGCCGGGCCGGGGCGGTGCCGGAGAAAGGCCAGCTCGGGTTCCAGGACATCGACATGGATCTCGCGACCCATCGCGTGACCCGCGCCGGACGCCGTATCCATCTGGGCCCCACCGAGTTCCGTCTGTTGGAATTCTTTCTGCGCTATCCGCGGCGGGTTTTCTCGCGCGAGGAATTGCTCGACGCGGTCTGGGGCCACGACATTCATGTCGAGTTGCGCACGGTCGATGTGCATATCCGCCGCCTGCGCCGGTCGATGAACGACGAGGGCGAGGCGGATCTGATCCGCACCGTGCGCGCGGCGGGTTACGCGTTGGATACCGAAGCGGTTTGATTTGAGATCCGCCTCCCCTTTGGGCCCCTTGCCCGCCGTGCCGCGTGGCGGCAGTGTCCGGGGGCATAACGCGAGAGGAAGCGGTCCATGATTTACGAATTGCGCATGTACGAATGCGTCCCCGGCAAGCTGCCGGAGTTGAACAAGCGGTTCGACACCATCACGTTGAAACTGTGGGACAAGCACGGCATCCGTCAGGCCGGGTTTTGGACGACAGTGATCGGCGAGTCGAACCAGACCTTATACTATCTGCTCGCCTGGGAATCCCTGGCCGAGCGCGAACAAAAATTCGCCGCTTTCGGCGCCGACCCCGACTGGATCTCGGCCCGCGCGAAGACCGAGGAGAACGGGCCTCTGGTCGCCAATATCAAAAATTTCATGCTGGCGCCAACGTCCTATTCCGCCGTGAAGTGACGGCGCGCGCTGTTGCCCATGCACGCCGGGCGCGGCAGACTGACAAGGTGTTAAACGAGAGGAGATCGCCATGATCTACGAACTGCGTATCTACGAATGCGTCCCGGGCCGTCTGCCCGATCTGAACAAGCGCTTCGACACCATCACGCTGAAAATCTGGGAGCGGCACGGCATCAAGCAGGCCGGTTTCTGGACGACGCTGATCGGCGAGTCGAACCAGACCCTCTATTACATGCTCGCCTGGGACTCCCTGGCCGACCGCGAGACGAAATGGAACGCCTTCCAGGCCGATCCGGAATGGCATGAAAAGCGCGCGCAGACGGAAGCCAACGGGCCGATCGTCGCCAACGTGAAGAACTTCATCCTTGGCCCGACCCCTTACTCGTCGGTGAAGTAACAACCTCGCCCCGCGCGGCGATGCCGCGCGGGCACCAGGGAAGACCCAGCGCATGGCACGGCTGATCCTGACCGGCGACGTCAATCTGATGAATGTCGAGGACCCGGCCGTGCCGTTCCGCCGCGTGACGGAAGAATTCGCCGCCGCGGACATGGTGTTTTCCAATCTGGAATGCTGCCTTTATGCTCCGCCGGTCGCGCGGTCCTTCCATGCCGAGGGGTTTTTCGCCGATCCGGACATCGCCGCCGCCGCCCTGACCGGCGCGTCGATCGGCGCCGTCGGCATCGCGAATAACGTGAATTACGGCGAGGCCGCGATCCTGAGTTCGATCGCCCGGCTCGACCGCGCGAAAATCCCGCATACCGGTGCCGGTGCCAATCGAGAGGCCGCGGAAGCGCCCATCGTCGTCGAGCGCGGCGGCATACGTTACGGCTTCCTTCAGCGCAGTTCCGTCTATTGGCCAACGAATCACGAGGCCGGACCGCGCGATCCCGGGATCGCCACGATCCGCGCCCACACCGCCTATCAGGTGCCGATGCACAAGACCCGGCCCGAGATTCCGCCGATGAACCGGCCCGGCATTCCGCCGGTCGTGGTGACCTGGGCCGATCCCGGCGCGTTGCGCTCCTTCACGGACGCGGTCGCCGCGCTGCGTCCCCTCTGCGACGTCCTGGTCGCGTCCTGCCATTGGGGACTCGGCAAGGACACTCTGGCCTATATGCGCGAAATCGGCCGCGCCGCCGTGGACGCGGGCGCCGATATCGTCGTTGGGCATGGGCCGCATTATTCCCTGGCCGTGGAAGTCCATCGCGGCAAGCCGATCTTTTACGGGCTTGGGTCGTTTTCGTTTCATACCGGACATGGCGGGCGGGCGCATGGCGACTGGGTCGGCATGATGGTCCGCGCCGACGCGACACGCGCGGGCCTGCATGGCGCCAGTTTCCGGTTTGTCCGCCATAACGCCGCGAACGAAACGATCCTGTGCCCGTTGGCCGAGGAACAGGCGGAATACGCCGATCTCGTGCGCCGGAGCGCGGAATACGGCACGAAACTGGAACCGGCGGGCGACGCGGTTCGGGTGGTCCTCTCCGGCGATTAAATCCGGCGCGCGCGCCTCGCTTTGTTCCCGCGCTGTTTTGTGAGAGCATGGCACCGGGACGCGACGCCCCTCCGGATACGCGATCCTGGAGTCCAGAAAACCAAGGGAGCCAGACAATGGACGCACTCGACCTTCTGCTGACCCGTGAATCCGCGCTGAAGCTGGACGCGCCGGGACCGGGCGAGGCCGATCTCGACACGATTTTCAAAAGCGCCGTGCGCGCGCCGGATCATGGGCGGTTGCGTCCCTGGCGGTTCGTGGTGATCGAAAGCGCGAAACGCGAGGGTTTTGGGGAGTTGATGGCCCAGGCGCTGCTGCGGAAGGAACCGGGGGCGAGTGAGGAGATGCTGGGGCGGGAGCGGGCGAAGGCGATGCGCGCGCCGACGATCGTGGTGACCGCCGCGCATGTGCAAAAAGGTCACCGCATCCCGGAATTGGAGCAAATCTCCGCCGCCGCCGCCGCGACTCAGAACATGATGCTGGCGGCGCATGCTTTGGGATATGGCGCGATGTGGAAGACCGGGGAACCCGCTTACGACTCCGGCGTGAAGACCGCTCTGGGTCTGAGCGAGGACGACGAAATTCTTGGGTTTCTGTATCTCGGCACCAATGCCGGTGGCAGCGCGCCGCATCCGCGGCCTCTGGCGCGGGATCAGGTGTCCGTCTGGGCTGGCTAGGCCGCGTCGTGAAAGATCAGGCCCAGGGTTTGGCGATCGCCTGACCGGACGCGGCTGACGCCGTGCCGGACGGTCAGGCGATAGGCTCCTCGTGTGCCCTTCGCCGGCCGGTGATGCACCGGAAAAATCGCCGCCTGGCCCATTTCCAAAGGCACGATTTCCGCCTTGGATTGCGCGCGTGGACGTTGCTCGACCAGAAGGAACTCGCCACCTTCGAAATCGCGTCCGGGCTCGCTGAGCAACACCACCGCCTGCAAGGGGAACACCATATCGCCGTAAAGGTCCTGGTGCAGACAGTTGAAGTCGCCGGGACCGTAGCGCAGCATCAAGGGTGTCGGGCGGGTTTGCCCGGCCGCGTGGCACTGGGCCAGAAACGCCGCGAGCGTCGGCGGAAACTCGCCTTCCACCCCGAGGGTTCGCCGCCAGGCGTTGGCGACCGCGGCCAGCGGCGGGTACAAGGCCGTCCGTAACGCCGCGACCGGGTTGGGCAAGGGATAGGCGAAATACCGGTATTCGCCGCGCCCGTAGGCCCGCTGTTGCATGATAATCGATTTTCGGAACCGCGCCTCCTCGGCCCATAGCGCGGCGAGCGCCCGGCACGCGGGGGCGTCGAGAACCGGCACCACGGCATATCCGTTCTCGGCGATGGCGGTGGCGAGGGCGGCGACGTTCAGGTCCGGTGCGATCATGCCGTCACCATGCCACCGCGCGCGTCGCGGCGCATCCCGGTTCTTGCGCCGGCCACCTGGAGGGTCGTGAAGAGCAAGCCAGCGGGGAGATTACCGGATATTTGGGGGCGTACGGCGAACGTCGGACGTCCGGACGATTTGTCCGTCGTCGTGTCGCTCCCGGTGGCCTGGCCAAGCCGGGCCATGACGAGGAGGGGCCTGACGGTGATGCCGTGGACGGATCGCAACGGGAGAGATCGAGCGGCCAGGACGCCGCGGGCTCACCCCCCGCGAAAGCCGGTCGCCACCACGTAAAGCTCGCTGGACTCCTTCCGGCTCGCCGGCGGTTTGGCGTGGCGGACACTGGTGAAATTCCGCTTCAGCGTGTCCAGCATGGCTTTTTCCGACCCGCCCTGGAACACTTTCGCCACGAAAGCTCCGTCCGGCGCCAGGTTTTCGCGGGCGAATTCCACCGCCAGTTCGGCCAGCGCCATGATCCGCAGATGGTCGGTCGCGGCGTGGCCCGTGGTGTTCGGCGCCATGTCCGACAGGATCAGGTCGGCCTTACCGCCCATCAGCGCCGTCAGACGCTCTGGCATATCGGGGTCGTTGAAATCGCCCTGGATCAGCACCGAGCCCGAAATAGGATCGATCGGCAGCAAATCGACACCCACCACCGCCCCCGCGCCCCGCGCGATCGCCACCTGGGTCCATCCCCCCGGCGCCGCCCCCAGATCCACCACCCGGAGTCCCGGCCGCAGGATCTTGTAGCGATCGTCCAGCTCCAACAGCTTGAACGCCGCGCGGGAACGCCAGCCCTGTTGCTTCGCCGCCACCACATAGGGGTCGTTCAACTGCCGGCGCAGCCATTCGGCCGAGGCCGGGCTGCGTTTTTTGGCGGTTTTGACGTTGACGGTCAGCTTCCGTCCGCTGGACGGGGTCGTGGGCTTGCTCATGCGAAAAATATCAGGTCCGGGCCATCTGGGGGCGCCGCCGGTCCGGGCGGGCACGGTCCGCGCGCATCATCCGCATCAGCATGCCCTCGCGCAGCCCGCGATCGGCGACGACCACGTCAGGCGCCGGCCACATCGAGGCGATGGCGGCGTAGATCGCGCAGCCCGGCAGGACGAAATCCGCCCGTTCCGGTCCGACGCAGGGATGGCGAGACAGCGCCTCGCGGTCCAGCGCGCGCAGGTTGGACAGGGCGTCGTCCGCCTCGCTCCGGGTCAGCGCGATACCGTCGACCTGCGCGCGACGGTAGCGTTCCAGGTTCAGCACCACGCTGGCCAGGGTGGTGACGGTGCCGGAGGTGCCCAACAGCCGCACCCCGCCGTCGCGGATTTCGCGGGCGATGCAGTGGACGCTCTCGAAGTCGGTCAGCCGCGCCATCGTATCCTCGACCATTTCGTCGAAGCCGTCCTCGGTGAAGGCGGCGGCGCCGAAGCGCTCGGACAAGGTGACGACTCCGACGGGCAGAGAGGCGTAGCCGATCAAAGAGGGCGGGCCGCAACCGAGACGAACCCAGGCCAACTCGGTCGAACCGCCGCCGATGTCGAAGAGGAGGGCGCGGCGGCCGGCGCCGTCCAGCAGCGGGGTGCAGGATTCAAGCGCGAGTTCCGCCTCTTCCCGCGTGGAAATGACCCCGATGTCGAGCCCGGTCTCGCGCCGGACGCGGTCCAGGAACTCGCCGCCATTGCGCGCGCGGCGGCAGGCCTCGGTGGCGATGGCGCGGACCATGCGGGGACGGGACTTGCTCAACCGTTCCGCGCAATCGCGCAATGCGGAGACGGCGCGATCCATCGCGGCCGGGCAGAGCGCGCCGGTGTGGTGCAGCCCCTCCCCCAGCCGGACGATCCGGGAATAGCTATCGACGACGCGGAACCCGGCGCCAGAGGGCGTGCCAACCAGCATTCGGCAATTATTCGTGCCCAGATCGAGCGCGGCGAAGCTCGGGCCCGGAAACCTTTGGTCTCCGCAGCGTGTCTCGCCGGCCCCCGAGGAAAACCCAGGGGGAGAACTGTCATGCCTCCGCGTCATCCGACCATTGTCGTATACGCATGGCGGCGGGGGCAAGCATTGAATGCGCGCGCCATCCCGGATGGCGCCGAATTCACCCGGCGTTCAGTAGTGTTCCAGTTCCATCGTTTGTTTGCGCGCCGCGATCAGCGGTCCGATTTCGCCGATCAGGCGGTCGCGGGAGAAAGGTTTGACCATGAAAGAAGTCGCGCCCGCCCGCATCGCGCGCTGGCGCGACGCGTTTCCGTCGAAGGCGGTCAGGATCACGATCGGCACCACCTCGTACCCCGGCAACTCCCGGATCGCCCGGCACGCCTCCAGCCCGTCCATTCTGGGCATCCGCATATCCAGCAAAATCAGCGTCGCCGCCGATTCCTCGGCCGCCGCGACGGCTTCCGTCCCATCGGCGCACAACATCAAAATGCGCCTGGGCCGCTCCAGCGCGGTCCGTAGCAGGCCGCGCATCATTGAATCGTTGTCCGCGACGATGACGGTTTCGTCAGGGATGTCCATCAACATGGCGCTCTCTCTTTCGCTGCCGGTCCGCGCGGGGCAGAATAACCGCCACTGGTTAACAGGATGCTAATCCGGCCACGAAAGAGAGCGAGCCATGTCCGGCGAGACATTCGACACAGAGGCCTGGTTGCGGCGGATCGGCCATACCGGCGCCCGCGCGCCGACGCTGGCGGTGCTGACGGAGATCGTCCGCGCGCAGGCCGCGTCGATACCGTTCGAGAACATCGACGTGCTTCTGGGCCGCGTGCCGAAACTGGATCTCGCCTCGCTGCAAGCGAAGCTGGTGACGGGCGGGCGCGGCGGCTACTGCTTCGAACTGAACGGATTGCTCCGTGCCGGGCTTTTGTCCCTCGGGTTTTCCGTCACGGGCCTGATCGCGCGGGTCATCCGCGGCCAGGAACCCGGCGCTTCCGGCCCGGCGACGCATATGATGTTGCGGGTCGATCTGCCGGAAGGCCCGTTTCTGGCCGATACCGGGTTCGGCAATCAAACCCCGACCCGCCCGCTCGCGATGACCCCGGATATCGAACAGACCACCCCGCACGAACCCATGCGGCTGCTGCCGGCGGGCGACGAACTCGTGCTCCAGGCCAGGCTCGTGGAGACCTGGCAAACCATCTACCGGATTTCGCCCCGCCCGCCGCTGGATGTGGATTACGAGGTTGGCAACTGGTTCACCGCGACCCATCCCAACAGCCCCTTCGTCGACAACCTGATCGTGGCCCGGCCGGGCCCGGACGGGGCGCGGTTCACCTTGTTCAACGGCCGCGTGACCGCGCGCGACGCGGCGGGACGCGCGGAGCGGAGCCTGCTGGACAGCCCGGCCGCGATCCGGACCGAACTCGCGGCCCGCTTCGGGCTGGCGCTGACGGAAGCCGATATGGCGGCGGCGCTGGAGGTCCTGGATCGCAAAGGCACGCGCGGCGCGGCGCATCCGCTCTGGGCATAGGCCCCCAGCCGGTTTGACGCCGAAGGTTTGACGCCGCCGGGCGGGCGTGCTGGCCTGCCGGGACACAGACAGGAGCGGCGAAATGCCCATCGCGCGGAACGAAGCGAAACGGAAAATGATGGCCGGCGGCATGGCGCTGGGGTTTCAGGTCTACCATCTGCGCACCGCCGCCACGCCGCTGCTCGCCGCCGCCTCGGGACACGATTTCCTGTTCATCGACATGGAACACGGCGCGTTCTCCATGCAGGAAGCGACCCAGATCTGCATCGCCTCCATCCCCACGGGCATCGCGCCGACGGTCCGCGTTTGCGCGGGCGCGCTGGACGAGGGCACGCGGCTGCTGGACAACGGCGCGATGGGCATCGTGGTGCCGCATGTCGACACCGCCGCCCAGGCGAAGCGCATCGCGGACGCCTTCCGTTACCCGCCCGCCGGGACTCGCAGTTGGGGCGGACCGCCCGCGCTGTACGGGTACCAGGCCCCGGATGTCGGCACGGCGCAGCGCGAGATCAACGACGAAATCATGACCACCGTCATGATCGAAAGCCCTGACGCCGTCCGCAACGCCGCCGAGATCGCCGCCGTCCCGGGCATCGACGTGCTGCTGTTCGGCAGTTACGACCTGACGACCGCGCTGGGCGTCCCTGGCCAGATGAATCACCCGAAACTGATCGATGCCTACCGGACCGTTGGCGAGGCCTGCCGCGCGCACGGCAAGATCATGGGCATGGGCGGCATCGACAACAAAGAAGACGCCGCCCGCTTCGTCGGCATGGGCTGCCGCTATGTCCTGACCGGATCCGATCACGGCTACGTCATCGCGGGCGCGTCGGACAAAGCGAAGTTCATGCGCGAGGCCGCCGCGCGGTAGGGGCCTGGCTCGCCGATTGACGATGCATCGCGGCTGTCGCACGAACGGGGTTCCGGGCGGCGGCGAACGTGCGTCCGGTTTATCAGGAGGGACGTGGGGATGACCGTGAACTGTCAGAAGCTGGCCGCCGATCTGGAGCGTTTATTGAAATTGCGGACCCCGGCGTTCGGCATGAAATTGTTCGAGCGTGTCGAGGACATGGAGGCGATTCCCCGCATCCGCCGTCCGAAGGCCGTGCACGCATTCGACCAGGTTGTCGCGCAGTCCGCCCGTTTGGGCTGGACGGTGGGTGTCACCGCCGAGGATCTGGTGGGCGCGCAGTGCCGGGCCGTCATCGGGTTGGGCAACGGCAAGGACGACAAATGGAAGTCTGGCCAGCACATGGCCGGCGTCTGGTACTCGACTCCGGAAGATGCCGCCGCGCATCAGGCGGCGATGAATTGCGTCGAGGATGGGAAATACCAGGCGATGGTGGTCTCGCCGCTGGCGGCGGGGCGGCTCGACCCGCCGGATATCGCGCTTTTCTACGCCACGCCCGGCGCGATGATGTATTTCATCAATGGGTTGCAATGGGCGGGCTATAAAAAATTCGACTGGAGCGTGGTGGGTGAGTCGGCCTGCGCGGATTCCTGGGGCCGGGCGTTGAAGACTCGCGAGCCGAGCCTGTCGATCCCGTGTTTCGCCGAGCGCCGATACGGCGGCGTTCTGGACGACGAGATGCTGATGGCGCTGCCGCCGGACCAGATGACCCAGGCGATCGCTGGGATGGAGGCTTTGGCGAAGAACGGGTTCCGATATCCGTTCCCGCAATACGGCATTCAGCAGGATGTGCGCGCGGGGATGGGGGTCAGCTATCCCGATCGGAAACCGCGCGAGTAACCCGCGCGCCCCGCTCCGGACGTGTGTCCGGGGCGGGGCGGACGGCTACGGCCATTTCACCTCGGGTGGCAGGCTCATCAGGATGGCTTCCACGTTGCCGCCGGTTTTCAGGCCGAACAGCGTGCCGCGGTCGTGGATCAGGTTGAACTCGACGTAGCGTCCCCGGCGGATCAACTGGTGTTCGCGTTCCTCCGGTGTCCAGGCTTCGTGCATCCGGCGGCGGACGATGCGGGGGAAGACATCCAGGAACGCCTCGCCGACGTCTCGGACGAAGGCGAAATCGCGAGCGATGTCGCCGGTATTGTGGCGGTCGAAGAAGATCCCGCCGGCGCCGCGCGGTTCGTTCCGGTGCGGCAGGAAGAAGTAGCGGTCGCACCAGGCCTTGAACTCCGGGTAATAAGCCGGGTCGTGTTTATCGCAGGCCCCCTGGAACCCGCCATGGAAGATCGCCGCGTCCTCCTGGGCTTCCGGCGAGTCGAGTCGCATCGGGGTCAAATCCCCGCCGCCCCCGAACCAGCCTTGGGTCGTGACCAGCATCCGCGTGTTGAAATGCGCCGCGGGCACGCGCGGGCTGCGCATATGCGCGACCAGACTGATGCCGGAGGCCCAGAACCGCGGGTCCTCGGCCGCGCCAGGGATTTGCGCGCGGAATTCCGGGCTGAATTCGCCGAACACGGTGGAAACGTTGACCCCGACTTTTTCGAAGACCTGCCCCCTCATCACGCTCATGACTCCGCCGCCGCCGCCGCCGCGATCCCAGGCGGAGCGGACGAACCGGCCGGGTTCCGGCCCGCCAAGAGCCTCGATGGCCTCGAATTCCGCGCAAAGGCGGTCCCGTAGGGCTTCGAACCAGGCGCGCGCCGGGTCTTTCAGGCTTTCATGCGCCGCCGGGGAGGCGGTTTCGTGCGATTTCAGGGTCATAGGGGCTTGTTCCCAGGGGCCAGTCAGATTACGCCCGGTTGGTGGCCCATCCCGCTGTCCCGTTCGGGGAACGGAGGATGAGTTGCCCAGAGCGGCGCGCGCTTCTAAACTGCGCCAACTCTGAACGGACCGTCCAGGGCGGAGGGTCCGCGGTCAGTCATGCGCGTTGGGCACTTGCCCGTGCGCGAGACTGACCGGCGGTGGATCAATTTACGTTCCGGTCGCCCTGACCGGGGAACACGAGGGGAATATGGCTGACTCGTCCGCCTCCACAGCCCATGGCCACCCGGCCGATGGAAACAAACGCGACACGCTGGAACTGATCGCCGGCGCCGGCGCCGCGATCTTCGCCGGCTCGATCGGCTGGGCTTTGGTCGGTTCGATGAACCCATCCAAGGACGTGCTGGCGCTGTCCTCCGTCGATGTCGATCTCAAGCCCATCCTGCCGGGACAGGGCATCACCGTGATGTGGCAAGGCAAGCCGATCTTCATCCGCCACCGCACCGCCGCCGAGATCGCGGAAGCGCGCAACGTGAAGCCGTCTGAGTTGAACGACGTCCAGCTCGACAAGGCGCGGGTGAAACCCGGTCACGACCAGTGGATCGTCCTCGTCGGCATCTGCACCCATCTCGGCTGCATCCCTCTGGGCAACAAAACCACCGACATGCGCGGCGAGTACAACGGCTGGTTCTGCCCCTGTCACGGCAGCCAGTACGATACCTCGGGACGCATCCGCAAAGGGCCCGCGCCCACCAACCTGCCGGTGCCGCCCTACGCGTTCGAGTCCGACACGCGCATCAAGATCGGCTGAGCCAGCCGCTCCCAATTCCCAGTCCAGACTCATCGGGGAAACCGTCATGGCCGGTCTGCATAAAAGCGAAGTCACAAATCCAGTCCTGAACTGGATCGACCAGCGCCTGCCCATCGTCACGATGCTGCAGAAAGAATACGGCGTCTTTCCGACGCCGCGGAACTTCAACTATTTCTGGAACTTCGGCGCCCTCGCGATGGTGACGCTGATGGGCATGATCGTCACCGGGATCTTCCTGGCGATGAACTACCAGCCCAACGCCAACCTCGCCTTCGACAGCGTCCAGCACATCATGCGCGATGTCGAATACGGCTGGCTGATCCGCTACGTTCACCAGAACGGCGCGTCGATGTTCTTCATCGTCACCTACATCCATATCTACCGCGGCCTCTACTACGGCTCCTACAAAGCCCCGCGCGAGTTGCTGTGGATCCTGGGCGTCGTCATCCTGCTGCTGATGATGGCGACGGCGTTCATGGGCTACGTGCTGCCCTGGGGGCAGATGTCCTACTGGGGCGCGACCGTCATCACCAACCTGTTCTCGGCCTTCCCGGTCGTCGGCAAATACATCGTCACCCTGCTGTGGGGCGGTTTCTCCGTCGACCAGCCCACCCTGAACCGGTTCTTCGCGCTGCATTATCTGCTGCCCTTCGTCCTCGTCGGCGTGATCTTCCTGCACATCGCGGCGCTGCACATCGTCGGATCCAACAACCCGCTGGGCATCGACCCCAAGGGACCGCAGGACACCCTGCCCTTCCACCCCTACTACACGGTGAAAGACAGCGTCGGCATCTGCGTGTTCCTGATGGTCTGGGCCGCCTTCGTCTTCTTCGCGCCGAACTTCCTTGGCGATCCCAACAACTTCATCGAAGCCAACCCGCTGCAAACGCCCGCGGATATCGTGCCGGAATGGTACTTCCTGCCGTACTACGCCATCCTGCGCTCGGTCCCGAACAAACTGCTCGGCGTCTGCCTGATGTTCGGCTCGCTGCTGGTGCTGCTGGTTCTGCCCTGGCTCGACACCTCCCGCGTCCGCTCCTGCCGCTTCCGCCCCACCTATAAGTGGCTGCTGTGGCTGTGGGTGCTGTCTTTCATCGTGCTCGGCGTCTGCGGCGCCCACAAGCCGGAAGGCGTCTGGGTCGTCCTGAGCCGCCTCGCCACCCTCTACTACTTCGCCCACTTCCTGGTGATCACCCCGATCCTCGGCAAACTCGAACGACCCTTGCCGCTGCCCGAGAGCATCACCCAGGCCGTCACCGGCCGTCCGCTGGAGAACCACTGATGCGCGCGCCCAGAATTTTCCTCGCGGCCATCGCGGCCGCCGGTCTCTTCGCGCTGCCCGCCTCGGTCCGCGCGGCGGACGATCACGCCCCCGCGCACGCGCCGATCAAGATCCCCGAGCAGAAGTGGAGCTTCGACGGGATCTTCGGGACGCCGGATCTGGCCTCCGCCCAGCGCGGCTTCCAGGTCTATTCCGAGGTCTGCTCGGCGTGCCATTCGATGCGGCAGCTGCATTACCGCGACCTGACGGGCATCGGCTTCACGCCCGAACAGGTGAAGGCGATCGCGTCCAACTTCACGGTGCCGCAGGGCACCGACGACGCGGGCGCACCTAAGGAAGGGCCCGCCACGCCCGCGAACATGTTCCGCTCGCCGTTCCCGAACGACAAAGCCGCCCGCGCGGCGAACAACGGCGCCCTGCCCCCCGACCTGTCGCTGATCGTCAACGCCCGCGAAGGCGAGGCGAACTACATCTACGGACTGCTGACCGGGTACGCCGAACCGCCCGCCGGGTTCAAAATGCAGGCCGGCATGAGCTACAACAAGATGTTCGAGGGCCATCAGATCGCGATGCCGAAGCCGTTGAACGACGGCCAGATCGCCTATATCGACGGGACTCCCACCTCCGTCGATCAAATGGCCCGCGACGTCACCACCTTCCTCACCTGGGCCGCCAATCCCGAAATGGCCGAGCGGAAGGCGATGGGCGTTCGCGTCATCCTCTTCCTGGGCTTGCTCGCCGGCGTGACCTACGCGGTGAAACGTAAAATCTGGGCCGACGTACACTGATGGAAACCCCGCCGATGAGCCATACCCTTCAGCCGGTCATCGGCATCATCGGCGGGTCCGGACTTTACGATATCGAGGGACTCGAAAATAAGACCTGGACCAAGGTCGAAACCCCCTGGGGCGAGCCCTCCGACGAACTGCTCAGCGGCACCCTTGGGGGCGTCCGCTGCGTGTTCCTCCCCCGTCACGGGCGAGGCCACCCTATCTCTCCCAGCCATCTCAACTACCGGGCGAATATCGACGCGCTGAAACGCCTGGGCGTGACCGACGTGCTATCGCTATCCGCCGTCGGTAGCCTGCACGAGGGCCTGGAACCCGGCCGCTTCGTCATCGTCGACCAGTTCGTGGACCGGTCCTTCGCCCGCGAAAAGAGCTTCTTTGGCGAGGGCATCGTGGCCCATGTCTCCATGGCACATCCCGTCTGCTCCCGCCTTGGCGATGCCGCCGAGGCGGCGGCACGCGCCGAAGGCCTGGCGGCGGCGCGGGGAGGCATCTATTTGGTGATGGAGGGGCCCCAATTCTCCACCAAAGCCGAGAGCGAGCTTTACCGGTCCTGGGGGTGCCACGTGATTGGCATGACCAACATGCCGGAAGCGAAACTCGCGCGCGAAGCCGAGCTTTGCTACGCGACCGTGGCCATGGTCACGGACTTCGATTGCTGGCATCCCGACCACGATCACGTCACGGTCGAGGCGGTGGTGCAAGTGCTGCTTGGCAACGCCGAAAAGGCGAAAAGACTGGTCGCGGCAATGGTGCCGGGCCTTGGCGCGCCACGCGCACCCTGCCCTCAAGGCTGCGATCACGCGCTGGACAACGCGATCATCACGGCTCCGGCGATGCGCTCGCCGGAGCTGGCCCGGAAGCTGGACGCGGTCGCGGGACGGGTGCTGAACGCGGGCTGATGCCCGGTCAGCTCCGGGTCTGAATGGCCTGACGGACTTTCGGATAGACTTCCCGTTCCCAGCGCCGGCCGCTGAACACGCCATAATGGCCGACACCGCTTTGCAGGTGGTGGGATTTCATATCGACCCGCACGCCCGTGCACATATCCAGCGCCGCGACGGTCTGTCCCACCGCGCAAATATCGTCTCGTTCGCCCTCGACCGTCAGCAGGGCGGTGCGGCGAATGGCGGACGGCGAGATTTTCTCGCCATGAAAGGTCAGTTTGCCCAAGGGCAGGTGATCTTCCTGGAAGATGCGCTGCACGGTTTCGAGGAAAAATTCCGCGGGCAGGTCCATGACGGCGCCGTATTCGTCGTAGAAGGCCCGGTGCGCGTTGGCCGCCTGAGTCTCGCCGCCAACGAGCGCATGAAACTGCGCCCGGTGGGCTGAGATGTGGCGATCAAGGTTCATGCTCATGAACGCCGTCAATTGGACGAAGCCCGGATAGACCCGGCGTCCGCCGCCCGGAAAGCGCCAGGGCACGGTGGCGATCAATTCTTTCTCGAACCATTCGATCGGGCGGGAGCGCGCGAGTTCGTTGACCTTGGTCGGGTTGACCCGCGTGTCCAACGGACCGGCCATCAGCGTCAGGCTGCGCGGTTGTGCCGGGTCTTTTTCCGCCGCCATGACCGCGGTGGCGGCCAGAGCCGCGACGGTTGGCTGGCAGACCGCCACGATATGCGCGCCGGGTCCAAGCGCGCGTTGAAAGCGGATGAGATGTTCGACATAGGCATCGAAACCGAAGGTTCCGGCCGCCGGCGGGATGTCGCGGGCGTTTTTCCAGTCGGTGATATAAAGATCGTGATCCGGCAGCATGGTGCGCACCGTGGCACGCAGAAGTGTCGCGAAGTGACCAGACATCGGCGCGACCAGCATGACCCGCGGTTGGACCGTGGCGGTCTCTTTCCGGAAATGTAGCAATGTCGCGAAGGGGGTTTCGTCGGCGGCTTCCTCGATCACCGCGACGTCGTCCTCTCCCATGCGGACCGAGGGAATGCCGAAATCCGGGCGCGTATGGGTCATGCGCGCCTGGGAGAACAATTCCCCCGCGGCGCCCATGGCGCGGAGGCCGTAGGGGGTGAAGGCGCCGATATCCCAGGCGCGCGCCCAGGCGGCGCCGAGGCGGGCGGTTTGGCGCAGTGGGTGCAGGAGGTCCTGCTTCGCCTGATACAGCTTGTACATCATGATACGGCGTTCGCGCGCCCCAGTTTGGCCCGTCCCGTGAAAATCGTCGTCCGAGCCAACATGAACCCTCGCTTTCGGTATCCGGCGGCTGCTATATTGCACCGCAGCATGGCACCACGGGAAGGCATTGTCACGATGAAAGGTGCGACCTTATACATCAGCAGCAAAAATTACTCCTCCTGGTCGCTGCGGGGTTTCCTTCTGGCGCGGCTGTCCGGCCTCGTGTTCGAGGAAAAGGTCGTCTCTCCCGACGATCCCGCGAATCGGGCGGAATTGCTGTTGCAATCTTCGTCGATCCGCATTCCCTGGTTGACGCATGGCGACGTGGTCGTGTGGGACACGCTGGCGATCGCCGAATATTTAAACGAGGCGTTTCCGGACGCGCGCATGTTGCCGGCGGATCCGAAGGCGCGGGCGCATTGCCGGTCGGTTTCGGGCGAGATGCATTCGGGTTTCGCGGCGTTGCGCGGTTCGTTGCCGATGAATTTGCGATTGTTCCGGCCCGATTTCACATTATGGTCGGCGGTGCGCGCCGATATCGGACGCATTTCCGAAATCTGGCGGGAATGTCTGGAGACCTGGGAGGGGCCTTGGCTCTATGGCGCCCGGCCGACGATCGCGGACGCGATGTACGCGCCGGTCGCGGCGCGGTTCCGGACCTACGACGTGAAGCTCGATCCGGTCTGCGAGTCGTATTGCCAGCATGTTCTGGCGTGGCCGGACCTGCGGGAATGGTGGGCCGCGGCGCAGCGAGAGCCCGAACAAATCGAAGAGCTGGACATCGAGTTTTAGTGGCGGGGAGGTCGCCCTCCCCGTCCGTTTGGGATCAGGACCAGGGCGCCGGGCTGGGTACGGCGCGAGGACCGGTGTCTTCGATGGTGGGGAAATCGGCGGGTCCAACAACTTCCAGATATTCCATGTCCGGGGAATAATCGAACAGGAAGTGCACGATGCCGGGCCGCTGGTGCACGCAGTCTCCGGCGGCGACGAGGTGCTCTTTGTCCTCGTACATGAATTTGGCCCAGCCTTTCAGCATCAGAACAATGTGAAACGAGGCGTCGTGATGGTGCCATCCCGTGCCTTTTTCCGGTGCCTCGTTCGCCTTCACCAAATGCGCGATAACGCGCCCGCCGGTGGCGGTGGCGATACCGAGGTCGCGATACAGAAAAAAGTCGCGCAGACCGCCGCTTTTCCACGGCGTGTCCGTTGGTTTCACATGAGAGAATTCATTGACGAGCGGCGTGTCCAACATGGGCGTGCGTCCTTGCTTCCCGGGTTATCGCGACCGGACATGCTTTCAGGACAATTTCCAGGCCCGCCGGATCCTTCGCGCCGGGAAAGCCGAGGCACAGCCTGACACGCGGCGATGATGCGCCGCAACATAAAATCGCGACGTCCGGCGGGAATGGGCACCCGCGCGAATCTGTCGTGACGGCGGGGGAGATGAAGGACCGGCTGTTCCCAGGCGCGGCCGGTCTTTGCGCCGGCTCGTCGGATGGGCTTATTGAAAGCGCGGACGGACCGCCTGGCACAGCAACCGCGCGGCTTCCATTTCGTGTTCGTACCGGACCTGGCCACAACAGGTCATGGTCAAGAACGTGCCCGGGCTGGTGGCGGCGACGCGGATGGGCGGGGGATTTCCGAGCCGCGGGACCCGCATGGCGATACCGATTTTCATGCGTTTCGCGCATGCGGCGATCGCGGACGCGACGACCATGGGCGAGGACAGGATCGAGCGGAGGGGATCGAATTGCGGTTCCGCCAGCCACATCGCATCGAGGCCCCAACGCTCGGCGCCCTCGAAGGCTTCAGCGTCCGGACGGCCTTCCAACGAGGGAAATTCATGAAATACACCGAATTCCATTTCCGGACGTCTCCAGCTTCCGCGCATTTTTATTTCGTATAAGCATCGCAAGACACCGGCACATCTTGTATCGATACCGCCGGAGTTTTCGCCCGGTTCCCGGCGTCCTTCACCTCGGGCATCGGGGTTGTCCCCCTTTGCGCGGCAGGCGTTTCGGGCGGAGGTATCGAACGCCCATGACCCCTGGTCTCGCGACCGAACCTCCGCCAGGCTAGGGGCATCGGAGGAACACGCGTCACCATGTCGAACGACCAGATCCCCAGCCTGCTCGCCGCCGCCCGCCGTCTCGTGCCCGCCGCCCGTGCCGCCGCGGCGGAGGCCGAGCGTCTGCGTCAGACGCCGCCCGATCTCGCCGCCGAGATCGGGAAAGCCGGTATTTATCAAATGTATCTCCCGGCCTCGATGGGCGGGCCGGAGACGCCGCCTTTGGTGGCCTACGAGGTCGTGGAGGCATTGTCGATCGCGGATGGGTCGATCGGCTGGTGCGCGATGATCGCGACGGCGTTATCGATGAACACCGCCCGGCTGCCGGTGGAAATCGGACGCGAGATGGCCGGCACGCCCGCCGATTACCGCGCCGCGGGCTCGGCGCGATCGGGTGGCGTGGCGGAGGCGGTGCCCGGCGGATACCGGGTGAAGGGGCGATGGAATTTCGCCAGCGGCATTCGCAACGCTCGCTGGCTCTATGCCACAGCGACGATGGCGGAGGGCGGGACGCCGCTGAAGACAGCGTCCGGCGGGCCGTTGCTCCGCGCGTTCTGGATCCCCCGGGACGAGGCCGAACTGGTCGATACCTGGTCGACCATGGGCATGCGCGGCACGGGCAGTCACGATTTCGTCGTCGACGATCTCTTCGTGCCCGCGCGCCGGAGCTGCCTGTCCAGCGATAAGCCCAGGGAAACCGGTCCCTTGTATCATCCGCGGTCCTGGTACGTGCATCTTTGGACGCCCTCGGCCGCGAACGCGCTGGGGATCGCCCAAGGCGCGATCGACACCTTGGCGGACATCGCGGAAACGGAGGCATCGACGTTGTCGAGCAGTCTGTTGCGGGACCGGCCGGCGGTGCAGGCGCGGCTCGGAGAAGCGGAGGCGATTGTCGGCGCCGCCCGCGCCTTCGTCTTCGACACCGTCGGCAAACTCTGGGACACGCTGGTCGCGGGGGACGAGCCCTCCGATCGCTGCATCTCTCAGGCGCGTCTGGCGTTGGTGCACGCGATGCACGAGGCCGCGCGGGCCGTCGACAAGGTGTTTCACGCCGCCGGCACCAATGCGATTTACACGAGTTTGCCGCTGGAACGCGCGTTCCGCGACATTCATGTCGCGGTTCAGCACGGCGCGGCCTTGCCGGTTTATTTCGAGGCCGCGGGAAAGACGCGTCTGGGCCTGCGGCCCACCGAACCCGGGTGGTGACACCCTGTGCGGCGGGCCTCGCCGGATCAGCCCGCCAAAGTCGCGCGCAAGTAATGCAGCAAGGGATTGCGCGCCGCCGCCGTCAGCCGGTCCTGGCCCGGCGCGCCGGCGGGCGCCATATGGCGGTGCCGCCAGAGACGCGCATCGAAGCCAGGCGAGGGCGCGATGTCGCGCACCGCGCCCCATACGAGATAATGCGAGAACGGATCGCTCTCGGCGGGAATCTCGTGTCCGTGACGCGCCACATACCAGGGCGCGTCGAAAAATTCGTTCGGGCCGACAGTGCCGGTGTGCCGGTTGGCGAGGTAATGCGCCAGTGTGGAGATGTCCGGCGGCGGCGCGTGGGTCTTCCGGTACCAGACCGGGTCGAACCAAAGCGCCGGCCGGCGTCCCGATGGTTCCCCATCCAAAATGTAATGGGTCAGCGGATTGATCCCCAGCCGGGCGGGCGCGGGATCGCGGGCGGCATACCAGGCGGGATCGAAAACATCGTTGGGCCGCGCGCCAAAGCGGACACCAATGCGGCAGTAATGCAGCACCGGATCCAGCGATCGCTCGTCCGGCGGCATGCCGTTCAAAAGGAAATAATTCGCGCCGATCAGGCCAGAGGACCGCAGCACGGTCAGGTCCGGAAGCAATTCCCGTTCCGGCGTTTCCGACTCCGTCAGGTAACGGTCGAAGGGATCGAAACCCAGCGCCGGCCCTTCGCGCCACGGCGGCAAACGCGGCGCCAGGAACAGCTCGGGTCTTGGCAGATACTGGCCGGACGTCCGATGCGCCAGGAAATGCGCGAGTGGCGAGATCTCCGGCGCCAAGGAATAGGCCCGCCGGTACCAGGCCGGATCGAACCACACCGAGGGCTTGCGGCCCTCGGCCTCGCCATAACGCCAATAATGCCCCAGCGGATCGATGCCGGCACGCGCCACGTCCGGGTTGCGCGACCGGTACCACGCCGCGTCGAACCAGCGGCCATGATCCGGCCGGGTAAGCTCGGGCGGCGCGAGGTCAGGAAGCGTCGGCGGGATGACCAAGTTCCTCCACCAGCGCGGCGCGCAGGTTGACCAGAACCGTGTCCCACTCGCCCGGCTTCGGCTGGCGGAACAGCCGCGCCGTCGGGTACCAGGGACTGTCCTCGCGATCCAGCATCCAGCGCCAGTCGGCGGCCTTGGGGATCATGATCCAGACCGGACGGCCCAGCGCGCCCGCCAGATGTCCCATCGAGGTATCGACGGTAATGATCAGATCGAGATTTTCCATCAGCGCGGCGGTTTCGCCGAAATTGGTCAGTTCGGCCGACAGATCGGTCATGCCGTCGAAGGCGCGAATCGTCTCCTTGTCCGCGTCCGGCATCGGTTTCTGGAGCGAGACAAACACGCAGGGACCGGCATCCGCCAACGGCAACAGACGCGACAGGCGAATGGACCGGCGGCGGTCGTTCGGATGCGTCGGCCGCCCGGTCCAGGCGAGCCCAACCCGCTTCATACCCGGCGGCAACGTCGAATCCAGCCGCTCCTTCCAATACGCGATCCGCGCCGGATCGGCCTTCAAATACGGCACCTCCGCGGGAATCGTTTCTGGCGTCGTGCCGAAGATATAGGGCAGACTGGACAACCGGCAATGCACCGCATGGCCCGGCACATCGTTCCAGCGATGGCAATACTGCGTCACACCCGGAATGTTCGAGAGAATCGGCCCCATCTCCTCGCTACAACCGAGGATCACATCCTGCACCCGTTCCGCCGCCATTTTAATATAGCGCGCGAACTGAATCGTGTCTCCATACCCCTGATCGCCGACCAGTAACAACCGCCCGGTCGGAATGGACATGCCATTCCAGTGCGCGGACGTCATCGCGGGCATCGTCGCCTTGCCCGCCTCCGTCAGATTGCGCCACTCGTATTCGGACCATCCGGGTTGAAAGTCTTGCGATGCCAGCAGAATCTGCGCCATGGCGAGATGGCCGTCGGCATGATCGTGCTTCAAACCAAGCGCGCGCAGCAAACAGGCGATCGCCCGCTCCCGATCGTCGGCATCCACGAAAACCAACGACATATTCACCAAATGATCCGCGTTGCCGGGGTCCAGCCGGATCGACTCCTGCCCGGTCGCCAGCGCCTCCTCCAACCGGTAGGTCGTGCGGCACATGGAACTGAGATGCGCGTACCAACTCGCGATACCCGGACGTAACGAAATCGCCTTGCGTAACAGTTCCACGCCGCGATCCATGTCACCCTTCATCGCCGCGACAATGCCCAGCAACGCCAAGGCGGCCGGATGATCCGAATGCGCGGCCAGAACGTCCTGACAAATCCCCTCCGCCTCGTTTAACCGTTTCGCCTGCGCCGCGGCCTGCGCCCGGGTCAGTGCCTGGTCGGGCGGTTCCGCGCCCGCCGTCGCGGGCGCCTGACCGGGAATGACGGGCTGCGCCACCGGAACCGGCGTCGATGGCGGAGGCGCGGCCGTCTGAACAACGGTCGCGGGTTCGGGCGGATTGCCCTGGGTTGTTGTCATGCTCATGCCCGGCAAAATGCCCGCCGGTCGAAGTCTCCGCAAGCGGTATCGCCCCCCCCTTCCCGCGCCCGCCGGCCAGTGCCCGGGCTTAAAGCGCGCCACCCAATTGCCCGGAAGCGCCCCCTCCATACGGCCGGGCGCGAATGTCCAGGATCAGCAATGGGACGATCGGCAGTGTCGCGGTCAGCGACAGCAGCGCCCACCATGGCCCCAGGCTGAGCATCGCGCTTGCGTGCAATCCGGCGGACAGGACCCCGCCGGCGAAGGCGATGTCCCACATCGGCGCGGACAGGGCGAAAAACACGCCCTGGCGCTCTGGCGAGAGCCGGTGCTGCATCGCCGTGAACCACGTGGCCGTGGAGATCACCTCGGGAATACCGGCCGCCGCCAGCAGAGCCATGGCGATCCAGGCGCCGGTGCTTCCGTTGGGGCACAATAACAGCATCAGGTGCAACGCGCCTTCCGCGATGCCCGTTATCATGGTCAGGCGATAAGCGGAGGCGCGGCGCAACAGGGCGCGATTGAAGGTGCCCGCGGCCAGCGCGCCCAGCACCGCGCCCGCGCCTTGCGCCGCCATCAGCCCGGTCCAGGCGGTGTCTGCCGCGCCGAACCAGTCGCGATTGGCCCAGAACAGGAAGGGCCGGAGCCCGCCCAACATGACCATATAGGACACGGCGCACACCAAGAGCCCGATCAGAACCCGGTCATGGCGAAGCAACAGGCAGAACTCCCGCGCCACCGCGGCGGGGCCCGTACCGCGCGCCGCGGTGCCGGCCTCGGCCGCCGGTGCCGGTCTGGGCAGGCGCGCGACCGGAAGGGCCGCCAGCGCCGTGGCGGCGGCGAAGGCCAGAAACGCCGGCACGAAGCCCAATGTGGCCAGCACGCCGCCAAAGGCCGGGCCGGCGGTCTTGCCCACCCGGTCCGCCATCGAACACAGGCTGTTCCCCGCCAGTTCGAAGCCCTTCGGGGTCACCGCCCCGCGCAACGACAGCAAGCCCGGCATGACGAAGACATCCAGCGCGCCAATCGCCGCGATCGTCGCCTGCAGCAGGACGAAATTCTCGCACCACGGCAGGACCGCTGTCAGACAGGCCCCGGACAGCAGCGCGAGGCCGGCGACCCGCGGCGCGCCAAACCGGCGCAGCAACACGCCGGAGACCGGCGCCAGGACGATTTTGGGCAGGATGCGCCAGCCCAACGACAAGACCAGGGCACCACCGGCGCCGAACCGTTCGGCGACCAGGATCGGCAGCGCCGCCAACAGGCTCCAGGATCCCAGATTGGCGCAGACCAGCGCGACCCACAGCGCCCGGAAGCGCGGCGTTTTCAGCAGGGTTTTCCAGTCACCCATACGGGCGCGCCGCCTCGTTGTCCGTTCGCACCCGTGCTCTCCCTCGAACGCTCAGCCTGGAACCGGTCCGGCGTTCCCGGCCACCGTTCAAGGGGTTTTCGCGGCCCGCCCGAGCCCGCCGTACTGGTCGAGCATGCGTCCGAACCACACGGCGACGGGATCGTCGTCCGCCAGCAACGGGAAGCGGCTGACGCAGCGCGGCCACATCAACGTGCCCGCGACGATATGATCGGCGTAGCTCGGCAGTGTCCCGCCCAGAAAGGCCTGGTTTCGTAGCGTCAGCCGCACCGGCGCCAGCAGATCGCGAAACGCGGGGAGGCGTTCCTCGCGGCCCGCCTGAACCTGTTCCAGGGTCGCGCCGAAGCGGGCCTCGCGGCTGGTCCGGAAGTAGTCCCGGTCCTTCGAATCGATGACATCCAGAATGTCGCGGACGATAAAACGGGCGATCGCGCCCACCAGCACGGAGTCGGCCCAGGCGTTAACGAAGCGGGCATGGGCGCGGCCAAGGGGGCCGCCGAACAAAGCGGGCATGGCGTGGCGGTCTTCGAGATATTCGGCGATCGCCCAACTGTCATGGACAACCTTGCCTTCGTCCACGATCGTGGGCACGCGGCCCTGACCGGAAAAAGCGAGCACGGCGGTATCCGTGAAGCGCCAGGGGATGGTTTCGACGGGCAGGCCTTTATGCGCCAGCGCGAATCGCGTCCGCCAGCAATAGGGGCTGAATCGAAGCGCCGGATCGGCACCGGCGAGATCGTACATTGTCATGGTCATGCGCGCAGCATGCCCCGGTCTCGCGTCCCGGTCCAGAAACCCGCCGCCGCCGTCAGTCCGGCCCCTTGTCGAGCCACAATTCCGCGAGGTCCTGGCCGATCACGTGCGACGGGGTTTCATGCCAGCCCTTAACGCGCCGCGACAGCACGACGATGCGGTTCCACCACAACACCGGCACGGCGTTGGCTTCCATCATCGCCTGTTGTTCGAACCGGCGCACCGCTTTCAGCCGCTCCCGCGGGTCGCTCGTCAGGGCCTGGCCCACGAACAGGGCGTCCAGGAACCGGTCCGTGGACCCGGCGTGGTTCAGCGGCGACAGGTCTCTCGAAATATAGCGCGACAGGACCGGTGTTGGGTCGTCCACGACGTCGGAGCCGAAATCGATGGCGGCGGCGAAGCGGCCTTCTTCCAGCGCCGCCTGCCAGGCCTTGGTCGTGGGCCGCTCGACGGTGGCGGTCACGCCGATCGCCTTCCAGGACGCGACCAGCAGATCGGCACCGGCGTCGTAAGGCATGGGCACGTCGCCGCGGGTGGTCAGCACCAGTTTCAGGTCGCGCTGTCCGGCCTCGGCGAGCAGGCGTTTCGCTTCGGCGCGGGCGGGGCCGATCTCGCGGGCGAAACCGGGCAGCCGGGCGAGGTCGTCTTCGGAGGCGCTCATCGCCGTGCCTGGACGGATCATGCCGCCAACATATTTGAGAAATGTTTTTCCGGACAGCGCCTCCGCCGCGTGCCAGCGGTCGATCGCCAGAGAGAGCGCCCGGCGCACCCGGGCATCGTCGAAGGGAGGGCGTTTGCTGTTGAACACCAGCAACAACACCGCGTTCCAGGGGCGTTCGCGCACCACGGCGTTGTCGCCCATGGAACGCGCCAGCCGGTCGCGCTCGCCGGGCGTGAAGCTCCGAAACTGCGCCAGGACCTGGCCGGATTCCATGGCCTCGACCGTCGCGTTTCCCGTCATGTAGCGGGCCCGGTAGCCGTCGAGCCAGGGGCGGCCGGGCATGTGGTATTTTTCGAAGCGGCGTCCGGTCCAGTGGCTGCCCTTGACGTATTCGCCGAAGACGAAGGGGCCGGCGCCGAGAATGTTGGCTTTCGGAAACGACGGGTCGGCTTTAAGCTTTTCGGCGCTGTAGACGCAGTTCCAGGGCGAGGCGAAATTCCCGGGCATGGCGGCATCGGGATATTGCAGTTTGAACACGACGGTCGCCGGGTCCGGGGTTTCGATGGCGGCGATCGCGGCGTGGTCGGCCTGGCGGGCGGAGACGACCCCCGCCGGCGGCCGGGCGATACGGCGATAGCTTTCGGCGACATCGGCGGAGGTCAGTTTCGATCCATCGTGAAACCGGACGCCGGGCCGCAGTTTGAACGTATATGTCATGCGATCCGGCGAAACCGTCCAGGATTCGGCCAGATCGCCCTCGATTTTCGGATAAGCGGCGGCGGAGAATTTCAGTAGCGTCGCGTAATGCGGGATCACGGAATGCACGAACGCGAACGAAATGTTCGCGTGGCAATCGAAATTCGGCGGTTCCGCGTCGACCGCGAAATCCAAGACCCCGCCCCGGCGCGGCTCGGGGCCGGCGGCCGATGCGTCTTGTGCCCATGCACCCGCCGTCAGCGCCAGCGCGGCCAAAACGTTTCGAGTGAAACGAAACATCAGTTGCTTTGTCCTGTCTGCCAGCGGCGAAACTGGTCGAACAACGCGTCCTTCTGCTCCCGCGTCAGTTGCGGTCCGCCCGCCGAGCGCTCCCGTTCGTCGAGGAATTTCATGAAGATCGCGCGCAAATCCTGGCCCGCCGCGACGGAGGCGTTGCGTTTCAGCCATTCCTCGGCGGGCGCGAAACGTTGCCAGCCGGGGATGGTCGCGGAGAGATTGACCTCCGCCCATTTGCCGTGATGGCCGGGAGCCAGCAGGGTTTGAAACTGCGTAAAGAACGTGTCCACGAGGTTCGCGAGCTTGCGGTATTCCTCGCCGCCCGGCACGGCGGCGGGCCCGGCGAACAAACCGGTGGGGATGGCGATCGTCTCGATCTGTGTGTCGGCGGGGATCAGGCCGGGATAATCGGGCGCGTTCAGGCGGCTCGGGACATAGGCCGCGACGACCTCCCGCGTCAGCGGCACCGGCACCAGATGGAGACCCGCGGTATCCGCCAGGCGCAGCAGCGGCGCGGGTTTGCCGCCAGCGAAAGCAACCGCGGCGATCTCGCCCCGGCGCAGTTTTTCGATCGCCACGCCGGGATCGTCGTTGCCCAGAACCGGCGCGATTTTCAACAGGCGGAACAACTGACCGGCGGTGACGGCGGTGTCGCCGGACCTCGCGCCCACGCTGACCACCTGGCCCGCGAGGTCGGCGATGGCGACGATATCGGCGCGCGCCAGAAGGTGGAATTCGACGTAGTTCAGTTTCGCGACATACGACAATTTCGTTTCCAGGTCCGGAAACAGCCGTTGCTGGCGGGCGAACTCCAGAACATCCAAATGCACGATCGCGAGACTCGCGCCGCGCCCGTCCAGCAGGTCCGCGATGGCGGCCATGCCGCCACGCCCGGTCATGGGGATCAAACGCCGGGTCGTGCCGTCGTCGATCAGACCGGCGAGGTCCTCGGCCATCCGGACCGAAACGCCGCTCGACGGGCCGGTGGTCAGTCCGATGGTGTCGGCCACCTCGGCCGCGCCCGCCGGAAGAATTCCCCACGACAAACATAACGCGATCTGGATCGCGCGACTCATCCACGAACCGGCCATGCCACCCACCCCATGAAGATACGGTCGCCCCGCTCTGAGTGCCCACCCGCGATTCGGTCAAGGCCGAAAGGCCCCTGGGCTCCGCGGAGCATGGCACCGCGCCGAGGCGTTACCCCGGATGCCACGGGCGCTTCGCCATACAGGCGCGAATATATCGGCGCCGCGCGGCCGCGATTCGCCGGCGAAACGGCGATCGCCCGGCCGTTGGTTCACGCCGCGAGGCGCATCGACGGCGCGCTGTTCCGTGGGTCCACGACTTTCGCCGGGTTCGGCGAACCGGCCGGCGCGCCATTAAACCATGCCTCGATCCTGGCGCGCCGCCTGAGTTCGAAGCCGGGAAAACCAGCAGGGCAATCGGGCGAAGGAAGGAAAGCCTTGGGGCTCCGCCCCAAACCCCGCGAGGGCTCCGCCCTTCGAACCCGCCAGGGCGGGAGCCCCCCGCCTTCGCAGGGGCAAGCCTGGACCCATTTAATTGGGGGAGATGAAGAAGGGGGCCATGCGAGACGGTTGCAACGTCCGTGTAGGCCCCCTTCTTCATCTCCCCCAAACATACGGCATCCAAGGCCCTGCCTTGGCGGGGGTTGAGGGGGCAGAGCCCCCCACGGGGTCCGGGGCGGAACCCTGGGACTCTCTTCCTTCGTCCGATTGGCCTGGGAAGACCAGGCTCCAAGCTTGCGCCGCGGCGCGGTCCGTGGAAGGGTCCGGCACCTCGAAAACAAAGGAGTAGGCGGCATGGATGTTGGCATGATGATGGTGTTCGCCAGTTACGGCTGGGAGAACTGTTCCGACGACCGGGTCTGGAATGAGGAAATCCGACTGGCCCGCATGGCCGCGGACCTCGGTTTCGACTGTCTTTGGTCCGCCGAGCACCATTTCGCCGATTATTCGTTTGTCCCCGATAACATCCAGCTCATGACCTATCTCACGGCGCTGTGCCCCGGCATCGACGTGGGCACCGCCGCGGTCATCCTCCCCTGGCACGACCCGCTGCGCGTGGCGGAGCAGGCCGCGGTGCTGGACATGCTGTCGAACGGCCGGTTCCGCTTCGGCATGGGCCGCGGCCTCGCGCGCCGGGAGTTCGAGGCGTTCCGGCTCAGCATGGACGAATCGCGGGGACGCTTCGACGAGGCCGCGCCGATGATCGTGAACGCGCTGAAGACCGGCTTCATGGAAGGCAACGGCGAATTCTATAAGCAGCCGCGGATCGAAATCCGCCCCAGGCCGAAGCATTCGTTCGACGGCCGGATTTACGCCGTGGCGTCGAGCGAGGATTCCATCGTGTCCGCCGTCAAGCTGGGCGCGCACATGGTCATGTTCGCCGACCGCCCCTGGGAGATGCGCCTGCCCGCCATCGAGGCCGGGCGGAAGCTGCACCGCGAAATGCACGGCACCGAGCAGCCGCATCTGATGCTGACCGAATTCTGCGTTTGCGGCGAGGATCTGGCCGCGACCGAGGAAGAAGCCCGCCAGTACCAGGGCAAGTTCGTCGAGAGCAATTTCGTCCACTACGAATTTCTCGGCGAGCATTTCCGCACCGTGAAAGGCTACGACTCCTACCAGCAAAAGGCGGAAATCGCGCGCAAGGCCGGGCATGAAGGCGCGGTGGCGGGCTTCATGCAGGCGGCGAGCTGGGGCACGCCGGACAAGATCCTCCGTGGCCTGGAAGCCCGGCACAAGCTGCTGGGCCATTTCGAGCTGAACGTCGCCTTCCGCTTCGGCGGCACGCCGATGGAGGTGTCCGAGCGCGGCCTGAAGCTCTTCGCGAAGGAAGTGCTGCCGGTGTTGAAATCCTGGGGGCCGCGGACCGAGGCAAACGCGACGGAAGCAAAAGCGGCGGCGGAATAAAGCACGGAACCCAACGAAAAACGGCCAGGGACACAAGCCCCTGGCCGCCCAACCTCGATCGGCCCGCCCTCGATCAGCCCAACGGCGCGAAAGGCGCGTCGTTCATCAGGCTGTTCTTCTGCTGGATCAGATATCCGGCCTCGCCGGTCTTTTGCAGATAGGCCTGCCATTCCGGGTCGGCGCCCATCGCGGCGCGCTTCGCGGCGCGGTCGGCGGCGTCTTTGTAAACCCAAATATGGACATAAGTATTGATTTCGCCGGATTCCGTGACCAGCCACGCCAGCGGCTTGCCCAGATGGCGCGTTTGCGCCTTGTAACCGAACTCCTGGTACAGCGCGACCTGCCGGGCCATGGTGCCGGGTTTGACCGTGTAAGTGCGATGATCGACGAGCATGACGTCTCCTTTTCCGTGTTGGGACAAACCGCCGGACAGCTCCGGCGGCCTACCTCACCCGCCTATCGGAAAATCGCCGTCCCGGCCAGATGCCGGGCGACGATCGCGGCCAAGGTTTCGCACCCCGCCTGGTCGTCGGCGTCGAAACGCGCCAGTTCCGGGCTGTCCAGGTCCAGAACCCCCAGCAGACGCCCGTCATGGAGCAGCGGCACCACCAGCTCGGAGCGAGACGCGGTATCGCAGGCGATATGGCCGGGGAACGCTTCCACATCCGGCACCAGGACGGAGCGGCGTTCGGCCGCGGCGGTGCCGCAAACGCCCTTCCCGATCGGAATACGAGTGCATGCCGGCCGCCCCTGGAACGGCCCCAAAACCAAGGTCTCACCCTGGGCGAAATAAAACCCGGCCCAGTTCAGCGCGGGCAACGTGTTGAACAGCGCCGCGGCGGCGTTGGCCGCGTTCGCCGTGGGGTCCGGCTCACCGGTCAGGAGGGCGTCGAGTTCTTCCGCGAGGTCGCGATAGAGCATGGGTTTAGATTGGCCGTCCGTGGAGCCGCTCCAAGGGGCCGCGCGCGTGGCGTCATGCATGGGCGCGGATCAGCGGCGGGTTTTGCCGTTGGTCGCATCGCGCAGGATCGCGCGGATGTCCTTGATATAGGCGTTCCCCACGGGGGTGCGCTGCACCAGGACACTGCGCCGGTCCGCCGGATCGGCCTTGCGTTTGATCAGATCGAAATCGGCCAACCGGTCCAGCGCCCGGGAAATCACCGGCTTGGACACGTCCAGCGAGGCGGCGAGACCGCGCACCGTCTGCGCGTCGGGCTCCAGGTAACATGTCAGGAACACGCCGAACTGGCGGGCGGAGAGATCGGGCCCATCCTGGCGGACCAGGGAAACAATCGTCTCGCGGAGGACGTTTACCAAATTCTCCGTGGCTTCGTTAACGGCCATTGGCCCAACCTTTCCTGGAATTTCATAGGCTTGCTGCCTAACAGGCAGTCCGGTGGCGGCCGGGCGGCGACAGAGGGAACCGCTTGGGGGGACGCAGGAGGTTCGAAGCACCGCGCCGGCCGCCATTCCGCATCTGGGCAATGCGTGGAGGGATCATGCACCATGCCGCCTGTCCCGTTCCCTGCGGCCACGTTACGGTTTGGACAGAAATGGCGTCCGCGACGAAACGGAGGGCGGCGCGATCTCGCCGGATCGGCGATTGGAAAACCGGATTCCGCGCCCTGGACGCCCTCTCTCCTGCATGGCCAGGCCCGATCGGGCCACCGGGAGCAGGCAAGGCTCACCGGCTCCGGCCGCGGGCATTACAGGCCCGAAATCAATCGCCAGGCGGCCAGCGCCGCCATGATGCCCAGATAGCCTCGCAACACGAAAAGCGCGAGCCTGACGCCAGGGGTCACGGCCATGCGGCCGAGATCGGCGCGGAACAATTTCTGTTCCGGGGGCGCGTCCAGCGGGTGGACCGGCGGGGAAAATCCCAGCGGGGCTCCGAGAGGGGGGCCAAGCGGGCCGGCGGGGGTCGCGGCGCAATCGGACATGGTGGTTCTCCTGGATTTCAGGACAAAAACGACGGCCAGGCGGGGATCAGCACCCGCGCGGCAAGCAAAAACGACAGACCGGACAGCACCGCGGCGGCGGTCCAGTTGACGGCGTTGTTCCAGGGGCGGTTGGCGAATCGGGCGCCGAGCATCTCGCGATCGTTCAGTAACAATTGCAAAAGCACGATCGCCGCCGGCAGCATGATTCCCGCCAGCACCTGCACCCACAGGATGATTTGTTGCAGTGGCGCGCCGGGGATCAGGGTCAGGCCCGCCGCCGCGCCGACGCAGACCGCGTAGGCCGAGTAGAAGCCTGGGGCCTCGGTCAGGCGGGCCTGCAGGGTGTTGCGCCAGCCCATCGCCTCGCCCCACGCCCAGGCGGAGGAGAGGGAGATGGCGGTGGCGCCAAGGACGGCGGCGTTGAGCAGAAGGATCAGCAGCGCGATGCGTCCGCCCCGGCCGATCAAGGGACCCAGGGCCTCGGCCATTTGGGCGGGGTCTTCGTATGGCAGGCCGCCCCGAAACATGGCGTCGCCCAGCAGCATCATGCAGCCCGCGAACAGGCAGATGGCGACGGCGCCGATGGCGGTATCGAAGCGGGCCGCCTTCAGATCGGCGAAGCGCAGGCGTTTGTCGGCGACGCAGGATTGCTGGAAGAACAATTGCCAGGGCGCGATGGTGGTTCCGGCGATGGCGACGATCAGGAACACGAAATCGCCGGTGATTCCGCCGCGCGGCAGCGTCGGCGCGAGGCTGTCGTAGACCGCCGCGCCCCAGTCGGGCCGCACCATGACCGCCAGCACCAGCCACCCCAGGTTCAGCCCGCACAGCGCCAGGGTCATGCGTTCCCAGCGGCGGTAGCTGCCGGTGCCCACCAGCAGGATCAGTCCCACCGCCGCCAGCGGCACCGCGATGGCGGGGGAGAAGCCCAGTTGGCGGGCCGCCATGGCGACCGCGGCGAACTCGGTGGCCAGGGTCAGGAAGTTGACGCCGAGCAGGCTCGCCAGGCTGAAATGGCCCCACCAGTCGCCAAAGCGGCGATAGACGATGGCGGCGAGGCCCTCGCCGGTGGCGATGCCCAGGCGGGCGACCATTTCCTGGACGAAGTAGGTGATGGGGAGGAGGAGGACCAGGACCCAGAGCAGCGCGGTGCCGAAGCGGGCCCCGGCCTCGGTGTAGGTGGAGACCGCGCCGGCGTCGTTGTCCGCGACCATGACGATCAGGCCGGGTCCGGCGACCATCATGAAATGGGTCAGGCGGTGGCGCCACGCCACGCTCTGGCGGCCCACCTGTCTGGGCAGTATTTGCCCGTCCAGAGTTTGTACCGGTATCGGTGCCATCGTGCTCGCATCTCCCGAAGCGGGCGATGCGAGGCGCGATATCAGCGCCCCGGCCGCCAGCCCTCGATCGTTCCGTTTTCGCGCTTTGGGCTCGCGCCCTTTGGACCGGTCCCGACAGACCGGCCCTTACTAGGTCCGTCGTCCATCAGTGCTCTCCGGTTATTCGGGCGCGCCAAAACGGGTGGCGGGCGCGGGTGAGCGCGGCCAGGAAGCCGTTCGTGGCTGGGTCGATCGTATCGCGGATGCCGTGTCCGGCCATCGCCGTGCCTCCTGTCCGTCCCGGTTGTGTCCGAGCCCGGTGGAGGACCCCCTCCCCCCTGTATCAGGCGGTTTGGGTGTCCCTGCGCCGGGCTGTCCTTGCCGTCGCGAGTCTTCCATGTGCCGTTCCCAGACGAAGTCCGGGGGGACTGGGAGGCTCCGCGGCATCGCTGCCTGTTCGCGGGTTCATGCGATCCCTGTGTATGTTGCCGTCCGCCGGGCGAACCCGGCGGTCAGTGGCATGTAGCCCTCGATCCCCCTTGGATCAAGGCCCCCGACGGATCGAGATTTCCCGGGGATCGAGGGCCGTTACCGGTTCAGTAACTTCCGGGCTCGATCACGTTTTGCGGCTTCGGTCCCAGCAGCGCCGCGGCCATGGTTTCCGCGCCCTTGGAACGGATGTCGTCCCAGGCCTGCGGCGAATAGAACGCGGCGTGCGGCGTGACGATCAGGCGGCCGATGGTCCAGGGTTCTTTCGCCCGGAAGGCACGCATAAGTTCCGGCACGGGTTCGACCGGCGGTTCGACCGGGACGACGTCGATCCCGACGCCCGACAAATGGCCGCTTTTCAGCGCCGCGCAGAGGGCGTCGATGTCTACGATCGGCCCGCGGGCGGTGTTCACGACGACCGCGCCCTTGGGCAGCAACGACAACTCCCTGGCGCCGATCATGTTCCGTGTTTCGGCCGTCAGCGGCGTGTGGATCGACAGCGTGTCGGTCTGGGCCAACAGTTCCTCCAGGGTCTTGGCGCGGTGAATGCCCAGCCCGAGTTCGACGCCGTTGGGAAGGTAGGGGTCGAAGAAGACAACACGAAAATTGAAGGCCTTGGCGCGCAGCGCGACGGCGGTGGCGATGCGGCCCATGCCGACGATACCGAAGGTCTGCACGCCGTTCCGTTTCACCAGCGGATCGTTGATGTAGCGCCACGGCGCGGGGGGATCGGCGCGCTGGGCCTCCAGATGCAGGAACAAGCCCCGTCGCAGGGACAGCGCCAGCGACATCGCGTGGTCGGCGACTTCCGTGGTGCCGTAGTCCGGCACGTTCAGAACCACGACCTGGCGTTTGGCGCAGGCGACGCGGTCGATGCCGTCGTAGCCGACGCCCATGCGGCAGACGTAGCGCAGCTTCGGAAACCGTTCGAGGTCCTTCTCCGTCACCTTATACCGCAAAATCATCAGCCCATCCGCCTGGGCGCATTGCTCGTCGGTCAGATCGGCGAGCGAAGCCGTCGCGTTGGGAACGATCAGATTGACGCCGTCGCCGTAAATCCTGCGTTCGACGCTGGCGTCGGGGTAGTTGTTCTCGGCGTAAAGGACGGTGGGTTTCATGGTCCTGGCGTTCCCTTTGGAGTGGTTGTCGTCGGTTTATCGCGGCGGCGCGGTTCAGACCAGGGAACACCCGCCCTGCCCCATCGGGCGGAAGGCCTCGGCCGCCGGCACCGTGCGTTTCAGGTTGTAATAATCCCAGGGTTCCTTGGACTGGGCTGGCGATTTCACCTCGAACAAATACATGTCGTGGATGACCCGGCCGTCCTTGCGGACCATGCCCTTGCCCATCAACGGGTCGTCGGTCGGGGTGGCCTTCATGACTTCCAGCACCGCGCGGCCGCTGGCCTTGGCTTTTTCGTATCCGAGCGCCTTCACCGCCTTCAAATAGTGCGTAACGCCGGAATATTGACCGGCATGGACCGACCCCGGAACGGACCCACCCATTTTCGGCGCGAAACGTTTCGCGAAGGCACGGGTGCCGTCGTTCATGTTCCAGTAAAATGGTTCCGTCAGCAGAACCCCCTGCGCGGCGGCGAGGCCCACGCCATGCACATCGTGAATGAGAAAGATCAGCCCCGCGACCTTCATGCCGCTTTTCATCAGCCCGAACTCGGCGGCCTGCTTGATGCAGTTCACCGTGTCCCCGCCGCCATTCGCCAGCCCCAACACCTTCGCCCCACTGGCCTGAGCGCGGACCAGGTGCGAGGAAAAATCGGTCGTTCCGGGAAACGGCGCCAGCGCCTCGCCCAGAACCTTACCGCCGGCGGCGGCGACGAAGCTGGCGGCGTCCTTTCGCAGGGAATGACCGAAGGCGTAATCGGCGGTGATGAAGAACCAGGTGTCATTGCCATCGCGGACCGAGGCATCGGCGACGGCGTGCGGCATGGACCAGGTGTCGTAGACCCAGTGCAGATGGTTCGGCCCGCAGCGCGATCCCGTGATATCTGCCGAGGCACCGCCAGTGAAAATCGCGATCTTGTCCTTTTGTTTCGCCATGTCGCCGATCGCGAACGCGGCGGACGACAAGGGAACATCGGTGACGACATCGACCCCGTCCGAATCGAACCACTTGCCGGAAATCCCCAGCGCGACATCGGGCTTCAATTGCAAATCGGCGGACACGACCTCCACCGGGATATCCGGATTGGCCCTGACGAAATCCTCCACCGCGAGCTGCGCGCCCACCACCGAGCCCGGTCCGGTGTTCGCCGCGTAAGGCCCGCCCATGTCGGTCAAAACCCCGATGCGAATGGGCGCCTTTTGCGCCCGCGCGCGCCCAGGCGCGGCGGCGGCGGCGAGTCCCGCGCCAACAGCGGCGCGCCGGGTCAGAGATGGGATCATCGGACGCTCTCCTTGTTTCGGCCGGGACCACGAACACACGGCCCGCCGTTGGCGCGATGGAGCATCCTCCGGGCGGCGAAGGCAAGCCGTGCCGGTGGAGTCCGGCGCGGATTGGACTATAGCACGGATCAGGCCTTCAGCGGTCCGAACTCAAAGACCGCCACCGGCAAACCACGACGAACAGGACCCAACACATGACCCAACCCGCATGGCGCGCCGATCCCCTGGTCTGGGGCACCGGCCCGCGTGTCTTCGAAGCCTTTCTCGAACCCACCTGCCCCTATTCCGTCCGGGCCTTCAACAAGCTCGACGACCTGCTGGCCCATGCCGGGGCGGACAAAATCTCGGTGAAAATCCGGCTTCAGTCGCAGCCCTGGCACATGTATTCGGGCGTCATCGTGCGCTGCGTTCTGGCCGCCTCCACGCTGCCCGGCGGCAAGGAAAACGCCAAGGCCGTGCTGGCCGCCGTCGGCGCGCACCGGGAGGAGTTCGAGTTCGAACGCCACTGCACCGGCCCCAACCGCGACGCCACGCCGAACGATATCATCGCGCGGATCGAGGCCTATAGCGGCATCGAGGTCGCGGAGGCCTTCGCGATCCCGGACCTCGACCGCGAGGTCAAACTTCACGCGAAATACGCCCGCCAGAACGGCATTCATGTTTCGCCGACGTTCATGATCGACGGCATCGCGTATCCCGAGATCGGCAGCGGCGAACCGGTCGCCGACTGGGCCGCGCGCATTTTCAAGGCCTGAACATTTCCCCGGACCCCAATGGTCCGGGGTTTCCCCTGGCCCCGTCCGGGCTGGCTAAATCAGCCCCTCCAGCAACTCCGCCAATGCCCGGATCGTCCGGTCCGGTTTCGCGGAGGAGTGCGCCGGCACGCCATCGCCCACCACATCGTGCCAGATCGCGTGGATACCCAGCCGCTGGGGCGCGATCACCTCCCATTCCAGATTGTCGCCGACCATCCAGGTGTCCGCGGGCGCGACGCCCAGCACGGACAAGGCGTGACGATAGGCGCGCTCCTCGGGCTTGCCGAAGCCGTGCTCGCCCTCGATCTGAATATGATCGAAGCGGTGAGTCAGATCGAAGCGGATCACTTTCGCCCGCTGCGGCGCCGCCGCGCCGTTGGTGATCAACGCCAGCTTCACGCCCATGGCGCGGAAGGAGTCGACGACGTGGTGGGCGCCGTCGAACAAATGCATGTGCTCTTCGCGATAGGAGTTGTAGCGTGCCGCCATCCCCCGCGCGACCGCCTCCCCCGGCGCCGGGAATCCGGCTTTGGCCAGCGCCGCGAACCCCTCGGCGACAATCACCGCGCGAGCATCCAGCAGTTGCAACCGGCCAATCCGATGCCGTTCCGGATCGGCCCAGAAAATGTCGGCGGCATGGTTGATCGCGGCGGCGGCGTCCTCAGGCGGACACGGGCTCAACTCGGCGGCGAATTCCGCGCAAATGTCCCGCCAGGCCCAGTGCGGCTGGTTGTACGCCGAGATCAAGGTGTCATCGAGGTCGAACAGAATGGCTTTCGGTGGCACGGCGCGGACTCCCCGGCCGGACATCCGGCCTTTCCCGGCGTTTTAGGCCGGGCGTCTCTCCCGCCACAAGCGCGCGGACACCGGACCGCCTCGCATCGCGGGGTTGTTCCGCTTACCATTGGCGCGGACCACCGGAGAGCACCGTTTGAGCGCGACCCTCGAGACAACCGCGAACGAAACCGCCGCGCGATCCGCCGTCCATTGGTTGAGCTTCTTCACGGCCGCGATGCAAACGGGTTTCGGCCCCTTCGTCTCCGTCTGGCTGATCGGCCAGGGATGGTCGCTGACCGAGGTCGGCGTGGCCTTGAGTGTCGGCACGATCGCGGGACTCGCTTTTCAGGTGCCCGGCGGCCTACTGGTCGATTCACTGCGCGACAAGCACGCCGTGGCCGCCGGCGCGCTGGCCGTCCTGGGCGTCGCCGCGGCCATCGTGGCGCTGGCGCCCTCAATCGCCGCCATCTGGCTGGCGCAAATTTTTCACGCGGCCGCGAGCACCGTCATCGCGCCCGCCATCGCCGCGCTGACCCTGTCGCTTTGCGGTCACGACAGCTTCAGCCAGCGCCTTGGCGGCAATGCCCGCCACGCCTCTTTGGGCGGCGCCATCGCGGCGGCGTCCCTCGGCCTCGCGGCCTCCCATCTGGGTCAACAAAGCCCGTTCCTGATCGCCGCCGCGCTGGCCGTGCCCGCCATCGCCGCCGTGACCGCCATCCGTCCCGGTATCTGCCCGCCCGTGCCCGGCCATATGGCGAACATCCCGCCAGGCGAGCGCGAAGCCTCGCCATGGATCGTTTTCGCCGATCCCCGCATGCATGTTTTCGCGGTATGCGTCGCGCTGTTCCACCTGAGCAACGCCGCCCTCCTGCCCCTCGCGCTGGGCGGACTGTCGGCGCGCGGCGAGGTCGCCGGCTATCTCGTCCCCGCCACGATCGTCATCCCCCAGCTTATCGTCGCCCTCGCCTCGCCATGGGCCGGCGCCGCCGCGCGCGTGCTGGGCCGCCGGAAGGTTCTCATGGCGGGGTTCGCCGCCCTGCCCCTGCGCGGCATGCTGCTCGCGTTCGATCCCAGACCGGAAACCCTGGCGGCGATCCAGATGCTCGACGGCGTCAGCGCCACCGTGCTCGGGCTGATGCCGGCACTGATCGCCGCCGACCTGACCAAACACAGCGGCCACCTGAACCTCGCGATCGGGTCGTTCGGCCTCGCCGCCGGACTTGGCGCCACCGTCAGCACGTCCCTCGCCGGCTGGACCGCGGACCGGTTCGGCGCGAGCCCGGCCTTCCTCGGCCTCGCCGCGATCGGCGCCCTCGCCCTGGCCCTGGTCTGGCTGGCGATGCCGGAGACCCGGCCGATCGAAGAGACGCGCGGACCGGCGGGCAAATAATCCGGGAACGCGGGAGATCGAGATTTAAGCCCCGGCGCCTGATCCCTCCCCCCAATCGCCAAGGCCGCGCGACCCCGCCTCTTGCGTCCGCCCCCCGCCATATGCCTGATACCGGTCACGGCAAACGGAGGAACGGCCATGGACGAAGCCAAACATCTGCACGAACCCGGCGGCGATTTTCAGTGTCTGCACGAGTTCCTGCCCGCGGCGCGCAAAAAACTGTCGGATCACATCTGGGGTTATCTGGTCGGCGCGACCGAAACCGAGACCACGCTGCGGCGCAACCGCATGGCGATCGACTCGATCGCGTTGCGCCCGCGCGTCTGCGTCGATGTTTCGAAAATCGACTCCACCACCACCCTGTTTGGCAAGCCCTGGCGCCTGCCGGTGTTCCTGAGCCCAGTGGGATCGCTCGAATCCTTCGATCCAGGCGGTGCGGCGACCGCGGGGCGCGCGGCCTCGGCGTTCGGCACGCCGATCATGTGCAGCTCCGTCACCCATCCCGGCCTGGAGGAAATCGCCGCGGCGACTCCAGGTCCGAAAATCTTCCAGCTCTATGTTCGCGGCGACACGCCCTGGGTTAACGAGGTCGTGGCACGCGCGGTCGATAACGGCTACGACGCTTTCGCGATCACGGTCGATACGGCGGCGTATTCGCGGCGCGAACGCGACATCACCGGACGCTTCGTGAAACCCTGGCGCGCGGCGGCGACGGGGCACACACATCAGGCGGGGTTCACCTGGGATAACGTGAAAGCCTTCAAGGACACACACAAAATCCCGCTGATCCTGAAAGGCATCGCCACGGCGGAAGACGCCGCCCTGTGCTGCGAGCATGGCGTGGACGGCGTTTATGTCTCCAACCACGGCGGCCGTCAGTTGGATCACGGACGCGGGTCTCTGGACGTGCTGCCGGAAGTGATGGCGGCGGTGCGGGGCCGCGCGAAAGTCATGATCGACGGCAGCTTCTGCCGCGGCACCGACATCGTCAAGGCAATCGCTCTGGGCGCCGACGCGGTCGGGATGGGGCGGATGTATTGCTACGCGCTGGCCGCCGACGGCGACGCGGGCGTGCACAAAATGCTGGAATTGCTGGAACACGAGATCGGCGTCGCCATGGCGCTGGCGGGGGCCCGGTCCCTGGCCGAACTGAACCCGTCGTTCCTTTACCGGAACGCCCCGATCGTGGCGCAGCCACACCAGCACAGCGCCTTCCCGCTGTTGCAAGATACCCCGGAGTATCGAGGCTGACCACGACCGCCTGAAGCGCGAACACGCCGGACCGGAGATATCGCCGGTCCGGCGTGCCATTGAGAATTACGGCGCGTGCTCGCGCGAGCGATCCAGCCCGGGCATGAGGAGGCAATAACCGCCGCCAGAGGAGACCGGCGACATTTACCAAATCGCCGCCTTAAAGGCCTGGACAGCCACCCTTCGCGGAAGATGACGACAGAACGGCGACGATCGCCGTCTACTCGGGGTGGTATTACCCTGGGCTTGGCGCCGATCGTTTCTCCATCAAACCGCCAATCAACGCGCCGACGTCGCCAATGGTGAAGAGATTATCGACTTGTTCTTCCGCCAATGTCACATCGAAGGCCGCTTCCAGCCCCAGGATAAGCCGGATAAACCGGACGGGGTCGGCGCCCGCGAGATCGCGCAGGCGAACCTTGGGGCGGTATTCGAGGTCCGGGCGTTCGAATGCCTCGCGCAACACGGTTTCGATCCGCTCGGCATAGGGGCCATGCAACCGGTCAGCCATCGGCGCATCGCCATCCGCGATACCTCTGTCGTACGCGATCGCGGACTGATCGGGGCCATCGGCGTGTTCCAGCCTCAACAGAACGATCCGATACAGCGACAGGCCGAGCACCCGCGTGTCCCGGCTGCCGGATACCTCCGACGGGCGGGCCGCGTCGGGCAGGCACAGAGTGACGGAGATGGCGTGATCGGTACCCGTCAACGCGCGCGGGACTTCGACATCCAGCGTGAACGTCTCGCCGGCCGAAACCGTGCCCATGTCCCGCCCGTCCAGCAGCAGGGTCAGGCGTTGCACCGGCAATGCCTCGCCATGGGTGAAAGGGGAGGCGGATATCAGCAACCGGTAATCGCCTTCCCGGCGGATGGCGGGCAGGCGCAATTGGCTTTCGTGGCCAACGGTCCAGACATAATCCCGCTCTGGGTCCGACCAGCCGGAGACGACGAAGGCCTGGCAGTTGCCCTGGCGGCCGAACGTCATTTGGAACACGGGCCGCGCGAACTCGATTTTCTCGCCGGCCGGCAGGTTGTTGTCGAAAAACGCCGATACCGCGAGCTGCCCTTCCGCCACGACCGCCATGCCCGGTTCCCGGCCGGTCCAGGCGCGCCCTGCCCGCGGCGGGACGGACGGACGGCTCAGCTCGTAGTCGAACGCGTGGAAATACGGTTCGAGCGTCGCTTCGCAGATCTCGAGCAATTCCGGCGAAAGATCGTTCCTCCATCGTCCGATGGAGGACCCGGTATCGCCGCTGGTGCGATGGCCGGTCTCGATCCCTTCCCCGCCGCCGAGGCGCGGGACGGTTAAATCGATCCCCAGAAACAGCGACATGGCGCGGCGCAACGGCAGGGGATCGCGCACGAGATCTTCGTAACGGATCACCATCGTGTCGGGCCCGGCATGACGCGCGATCCGGCTCAGACGCGGAAAGGTGGTTTGCAACATGGTCATCGCCTCGCCAGGCGGCAACTTCCAGAACGCGATCGAAGAGCACAACAAATCGCGGGGGTCCCGGACAATCAGGATTTCCTTGACCTCGTCGAAGAACAATCGCGCGGCGAGGCCGGAGGCCTCGTCGACATCGCCCTTTTCGCAGAAATACGGCGCGGCGCCCTTGCCCTGCCCGCGAGCGAGCAGGTCGTAAAAATCCAAAATCGTTTCTCGAAACAACGAAGCGTACCCACCGGGCATCCGATTTTCCCAGTAATCCCGCAACACCTCGCCACTTGTACCGAGATCGAAATAACCGGGTTCGTTGTATGGATTGGAACCGATGGCGAATCGCGCCTCCCGGTCCAACATGGTTTCAGGATGGGTGGAGCGTTCGCGATCGGCGTTGGCGGTCAGAACACGGAAAGCGGCGGCGTGGTAGCCGATTTGCTTGATTTCGAATGGATATCGGTCGCCAACGACGATATCGGGATGCCGCGCCATCTCGCTCATCAGCAGGGTCGTGCCGGACCGGCCGGTGGAGGTCACGAGGATCGGCACACGTCCGCCGGCCGCGCCCGGCCGGGCGGGACGCGGGAGGGTTCGCGCGCCGTTGGGCAGGAGTTCGCCCGCCCATGTCGTTCTGACCTCGACCCGGTGCTCGGCGAAGGGCGATAGCGGGGGATCGAACTCGAACCTGAAACCACGCGCGCCGGACACCGTTTCGCCCATCGACAGGATGACGTCGGACCTTGGCGCCGTGGCCTCGCAAACGCCGCGATGGACGCCGTTCTCGTAAATGGAAAGCGACACGGCTTCGTCGGGCCGATCGGTCTCCAAAGCCCAGCCGGAGACACGGGCCCGGGATATTTCGTCGGTGTGACCCTGCAACGGCATATCAGTCGGTGTCCTGCTTCAACCGCCGCAGCAGCGCCGCGTTCGCCAGGACCTTGATCCAATCGGTCAGATCGGCGGGCCGCGGCGTGCTCTCCGGCGCGACGTTCGAGACATAGCCGCGGATCAGGCCCGGCACGACCAGTTCCGCCGTCCCGGCCGGATGGTCCGGGCACGCGGGCTCGACACATAACAGCGCGGCCGGGCCATGACGGCGCAGTTCCAACAGCAGCGACATGGCTCGATGATCCGAAATCCGCGCGGACGCGGCGGCGACGTAGGTCTTATGTCCACCGCGCAATCCCTCGAAGAATTTACGCCGCAGATAGTCGAAACGAATGGCCTGGGATGTCCACACCGGCATTGGCGCGGCCTCGTGTTCCAGCACGAAGCATGGCCAGCGGAACCCATAGGGGATCAGCACCGCCTCATACCCGCGCGGTTCGCCATGCCCCAGTTCGACGACGATCGACCGCGCGTCGGCCGCGGCGGCGAGGCCATCGCGGAGGGCGTGCGTCAAACCGGCGAGATCGCCCGTCGCGAACCGGAAAAAATTCACCGCCTCGCAACCCAGAGCCCGCTGCACCGCGCAGAACGCCGGGCCTGGGCCCAGTGTCTCGTACCCCTTCAACAGCCCGGCGAGATCGGTACCGAGAAAGGCCTGAAGCGACCCGGTCAGTCCGGCCGCGTCGTCCCCGAGGAAGCGATCCGACCGCGCGAGGGGACGCATACTGTCGGCCTGGACGGTCCGAAACGCCTCGAGCCCGCGCACACCCGGCGGCACCGGCACCAGCGCGATCTCGCGGAACGCCAGCCCCAGCAACCGGCGATCCAGGGAAACGCCATGATCCACTGGACGGCAGGGATCGGGAATCGCGAAGCTCAACGGCAGCGTGAACCGCCCTTCCGTCAACTCCCTTGGCAGCGGAACGATCAACGCGGTTTGCTGGGTCAGCGCGAACTGGCCCACGACGATCCGGTCCAGCAGGATCGTGACCTCCTGCGACGGCACCGCGCCTGGAACGATCATGGGGTTGACGTCGAGGCTGAGGGCGTAAGCGCCTGGTCCGGCGAGACCGGGGAGCTCGAGTCCGGCCAATGTGTCGATGGTCCAGGTGAGACCGTCCTCGCCGGCGTGCCAGCCATCGCGCAGGAACGGATTGATGTTCCCGTTCAGGCCGAAACCATAGACCGTCGCGGGCGGCAATGGCGCATCGGCGGGCGGCGCGGCGCGCTGCGCGGACGGCGAGACAAAGCGTGGCGCGACGGCGGCCGAAACGTCCTGCAGCGGGGGAACGGCCATGTCCTTGGTATAGGCGCGCACCAGCCGGAACGCGCCCGACAGCGCCCGGTCGTCCACCGAGAACCGCATCGCCCGCGGTTGAAAGAAGCCCGGAAATTCCAATTCGATATCCAGATATCCGCCGGTGCCGGCGATCTCGGGCGCGATCTCGAAACACAGTAACTCGCGCACGTCCAGACGCGTGTCGCCGATTGGTGTTCCGTTCGCGCGAACCCGCAGATATTGCCCCGCGATTTCCGGAGGTTTGCGGCAGGGAGCGACATCCATTTCCAGCACCACGGCCCGGCCGCTCGCCTGGAACGGAATCCGCAACGTGCTGCGCGGCCCGATCGCCCAGATCATGTCCGGCTCCTGGGAGCTCCATCCGTCCTTCCGAAAACAGGCACTGTTGCCGTCGGCGCTGAAATCGATCGCGACGAAAGCGCCACCATGCCAGTCGGGTATTTCAATCGACTCGACCGGTTGCCACGGCGCGAGCGACACCCCAGCGGACACCTGGATATTTCCTATTTGCCACATGTCAATTCTCAGCCCGAATCTGTATCTATTTGTAGAAAGTCAGCCCTCGCGGAGCAAGCCCGAAATGAAGCTTTCGCGACATCTCGCCGTCTGGCACCCAATCCTCTCATGGCGCAAAATCTGGATATATCGTCAGGATATTGGTTTTCTCGACTGTCCGGAATCCCGATAATTCGTATTTGTCGAGTATTCGCCGAATTTTCGCCCTTGTCGCCAAAATGAAGCGAACGAGACGCGCGCGGCGGTTCGAGCCGGGTTCGGGAGCAGGCCCATGACGCCGCGCATTTTTTTTCATGGTCCTCCCCCGGCGCGATCGAGGGCACGAGCGAGTCGGGCGATAACGGGGCCCGCGGCCTTTCCCGCCCCCGCGCCTATCGCCAGGCGCGCGCCAAACCGCCGCGCGGACCGAACACCAGGCTGACAGCCCAGACGCCGCCCGCGGTCAGCACGATCGCCGGGCCCGCCGGGATTTCCACGTAAAACGACAACAGCAATCCCAGCGTCGACGACAGGAGCGCCAGGGCCACCGCGAGCCCGGTCTGCCCCGACAAGGACCAGGCCCAGTGCCGGGCGGCGATCGCGGGCAGCATCATCAACCCAACGGACATCAGCGTGCCCAAAGCGGCGAACCCGGCGACCACGCAGATCGCCACCAGCGCCAGAAAACAGCCATGCCAGATTTCGCCGCCGGGACCGGGATCGAGGCTCTCCATGACCAGCGGCCGCCAGATCGCGGCCAGCACCGGCAAGGTCAGAGTCGCCGCCCCCGCCATCGCCAGCAGCGCCGAGTCGTCCACCGCGAGGACGCTGCCAAATAAAAGATGCGTCAAATCGACGCCGCGCTGCGCCGAAACCATGGCCACGCCGGCCGCCAGGGCCACCAAATAAAGGCCCGCCAATTGACTGTCCTCGGCGCCACCGGTCCGGCGCGCGAGCCAACTCGCCAGCAGCGCCACGACCAGACCGGCGGCGATCCCGCCCAGTCCCATGGCCCAGATCGACAGCCCCCCCACGAAGGCGCCCAGCGCGATGCCCGGGAGAACCCCGTGCTGCAACACGTCGCTCATGAGGCTCATGCGCCGCGCGACGAGGAACACCCCGAGCGGCGGCGCGGCCACGGACAGCGCGAGGCAGCCCGCCAGCGCCCGCCGCATGAAGCCGAGGGCGAAGGGCGAAACGATCGGATCGAGAATCAGGCCGCGGCCTCCATCGCTCCGGCCATGGCGCCAGGCAAGCGGACGCGCAGATGCACGTCGCGCATGGCATGGGCCGTCAACACGGTGGCCGTGGCCCCCCAAACCGCGCCATGTTCCCCCAGCAGCAATACCTCGGGGAACGACGATTGTATCAGATCGAGGTCGTGCAAAACCACGGCGACGGTGCGGCCCTGCCGGTGCCAGTCCTGGACAATCGCCATCAGATCGGCCTCCGTCGCCGCGTCCACCGCGCTGAACGGCTCGTCCAGCAACACCACCTGGGCGTCGCGCACGATCGTCCTCGCGAACAGAACGCGCTGAAACTGGCCAGCGGAAAGCTCGCCGATCGGGCGATCGCCCAGATCCGGCAAACCGACGGCGGCCAGCGCGCGATCGGCGGCGGCGTAGTGGGCCGGGCCGATGCGGCCGAACAAACCCAGATGGCCGGTCCAGCCAAGGGCGACGACATCGCGGCAGGAAATCGGGAACGACCGGTCCAACCGCCCGTCCTGCGGCAACAACGCGAAATCCCGCGGATCGAGCCCTCCCCTGTCGATCCGGCCCGCCGCCGGCGGCAGCAACCCGCACAGAGCCTGAAGCAAGGTCGACTTGCCCGCCCCGTTCGCCCCCGCGATCGCCGTCAGGGAGCCTGACGCGAACACGCCATTCAGTCCGCGCACCACGTCTCGGCCGCCGCGGCGCAAGGTCAGGTTCGTCAGACGGATGGGGCCGGACCTCATACGATCGCCCAGTACACGGCCAGCCACACGGCGCATAAGATCCCGCCCGCCAGAAGCAGGCGCGCGCCGATACCGGAGGTGGGGGCCAAAGGGTCGATCATGGTTACAGTATAACATTCCAATACCCGGAAGGGAACCACGGTTCCGTTGCGTCGTCCCGGATCGAATCGGGAGATCGCGAAAACGGGATCGTGTCCCAAATCGCCTCGCGGTTTCACGGCCGCCACGAGATTTCGAACGGAGGGCGTGCGCATGGCATCGAGGCACCCTATCTTTCCGGCATGACCCAGATCGACACAGGCGCACCGGGCCCCGACGCCCATGACCGACGCGAATTGCGCCGCCACAAGGCCTTCGCCAGTTTTCTCCTGATCCTGATGGGCGGGATCGTCCTGGGCTCGTACTGGCTGCCTCCAGGAGAATGGACCGACCTCCTGCGGGCGGCGGCGCAGGCCGGGTTCGTGGGGGGGATCGCCGATTGGTTCGCGGTTACGGCGCTTTTTCGCCATCCGCTGGGAATTCCGATCCCTCACACGGCGATTATCCCGAAGCAGAAAGAGCGGCTCGGCCGGGCGTTGGGCAACTTCGTGGCCAATCATGTCATCACGCCGAAGGAAGTCGCGGGTGTGCTGGCGCGGTTGGATGTTCCGGGGATTCTGGCCCGGTATCTCGCCGATCCCGCCTCCGCCAAGCCCGCGGCGGCGACGCTGGCGGCGCTGTTGCCCCGCATTTTGGCGACGGTGGAGGACGGGCGTGCCCGGCGTGTCGCGAGCCGGATCGTTCCGCTCGTGCTCGGCGGTCCGGGCGCGGGCATGGTCGTGGCGCGGGCGATGCGCGGGTTGGTGGAAGGCGGGCGGCACCAGGAGGTGTTCGGGTTTATCCTGGAGCAACTGAAAATTCTGTTGAGCGCGCAGGAGGAAACGCTTCGGCGCGCCATCGAGGAGCGGGTGCGCGAACAGGGCGGGCGGCTGATCGGATGGGCGTTGGGGGCCTCGATTGCCCGGCGGGTGCTGACGACGATCAACACCGAGTTGGATAAAATGAGTCCGGACGGCTCGGAATTACGGGAGGCGTTCGACGAGTGGATCCGGCGGGAGATTATCCGGATGGAGGAGGACCCGAAGCGCGCGGCGGAAATCGGCGCGGCGGTGCGGCGGGTGGTGGCGCACGAAACGGTGCAGGCCTGGATCTGGGACGTTTGGGCGCGCCTGCGGCTGGCGCTGGAGGCCGACGCGGCGCGGCCGAACGGGCGGACGGTCGCTTATATCGAAGGCGCTCTGACCAATTTGGGGGCGATGCTGGCCACGGATCCGGGGACTCGCGCGCGGATCGAGACGGCGTTCGCGGGGGTGGTCGCGGAATTGTTGCCGTCTGCGCGGGAGACGTTGTCGGGGTTTATCGCCCAGGTGGTGGGGGGATGGGACACGGAGACGATCGTGGACCGGTTGGAGCTGCGGGTTGGGAAGGACCTGCAATATGTACGGATGAACGGGACTTTGGTGGGGTTCGTCGTGGGGGGGGTGTTGTTCGCGCTGTTGCGGGCGGTGTTTGGGCATTCGGGGCTTTGAGGGGCAGGCGAAAAGGCTGGTCCATCGCCCGGCGTCCCGGATCACGCCGATTTTCACGCTGCCTCGCGAAATTTCGCATGAATATCGGAAATAATTTCGATACCGATACAAAATATCCGCGCCCGCCAGGGACAGGCCGGCCATCGCGGAAAAAGGCTGTCGTTCAGCTTCAAACGACAGCCCAGCCGAGGCGGGGGACGCCTATGCCGCCCGTCCGGCGGCGGTTTCCCCAAAATCCCGATATCGCGTCGAAGCGCCGAGCGTCAACACGACCGTGAGCGGGCCCAAACCCAGGGCGGCGAACATGGCGGGCGGGAGGGCCGCGTCGCCCGCGGTCCAACGGATATCCTCGTCTGCCTCATATTCGTGAAACCCTTCGGACAGGCGGGGATCGTCGGCGGCGAAGCTCGCGCGATTGCGGCCCAATTGGATGGCGATCTGGCGAAGGGCGAGGCCGAGAGAGCGCGAATCGCGGGCGATCCCGAGTTCCGCCGGCACGGCGTCGCGCGAGGCGATCCGAATCGTTTCGGGAAAAAACGGAATGTCGAACACCAGGTTCGGGCCGGCGCGGTGGGTGGCGTCGATGCGTTGCCCATCGACGATCAGATGCGGATCGGCGTCGTCCGTCAGCGCGATGTCCCGAAGCCCCGCGCGATCGCGCAGCCGGGTCCAGATCGCATCGACCTCCGGTCCGCCGGTCAGCACCGGGAAGCAAGGGACCTCCGGTGGACGCGTTTCCCTCTCATGGGCGTTCTGAAACATCCAGCGATTGCCGTCGTCCCGAAACGTTTCGGCGGGCGCGCCTTCGGCGAAGATCGCGTCGTGCGTTTCGAGTTCGATGTGATAAATCTCGACTTCCTGCGCCTGATCGTCCCAGAGAATGGAGCGGTGATTCACCAGGAACTCGACGGGCACCAGGATATCGTCGAACAACAGCGCGTGCGCCTTGGTGACCCGCAGGTCGCGGCCCGGCACCCCGTCCGCCAGCGCGCCCTTGCGGACGATAACCGGGGTTTGCGGGCCGCGGCGGCCGCGGGTCGCCAGGACCTTGCCCGCGCCGACCCAGACGATCGCGCGCGGCGAATCGGCGCCCACCGTCGCGACCAGATCGCCGGGACGCAAATTCTGAATTTCGACATCGCCATCGGGGGTCAGGATGCGCGTGCCGCGGCAGAAGCAGACCGTGGTCACCTGCGTCACGGTGGCGCCGTTCACGATCGCGGTGGCGATGTTGAACCCGCCGCCAACAGCGCCCGAGAATTTCAACACTTCCGTCGCGCCGCCATTGCTGAGCGTCACCGACGACCCAGCGGCGGCCGAGCCGATGTTGGTCGCGGTAAAGCCGGAAATATCGATCGTATCGCCGGCCCCAAAGCCAACAAACGTATAAGACGGGGCCGCGGCCGAGGAGGCGACGACCGTCCATTTCGACCCGGTGTCGAACGTCACCGTGCCGAAATTCTTGAAGCTCGATCCGAGTCCGGTAATCGTGCCGGCGGAGGCGCTGGAGGCGAGTTCCAGCGTCGCGTTCAACGCCGTCCCTCCGTTCACCGTCCCCACGAACACCGCCCCTGGGCTTGCGATCACCCGATTGGTCACGCCCGTGGCCAGCGACACGCCGACGCCGCCAGACCCCTTGATCGTGCCCGCATTGGCGATCGTCGCTCCGCCGCCGGTCACGATGACGCCGGAGTTGCCCAGTACATAGCCCGTGCCGGTGTTGGAGATCGTGCCGCCGGTGCTTAACGAAATGCCCACGCCCGCGGCAGCGGCGTCGGTGATCTGCCCCTGGTTCGCGATCAGGCCGCCACTTTTTAAGTGAACACCCGCGGCGAATCCGCCGTAAGCTCCGGCCCCGGTGCGGGTGCCGCCAACGATGACCCCACCCGCGTTGTTGGTGAGCGTGCCGCCGCCATTGATCCAAACCCCCATCCAACTGGTCCCGGCGATCGAGCCGGTGTTGACGAACTGGGAAGTCGTCGTCCCGCCGTAAATCCCGTAATCGCCCCGAATCACGCCACCGGACAGATTGGTAAGGGCTCCGCCGCCGGCCACGAAAGCACCGATCCCAACAAAGGAGCTGGCGGCGGCGGTCGCGCCGCTCGACAGGATCGTACCGGCATTGACCACGGTCAGAGAGGCGGCCGCGGTGGTGGCGTTAATATACGACGAGACGCCAAAGGCGCCTTGAATGGTCGCCCCGCTGTTGTTGGTGATGGTTCCGCCACCCACCAGATGCACCCCGTTGCTGCTCAGCCCCGTGGAAACGATCTTTCCGGAATTCAGAACGGTACCGGCGACCTTCGAAGTGCCATACACGGCATCGGAGGCAACGGAGATGGTTCCGGTCCCTGACACCGTCAGTACGTTGTTGGTGGCATCCAGACTCACAATCGTCGAAATCGTCGTGCCGGTAACGGTAATCGTGGCCATGTGCGGTTTCTCCCGAATGCCGTTCAGTTATCGCGTTACGCACGGGTTCGTCTGGCGGCCTCGCGCGCTGCCATGACAGAGTTCAATCGCCGCGGCCCGGCATCGAGCAGGCAGTTGCTGGCCCTCTGAAGCGACGATAAAAACAAATTTTGGGCGCGACAACCCACCCGCACACCCGCTTCGCGCGCGGCGATCAGCGGTCGTCCACCACCGGATTCGCCAATACCGAGGCGCGCGCATTGAAGGACTCGTGCCAGGCCGCCAGCTTCGGATGCCCGGTGCGCCAGGCCACTTCGCCAAACCGGAAATCGAGATAAGCGAGCGCGACGCCGATCGCGAGATGACCAACGGTGAAGGCGCCGGCGGCAAGCGAGTCCGCCTCTGTTTCCAGGGCGTCGAGACAGGCCCGGACCTTGGCGCGCCAGAGATCTTTGTGCGGTTCCGACTGCCGTTCGGCGGGACGGAACCCCTCGGACAGCAGCGCCAAAGACGCGTCCAGCATCCCCTGACCCAAGGCATGACGGCGGAGCGCGGTCCATCGTTCGGGACCGGACGCCGGAAAGAGTTTCGGGCCGTCGTGCAGCCCGTCCAAATATTCGATGACAACGGGCGAGTCGTAGAGAACGGTGCCGTCGCCAACTTCGAGAGTGGGAATTTTCCCCAGCGGATTGATCGTCATGAGTTCCGCGTGCGGCGTGGTGCCGCCGACAACGGTGCGCACGGTGCGGATACGGTCGGCAAGCCCCATCTCGTGCACCGCGATCATCGTTTTCCTGACGTAAGGAGAACGCGGCGACCAGTGCAAAATCATCGGAGCGGACATCGGGCGAACCTTCACGAAAACAGCCGCCCGGTTTAGGCTGGCGGCAGGGATGAAACAGGAGCGTTCACCATGAACTGGATCGAAGTCAACGGGGTCGGGCTGCGCTACGACCTGACCGGGAGCGGCGCCTCGACGCTGGTCCTGGTCCATGAAATGGGCGGGACGCTGGACAGTTGGGACCAGGGGTTGGGGGGGCTGAACAACAGCCGCCGCGTGCTGCGGTTCGATACGCGCGGGGCCGGATTGTCGGAGAAAATCCAGGGTACGGTGTCCTGGGACGACATGGCCGACGATATCAAGGGCTTGCTCGATGCGCTGAATATTCAGGGCAAGGTCGGGCTCGCCGGCATCGCCGTGGGCGGCGCGATCGCCATGCATTTCGCCGTTCGGTATCCCGACCGTGCCGGCGCGCTGGTGTTGCACGGGCCCGCGACGGGCGCGGCGCCGGACCGGCGGCAGGCGTCTTTGGATCGCGCCGCGTCGGTGGAGGCCGGGGGCATGCGGAGCGTGGTGGAGACCAGCCTCGCCGCGTCGTATCCGCCGGTTGTCCGCCACAACCAGGCGGTGTTCGAGGCATTCCGCGCGCGCTGGTTGGGCAACGACCCCCAGAGTTTCGCGGCGATCAACCGGATGCTCGCGAACAACGACATCACGGGCGAGTTGTCGAAAGTCGCGTGTCCGGCGCTTCTTACCGCGGGCCGTCACGATTCGTTGCGGCCGCCTTCGGCGATCGAGCCGATGTCGAAGCAGGTTCCCGGCGCGGAATTTCTGGAGTTGAACACCGGCCATTTCGCCTCCGTTCAGACGCCGGGGACGATGGCGCAGGCGATCCATTATTTCATGCACGGCAACGGGATCTGACCCCGCGGCTGGGGGAGGATGACACGGGACCCGTCCTGACGCATTCTCCCCGCCGTTCCGATTGTTAAGGAGGAAAACGCAAATGGGTATGTTGGATGGCAAGGTCGCCGTCGTCACGGGCGCGGGTGGCGGGATTGGCCGCGCGACCGCGATCGCTCTGGCCGCGAATGGCGCGCAGGTCGTTGTCAACGACGTCGGCGCGAGCGTGACGGGCGAAGGTCAGGACGATGGGCCGGCCGCGCGCGTTGTCGCGGAGATCACGCAGGCGCATGGCGCGGGCCGCGCGGTCGCGAATGGCGGATCGGTCGCGAGCTGGGACGACGCCCAGGCGATGGTGAAGCAGGCGGTGGATACGTTCGGGCGTATCGATATGGTCGTGAACAACGCGGGCATTCTGCGCGACCGCATGTTCCACTATATGTCTCCGGAAGAATTCGACGCTGTCATGAAGGTCCATCTTTATGGCGCCTTCTATGTCAGCCGCGCGGCGGTGACGCATTTCCGTAAGCAGGAGAGCGGCTGTTTCGTTCACATCACGTCCACGTCCGGTCTGATCGGATCCGTGGGCCAGGTGAACTATGGCGCCGCCAAGCTTGGCATCGCCGGCCTGTCGCGCAACATCGCGATGGACATGCAGCGCTACCACATCCGGTCCAACTGCATTGGGCCGCATGCGTTCAGCCGCATGATCGAAACGGTGCCCGGCCAGACGGAAGAGCAGCTCGCGGCGCGCGCGCAACGGACCCGTCCGGATCACATCGCGCAGTTGATCGCGTTCCTCGGGACCGACGCGGCGGCGAATGTGTCGGGTCAGATTTTCGGTGTTCGTGGCAACGAAATCTACCTGTACAACCAGCCTCGCCCGATCCGCATCATGGCGCGGCCCGATGGCTGGAACCCCGAGAAGCTGGCCGAGCATTGGCTGCCGGCGGTGGAGAAGGCCTTCACGCCGCTGGAACGGACCCGCGACGTTTATGCCTGGGATCCGATCTGATCGGCTCCGAAACGGGGGGCTTCGGCCCCCCGGACTTTTTCTGGGGGGAAGAGACCAAATGGCAACGACTCTGCGCGGCGCCGACATCGTCATCAAGACGTTGGAGCGGGCCGGTCACACGACGATTTTCACGCTGTCCGGCAACCACATCATGTCGTTGTTCGACGCGGCGATCGACAGCAAGCTGGAATTGTCGCATGTGCGGCACGAGGCCGCGACGGTGCACATGGCCGACGCCTTCGGCCGCCTGACCGGCAAGCCCGGCATCGCCTGGGTCACCGGCGGTCCCGGCCACGCCAACGCGGTCGGCGCGCTGTTCACCGCCCTTGGCCAGGAATCGCCGATGGTGCTGATGTCGGGCCATACCGAAACAGATCAATTGGGCCGCGGCGGCTTTCAGGAACTGAAGCAGGTCGAAATGGCCGCGCCGGTGACCAAGGCGTCCTGGATGGCCACGAACACGGCGACCGTGGGCATGGATGTCGCCAAAGCCATCCGCCTCGCCACCTCCGGCCGTCCGGGCCCGGTGCATCTCAGCCTGCCGTCCGACATTCTGGACGCCAGCGTGCCGGAAGAGGCGGTGGTCTGGCCCTCCGCCAGCGATTTTTCCGACAGGCCCATCGCGCTGCACGACGCGGCCGCGAGGGCGATACTGTCGATGATCGGGGAGGCGAAAAAGCCGCTGATTCTTGCCGCGCCACGCTTCGCCAACCGCACCGGGCACGCGATCCGCGACCGGCTGGAAGCGACGCTGGGCGTGCCCACCGTCATCATGGATTCGGTGCGCGGGTTTAACGATGCCTCGGCCGGCAATTTCGCGGAGGTCGCGCGGCAGGCCGATTTGATCGTGCTTCTGGGCAAGGCGCTCGACTTCACCCTGAAACTGGGCGGAGCACCGGTGAATCCGGCGGCGGCGTTTGTCGCGATCGATCCCTCTGGCGCGCTGCTGGACCGTGCCGCGCGGGAACTGGGCGCGCGCTTCGCATTCGGCTGCCTGGCCGACACGATGCCCGCGGCGCAGAAGCTGATGCGGCTTGGGTCGGGCCGGGATCGCGCCTGGCTGGAGACCGCGCACGGTTTAATGCGGAAGCGGCCGGCGGACTGGGGCACGATGACGTCGAAGACCGAAGGAAAACTACACCCGGCGGAATTGTTCACCGCGCTGCGGCCCTATGTCGATCGCCACCCGGACACGGTTCTCATCTGCGACGGCGGCGAGTTCGCCCAATGGGGCCAGGCGATGCTGCCGAATCCGCGGAGGATGATCAACGGCGTCACCGGCTCCATCGGTTCGTCTTTGCCCATGGCGGGCGGGGCGCGCGCGGTGGAAAAATCGGCGCCGATTTTCGCGGTGCTCGGGGACGGAACGTTCGGGTTCCATATGTCGGAATTCGAGACCGCCGTGCGGCTGAACCTGCCGTATATCGCGGTCGTCGGCACGGATTGCCGCTGGAACGCGGAATATAATTTGCAGGTGCGCGACTACGGTCCGAACCGGACCTTTGGGTGCGAGCTCGATCCGACCCGCTACGATCTGGCGGTCGCGGGCATGGGTGGACATGGCGAACTGGTGACGAAAGTGTCCGACATCGCGGGCGCCGTCGAACGCGCGCTGGCCAGCGGGAAACCGGCCTGCATCAACGTGATGATCGAGAGCATTCCGTCGCCCGTCGTGCGGGTGACCTGACGCGTCGCGAGGCCCGGCCTGGATCGTCCAGGCCGGGACCGCGTCTCAGCGCCCCTGAAACTTCGGCTGACGCTTTTCCTTGAAGGCCGCGACGCCTTCCTTATGATCGGCGGTCTGGCCCAACTGCGGCTGCACGAGACTCTCGACATCGAGAAAATCCTCGTACGTGCTGTTCGCCATCGAGAACATCTTCTTCGCCATCCCGAACGCGAAGGTCGGACCCGACGCGAGATCGGCCGCCAGTTCCTCCGCCTTCGCCATCAGATCCCCGTCCGGCACCACGGAATTCACGAGACCCCAGGACAAAGCCTCCTGCGCGTCCACGAACCGGCCCGTGAACACCAGCTCCTTCGCCCGCGCGATGCCAATCCGTTTCGACAGAAACCAGATCGCCCCGCCATCCGGGGCGAGGCCGATCCGGCGGAAAATCTGCGAGAACCGCGCGGTCTCCGACGCGACAATCATGTCGCAGGCCATCGCGATGCTCCAGCCGATGCCCACGGTCGGCCCACGGACAGCCGCGATCACCGGCTTTTCGATCGCCGTCAGCACCCGCATGTAGGAATGGCTGCCCTGTTGCAGCTTCTCGCGCTCGCCGCGGAGTTCCTTGCGCTCCATGCCGCCGACATCGGCGCCCGTGCAGAAGGCGCGGCCCTCGCCCGTGACGATGATGGCGCGGACGGCGTCGTTGAAGCGTAATTCGGAAAAATGCTCGCGCAGTTGCTGGCGCATTTCCCAGGTCAGAGCGTTCAGGCGTTCGGGCCGGTTCAAGATGACCTTGGCGACGGCGCCTTCGATTTTCAGATCGACTGGCATGGATTCCTCCTCGGGTTTGGACGATGGGGAGACGCCGGGGCTTTGCCCCGGACCCCACGGGGGCGCTGCCCCTCGACCCCGCCAAGGCAGGGCCTTGGATGCCATTCTTTTGGGGGAGGTGAAGCAGGGGGGCCATCGAAGACGTTTCAACGTCCGAGTAGGCCCCCCTGCTTCACCTCCCCCATTAAACGGGTCCAGGGCCCCCGCCCTGGTGAGGTTCGAAGGGGCAAAGCCCCTCGCGGGGTCCGGGGCAGAGCCCCGGCGCCTCCCCATCCATCCAAGCCCGTTGACGGCACCGGGGCAAGGTAGCACCTTCCCGCCCGGAAATCTGGAGGAGCCGTCATGCAACGCCCGTTCGAAGGCATCCGCGTCATCGACATCACCCATGTGCTGGCGGGTCCGTTCGCGGCCTATCAGTTGGGGTTGATGGGCGCGGACGTGATCAAAGTGGAAGACCCGAGCGATCCCGATCAAAGCCGGGATTCCGGCACCGACAACGTTCTTAATCACGCTGGCATGGGCACGGGGTTTCTGACTCAGGGCTCCAACAAGCGGGCGATCACGCTGAATTTGAAGTCGGAGCAGGGCCGCGAAATCCTGAAGAAGCTGGTGGCGACGGCGGATGTCCTGGTGGAAAATTACCGGCCCGGCGCGTTCGAGGCTCTGGGTCTAGGCTACGAGGATCTTCGAAAGATCAATCCGAAGCTGATCTATGCGTCGTTTTCCGCCTTTGGGCAGGGCGGGCCGAAGCGGGAACGCACGGCTTACGATCACGTGATCCAGTCGACCTCGGGGATCATGGCCAGCACCGGTTCGCCGACGGAAAACCCAATCAAGATCGGCGCCCCGGCGATCGATTACGCGACGGGAACGATGGGCGCCTATGCGCTGTCGGCCGCCTTGTTCCAGCGGGAGCGCACGGGCATGGGCCAGCGCATCGATATGGCGATGCTGGATGTCGCGTTGATGCTTCAGGCGAGTCTCGCGACGGGGTATTTGCGGAATGGCGTGCACCCGAAGCCCTCGGGCAACAAAATGGCGCATGCGACGAGCCAGGCGTATCAGACCAAGGACGGGATGCTGATGATCGGCGCCTCCAACCTGCGCCAGCAGGCGCGGTTGTGGCGGGCGATCGAGCGGCCCGATCTGGTGAAGAAAACCAACGACGAGCGGCACGACGATTACGCCAACGAAACCCAGGTGCTGACGGAGCTGATGCTGACCCGCACCGCGGCGGAGTGGGAGGATTGGTTCCAGGAACGTCACGTCCCGGCGTCTCGCGTCCGCACCATGGGCGAGGCCTTGGCCGACCCGCAGATCGCCAGCCGTGGATTTCTGCACAAACACGAAACCGCGCCGGGCGTGACTGGGTCGTTCACCGTGCCTGTCGCCGCCTTCAAATTCGCCCATAACGGTCCAAAAGTGGACCGCCCGCCGCCGATGTTCGGGCAGCATAACAACGAAATTCTGACCGAACTCGGCTATTCCGAAACCGACATCGCCGGCTTCAAAACCGCCAAAACCATCTGACCCCCAACTTCGAAAAAAGGGCCCGAACCATGTCCGACCTGCCGAAATCCGTCGAAATCCACGAGGAAGGCCCGCGCGAAGGCTTTCAGATCGAACCCGGCCCGATCTCCAGCGCCGATAAAATCCGCCTGATCGACGCGCTGTCGGAAACCGGCCTGCACCACATTCAGGCCTGCTCCTTCGTCTCCCCCCGCGTCGTGCCCGGGTGGGCCGACGCGGAGGCCGTGGCCGCCGGCTTCACCCCGAAACCCGGCGTCGAATACACGGGACTTTATTTCAACGGCAACGGCCTCGACCGCGCCCTCAAATTCAAGGACCGTCTGACCATCACGGGCTCGATCTCGCTGACCGCCTCCGCCGGCTTCACCAAAAAGAACCTGAACCGCACGCCGGAGGAAAACATCGCGGCGATGAAGCGTCACGCCGAGATGCACCTGTCCTACGGCATTCCCGTGCTCCGCGTCGGCGTCATGGCCGCTTTCGGTTGCAACTACCAGGGCGACATCTCCCCCGCGACCGTGATCTCCACCCTGGAAGACGGCATGAAAATCGCCGAGGAAACCGGTTCGAAAATCGAACTCTTCTCCCTCGCCGACACCATGGGATGGGCGACCCCCATCCGCATCGAACGCACCGTCGGCGCGGTGCGCGAGCGTTGGCCCGACATGAAAATCTCGCTCCATCTGCACGACACCCGCGGCCTCGCCGTGGCCAACGCCCATGCCGGCATGAAAATGGGCGTGACACGCTTCGATTCCACCGTCGGCGGGCTGGGCGGCTGCCCCTTCGCCGGACAACCCAAGGCGGCGGGCAATATCTGCACCGAGGAACTGGTCATGCTGTGCGAGGAAATGGGCATTTCCACGGGCGTCGATCTCGACAAGCTGATCGAAGTGGGCCGTATGGCGGAAGAAATCGTCGGCCATCAGCTTCCGGGCGAACTGATCCACGCGGGCAGCCTGGACGCGTTCCGGCGGATGGCCGCCTGATGTCGGCTCGGCCCTTGGCGGGACTAAAAGTTCTCGAATTCACTCACACCGTCATGGGGCCGACCGCCGGCCTGCTGTTCGCGGAGCTCGGCGCCGATGTCGTCAAGGTCGAGCCCGCGCCCAACGGCGATCATACGCGGCGTCTCGGCGGTTTCGGCGCGGGGTTCTTCGCCGCGTTCAACCGCAACAAGCGCAGCATCGCCATCGATCTGAAAAACCCGGAGGGCCAGGCGGCGATGCACCGCCTGGCCGCGACCGCCGACATCGTGCTGGAAAATTACGGCCCCGGCACGATGGAACGGCTGAACTGCGGCTACGAGCACCTCGCACCGCATAACCCGCGCCTCATTTATCTCGCGTTGAAAGGCTATCTCGCCGGTCCCTACGAGAACCGGCCCGCGCTGGACGAAGTCGTGCAATTCCAGACCGGTCTCGCCTGGATGACCGGACCGATCGGCCAGCCCCTCCGCGCCGGCGCCTCCGTTATCGACATCATGGGCGCGGTCTTCGGCGTCGTCGCCGCGCAGGCCGCGCTCCGCGAACGCGACCAGACCGGCAAAGGCCAACGCGTCAGCAGCGCCTTGTTCGAAAGCGCCGCCTTTCTCATGAGCACCCATATGGCCGGCATGGCCGCCACCGGCCTCGAAGCCCGCCCCATGCCCGCGCGGCGCGGCGCATGGGCCGTCTACGAAGTTTTTAAAACGGCCGGCGAAGGACAACTCTTCATCGGCGTCACCTCCGATCGTCAATGGACGCGTTTCGTGGAGGAATTCGGGCTTCAGGAACTCGCCGCCGATCCACGCCTCGCCACCAACGAAACCCGGCTGCTGGAACGCGCCTGGCTTATTCCGGCATTACAAGAAGAACTCCTCGAATACCCCCAACCCGAAGTCGAAGCCCGGTGCGAACGCTGCAACGTGTCATGGGCGCCGGTCGGCCAGCCCAAGGACATGTTCGTCGATCCGCATTTGCTCGCGACCGGCGGGCTGCTGGATGTTTATGTCTCGCGTTTCGGTGGCGGCGACGGCAAGATCGTCGGCCTGCCCGCGCTGCCCATGGAATTCGGCGACCGCCAGCGGCCCGGCATCGTCCGCCAGCCACCGAAAATGGGCGAGCACAACGCGGCAATTCTGGCATCCGCTGGTTTTTCCGAATCCGACATCGCCCGCATGGCCGCAAACGGCGTCATCGTCGCGGATTCTTCCTCGTTGTCATGACCCCCTCTCCCCTCCGTCATCCCCGGGCTCGTCCCGGGGACCGGTCAGCGGCACAACGCCCACCATCATGCCGCGTCCGGTGGCCGGGACAAGCCCGGCCATGACACGGGGTACACCCCCCTCACCCACCGAAACCGGAGACCTCATCATGCAACTCGGCCGCCTCGGCGCCTGGTATTCCCCCGACAAAATGGGCGGACCCGCGCAAATCAAGGAATTCGTCACGACCGTCGAACGTCTGGGATACGATACACTGTGGTATCCTGAATCGCGCGGGTACGAATCCTTCTCCGTCGCCAGCTACATGCTGTCCTACACGTCGAAACTAAAAATCGGCAGCTCGATCGCCAGCATCTACGCCCGCGACGCGTTTACGTCCCGCCGCGGCATGATCACGCTGAACCAGTTGCACGACAACCGCTTCATTCTCGGTCTCGGTGTCAGCCACCCGCCGATGGTCGAGGGCCTGCGCGGCCACACCTACGAAAAACCCATCCCCGCGATGCGCCGCTACCTGAAAGCCATCAACCATAACGAGGCCGGCGCGGACAATTTCCCCCTCGCCGTCGCCGCGCTGGGCCCCTTGATGCTGAAACTCTCAGGCGAACTAACCAGAGGCGCCCTTCCCTACAACACCAACCCGCGCCACACGGCCGAGGCCGCGAAAATTCTCGGCCCGAACAAATGGTGCGCGATCGAGCAGAAAGTCACACTGGAAACCGATCCGGTTAAAGCCCGCGCGCTGGGACGCAAGGAACTCGAGCGTTACATGACGCTCGACAACTATCGAAATAACTTCCTGCGGATCGGATTCACCGAAGCCGACCTCGCCAACGGCGGGTCGGACAACTTCATCGATCAAATGTGCCTGTGGGGCAGCGCCGACAAAGTGAAAGAAGGCCTGCGCGCCCATTTCGCGGCGGGCGCCACCCATGTCGCGATCCAACCGGTGCACGCGGAAGGCGACATCGCCACCCGCAACCACATTCTCACCGCGCTGGCCGATACCTGATCGAACGGATGGGCCGCGGCGGAAACCGCGGCCCGTTTGCAAGAATCAGACGGGATCCCAACTGAACACTTCGCCGGAACGATCCAGCGGCATGAACGCCGACTTCAACGCCGGCGCCGCCACCGCCGCGCAATCCTCCGGCGTCCAGCCATCGGCCTTGTGCACGATCCGGACCGGGCGCGGCGAGCTGAACAGAATGATCTCGTTCATCCGCGTGCCAAACACCTGGCCCGTCACATCCTTCGCCGCGTCGGACGAAAGGAACACCGCCATCGGCGCGTTCTTGTCCGGCGTCATCGCCTGGATCTTCGCCAGCCGCGCCTGCTGTTCCGGCGTCGAGGCCGGGATCGACTGCGTCATCCGGCTCCACGCGAAGGGCGCGATGCAGTTGGACCGCACGCCGTAACGCGCCATGTCCAGCGCGATCGACTTCGACAGCGCCGTGATCCCCAGCTTCGCCGCCGAGTAATTCGCCTGGCCGAAATTGCCGATCAGACCGGACGTGCTGGAGATATGCACAAACGTGCCGCTCTCCTGCTTGCGGTAATGTTCCGCCGCGGCGCGCGACACGAAGAAGCTGCCGTTCAGATGCACCGAGATGACCGACAACCAGTCGTCCTCGGTCATCTTGTGGAAGATCACGTCGCGAAGAATGCCCGCGTTGTTCACGACGGCGTCGATGCGGCCGAAATGATCCATCGCGGATTGCACGATCTTCTGCGCCGAGCCCCACGCCGCCACGGACTCCGTGCAAATCTCCGCCACGCCGCCATTCTGCTCGATCAGCGCCTTGGTCTGCTCCGCCGGGCTGGCCGACCCGCCCTCGCCCGTCAGCGAGGCACCGATATCGGCGACAATCACCTTCGCGCCGGACTTCGCCATCATGATCGCGATCTCGCGCCCAATGCCGCCGCCGGCACCGGTCACGACCGCGACCTTCCCTTCCATGATACCCGCCATAGATTTCCTCCTGTTCGAGACCGGCTCTTACTATGCGACGGGCCTCCGCTTGTGAACCCGGAGACCGCGGCGGCACGTAACGCATGAAAAACGCGCGGGGACGCTTGACTCGCGCCGCCGCCTGAAGCGCCATGTGCCGGGAGACACGCCAGGAAAGGAAACACCCATGTCCGATACGCCGACATTCGGCCGCTATGCCGAAATTCCCGTCGACAAAATGACGCCGGAACAGAAAGAGGGCTACGAATCGATGCTGGAAAGCCGGGGCGGACTGCCCGGCCCAGGCAAAATCTGGATCCATAACCCGAAACTCGCGAAGGTCGTGGGTCCGTTCGGCGGACATTTCCACGCCGGCAAATATTCCCTGACCGAACGCGAGCGCGAGATCGCCGTCTGCGTCGTCACCTCCAAATTCCGTTCCGACTACCCCACCTGGGCGCACGAGCGCCGCGGCAAGCAGGTCGGCCTCGACCCGATGAAAGTGGACGCCATCCTCGCCGGCATCCACACGTCCTTCGACGACACGCGCGAGCAGGTGGTCTACGAAATGGCGATCGCGCTGACCAATGGCCGTTGGGTCGGACAGGGCCTGTTCGACCGCGCGGTCGCGGCGCTGGACCATGTGGGGATCACCGACGTCATCACGCTGATGGGCCATTACAGCAGCGTCGCGATGACACTGGCCTTCTACGACGTGCCCGCGGGCGCGCAGGGCATGGCACGCTGAACCTCGCTTCGCCTGGACCGCGCGGTCCAGGCGAACGCCCCCATCAATGCCGGGTCGCGCTTACCCAGTCCGGCGCGCAGGCGATGCAGATTTTCGGCGGCCGCTTCGGTGCCGTCGGCCGGTGCCGGATGGCCTGACCGCAACTGAAACAAACGGTTTTGACGTCGTCGTCGAAATAGCTCTCGGTGCTCCAGGGCATGCAAATAACGCCCTCGGACTTCTCCGCCTCTTCCTCGGAAACAATTTCGAACTCCTTGCCGGCGAGGGCGATTTTCTGGCGATCGGGCATGACGGGACCTTTCGGTGCGAACCGCGCCAATCCTAGCGGCTTCAACTCAGGGTTGCGAGCTTTTCCGCTCGACCTCCCAGGCGAATCGCGCTTCGAATCCTCTCGACTGTCGGGATTCTCTCCCTCTTTGATGTCAAATTCATCCCTGGAGGTTCGCTTAAACCGGTTCGCGGCCTGTTTCGCGGATCCGGAAGTCCCCGAAACCGGCAACGCCGCATTACACGACTTCCATACCTTAACTGACCATCGCCTTACGCACTGTCCTGTGCGCGGGCCATGCGGCTGAGCCCCGAAAAGGTCCGCGAATACGGGCGCGGAGGCACCCGCGTGCCCCACCGCGAAACCGATCGATTTCGCGGCGTTCCATAACATGGAACTGACTGAATTGTCGCGAAGACAAGAAGAAAAGGATCGGACATTACTTTAACACCCGCCTCCGCGGGGCCAGACCGCGGGGCCACGCCGGCCGGGCGAAACCCGACCTCGTTCCGGCGCCGCGCGCCAGGACCGGTGTATTATAAACGCCGTCCGCTCCACCAACGGGACACCTGGGACTCGCGGCGCGCGGGGACCCGGTCGTGGCGGGTTCGCCCGCGAGCAGCGCCCGGAACCCTTCGCGTTGATTTTGCTCACCGATCTGGAACTGAAATACGGCCCGCGGGAACAGGCGCTTGGCCAGACCGAGAAAGCCTTTCTCCTCGACGACGGCAATCGCCCCACGGCGGAGGACACGAGGATCAGCGACCCACGGACCAATAAGGCCCGTTGGGAGCGATCCTGGCACATAGCCGAATACACCGCGCGTGACGCGACCCGCATATCTCTCATTCGGTCCGCTGCCTTGAACCGGCGATCCGCCACATCCCCCCACGGCCAGCCTGACGCCGCCCGCCACAGCGCCGAGCGCGAGCACCCACGCGATCTCGGAGCCCGTGAGGCGAGTGGCGGCGACAAATGCCGCGATGGTCCCCACAACGACGGTCGCGGCGATCCGCCAGCGTATACGCGACCTCAGTTCGGTCGGGATTTCTGGCACAGCCGCCTCCCCTGCCCCCCAAAACCGCGCGAGGCAAACCGGCGGATATCGGGCCGCCCGGCGACATGCGCGGGCAAACAGATGTTTCTCCCTACCAGGGATCCGAAAGATCGACAAATGGCCCGCCCTCTCCTCGATAGAGGGCGGGAAGGCGGACCATCCGCGATTTTCGGGGACGGACAAACAAAAGACATGGATAGTCCCCCTTCGGCGCCCATCACGACGGTGCGGCGGTGCGTGCCTCAAACGGAGCTGTTTTGCCTGGCCGCCGCCAATACGCTTCCCCCCACCCAACGGGCCATTCGCCGAACCGCCCTGCCGCTCCCGATGGCCCGATCGCGTCGGCCGTGACGGGGAGAGGCAAGAGTCAGCCTTTCAGACCATTGGTATCGTTCCCCCCAAGCCGCTCCGTCACGAAACGATCGCGCGATCCCGCTTGCTGGCGCCAGATATTTCCATCAAACTGGAAACATGGAATTAACAGACGCCGTCGCCACGCTGGCCGCCCTGGCCCAGGAGACAAGGCTGGAACTGATTCGGATGCTGTTGGCGGTGGGGCCGACGGGCCTGGGCGCCGGCGAGATCGCGACCCGGCTCGGCGTCGCGCCTTCGACGCTGTCCTTTCATCTCGCCACGCTGGAACGCGCGGGCCTGACGCAGTCCACCCGCCAGGGCCGCCAGATCGTCCATGCCGCGCGTGTGGAAGGTTTGCGGCGGCTGCTCGTCTTTCTCACCGAAACCCGTGGCGCCGGCCTGTCGGCGCTCACCGGTTTGCTCGCCCCGATCCCCGAGGAGCCGTCCGTCATGACCCCCGCGTTCAATGTGATGTTTCTGTGCACCCAAAATTCCGCCCGCTCGATCATGGCGGAGGCCATTCTGACGAAAATCGGCGGCAGCCGGTTCCGGGCGTATTCCGCCGGGTCCGAGCCCGCGTCCGCGCCTCGCCCCGCCGTTCTGGAAAAGCTCCGCGCTTTGGGCCACGATACCCAGGCGCTTCACAGCAAGTCCTGGCACGACTTCACCGGACCCAACGCGCCACGGATGGATTTCGTCATCACGCTTTGCGACATCGTGGAGGGCCAGGTCTGTCCCGATTTCGGCGGCCTGCCGGTCACCGGCGCCTGGCCCCTGCCCGACCCCGCCAAATTCACCGGCCCGCCCGCCGAGCAATCCGCGCTGCTGAACGAACTTTACGCCAGCCTACGCCGCCGGATCGAAATCTTCACCGCCCTGCCCTTCGCGTCGCTGGACCGTCTGGCCATGAAGGCGCGGCTGGACGAAATTGGCGACGGGCTGGTTCTGGCGGGGAGACACTGACATGCGGGTCGGCATCAACGGCATGGGCCGGATAGGACGGCTGGCCCTGCGCGCGGCGATGGGCGGGGTGCACAGGGCCTCGACCGACCCCAGAGGCGCGAACCGGCTGGAGATCGTCCACGTCAACGAACTCAAGGGCGGCGCGGCGGCCACGGCGCATCTGCTGGAATTCGACAGCGTGCACGGGCGCTGGCACGAAACCATCGGCCACGACGGCGACAAGGCGCTGCATATCGGCAACCGCCGCATCGGGTTCTCCGCCGCCGCGACACCCGGCGAGGTGCCATGGGCCGATCTCGGCTGCGACATCGTGCTGGAATGCACCGGGAAATTCGTCACGTCCGCGCCGCTGGAGGCCTACGCGAAGGGCGGCGTGAAACGGACCATCGTCGCGGCACCGGTCAAAGACGGCGGCGCGCTGAACATCGTGGTCGGGGTCAACGACCATCGCTACCGGCCCGAAGAGCACCGGCTCCTGACCGCCGCCTCCTGCACCACCAACTGCCTCGCGCCGGTCGTGAAAGTGTTGCAGGACGCGATCGGCATCCGGCACGGCCAGATCACCACGATCCACAACCCCACCAACACCAACGTCGTCACCGACGCCCCGCACAAGGACCTCCGCCGCGCCCGTTCGGCGATGCTGTCGCTGCAACCGACGACGACCGGCAGCGCCACGGCCATCGCGCTGATCTATCCGGAACTGGCGGGCAAGCTGAACGGCCACGCGGTGCGGGTGCCCGTGCTGAACGCGAGCCTGACGGATTGCGTGTTCGAAATGAAGAGCGAGGTGACGGTGGACGAAGTGAACGCCCTGTTCGAAACCGCCGCGGCGGGCCCGCTGGCCGGCATTCTCGGCTACGAAACCCGGCCCTTGGTCTCCGCCGATTACGTCAACGACACCAGAAGCTCGATCGTCGACGCCGCCAGCACCATGGTCACCGACGGGACATTGTTAAAAGTCTACCTGATTACCCCTCTTCCTCAGCCGCCCAATATCCGGCACAAACCATGAACGAATGGCGATTTGACGGAGAATCAGGATGGCCCGCAACACGGTCCAATTCCAAAAGGGGCTCAGTGAGCCCGCTTTCGAGTGCCATTACGGCACTG